>JBPPMV010000461.1:0-33143 GCA_051306235.1 Mycobacterium sp. | reverse complement strand
CTTCGACGGCCAGCATGCGCCGCGGCGTGAAGACCCGAGACAACAGTTTGCGGTGCAGATCGTGCAGGGGCGGATCCTCGAAGAGCAGGATGCCCGGTGGCACCTCGATACCGCTGAACAGGATGTCGGCGGTGGTGCCGTGGCCGGATCGATACGTCTGCCAGTCCGGTAATGCCGGTGCGACATCTGCGTAGCGGCTCAGCGCGTAGAAGTTGTACTTCTCGTTGTAGTACAGCGGCGCCTCTTCGCGCATCCGCTTCCAGATCGGATACGGATCGTCGTCGATGGCATTGTCGAACGGGTCGTAGTAGAGATCGACGCCGGGATCAATCGTCACAACAGATACCTATCTGGGTTGGTTCGGCACGCCGGGGAACAATTGCTCTGTCGGGCCTGAGGTCACATAACCACCGAGCTTCGTTGCCAGATGGGGGGGCAAACACCGCGCCGTATGCCAAATGTCCTGCCACGATCATGGCCACGACCGACAGGAGCGCTGATCCGGTGCGGCTCTTCGACCGCTTGTCCGACCACACCTCGACGACGTTGCGGCCTTGTTTGTCGGTACGCCCCAACAGATAGGTGAACAGCATCATCTGCACGGCCATCGCGATCGCATCGTAGATCGGGTACTGATACTTGCTGCCTTCGAAGATCGCCAGCCCCGGAATGACGAAGCCGTAGTGGAAGATTCCGAATCGCGGTCCGAAGAAGGCGTTGAAGAACAGTGCCCAGCAGAATCCGACCAGAAGTCCGACGATCAGCAGGGTCTGCGGTCTGCGCCAGTCGAATCGCTCGATTGCCCAACGCCCGAGCGCCGCGCCGATGACGGCCGGCAGCACGAAATAGGCGATGTAGCCGATGGGTACCGAGGACGGCAGTCCGCCACCCCAGGTGAAGTTCATCGGCCACCAGGACGGCATCCGGGGCAGCGCCGGTGGGAATTGGGCGTACATGGCCCAGTCGTAGGGGGCCTCGATCCAGGAGAACGAGATGGCCGAGATGGAGACCAGGAGCAGGGGATGCAGGCGGCCTCGCCGAACACTGAGGTACACGCCGTACGCGACGAAGAGGACTCCCCCGATGTAGGCGAAGGACAAGCCGATGATCAGCGCCGGCGTCAGCTCGTTCATCGATCGAGATCATCGGCATCGAGCACCCGAGGACCCCGTGCCTCCGGGTCGAAGTACAGGACCAGTCCGAATATCAGGGCGATGAGTCCGAAAAGCGTTCCGAGCATGATGAGTTGCCCCACGATGAGTCCTATCCCCCGGGCCCGTTCGGCCACTTGAGAAGCGATCCGGCATCTACCCGGATGTGCTGGCCGGTGATGTAACGGCTTTCGTCGCCGGCCAGGAACACCCCGAGATTGGCCACGTCCTCGGGTTCGATGTATGGGATGGGCATCGCCTGGAACAGACTGAACAGCGGTTCGGCATCCTCGCGCGTCGGGACTTTGCCCTCGTTCTTGAGGTCGGGCCGGAACACCCCGTACATGCCCTCGTTCTGCAGCAGATGGGTGTTGCAGTTGGTGGGGTGCACCGCGTTCACCCGGATCATCCGCGGCGCCAGGTGCAGACACATCTCGTCGACGTACTCCATCACGATGCGCTTGCTGAATCCATAGCCCGAACCGCCCGGACCCATGTCCGGGCTGGTGGTGGTGCCGCGGATCATTCCGGCAGTCGAGCCGGTGACGATGATCGAGGCCCCGTCGGGCAGATGCGGTATCGCCACCGCGACGGTGTTCATCACGCCGACCAGGTCCACGTCGGTGGCGTCGACGAACCCCATCGGGTCGGGATTGCCCATCGCCATCGGCAGGATGCCGGCATTGGCGACGACGATATCGACCTTCCCGAAATCGGCCGCACCGGCATCGACCGCATCACGCAGTTCGTGGCGCTCACGGACATCGGCGATCCGGGCCAGCACACGGCGGCCGAGACCCTTGATGGCGCGCTCGGTTTCGGCCAGGTCATCGGGAGTCGCCAAGGGATAGGGATTGGAGGGGATGTCGCGGCAGATGTCGATGGCGATGATGTCGGCGCCTTCTCGCGCCATGGCGATGGCGTGCGCGCGTCCTTGCCCCCGTGCGGCGCCGGTGATGAACGCGACCTTGCCCTCAAGTTTTCCGGCCATTGGTGAATCCTCTCGTCCCAGTTATCGGTGTCGGTCGGTTCAGTCGGCCGGCGTGAAGGTGATGTGCAGTTCACTGAGTCCGCGCATGATGAACGTCGGCTCATAGGCGTAGCGCCGGTCGTCGGCCGGTCCGTGATGGTCTTCGGAGATGGTGATGTCCTCCATCCGGTCCAGGATGCGCTCGAGGGAGATGCGGCCCTCTGCGCGGGCAAGAGGTGCGCCGGGGCAGGAGTGCGCGCCGCGGATGAAGGCGATCTGTTCGCGGACATTGGCACGGTCTGTCTGGAATTCGTTCGGGTTGTCGAACTTTCGCGCATCCCGGTTACAGGCGCCGGGTAGCACCATCACCGTGGTGCCTGCCGGGATGTCGACCTGTCCGATGGTCGTCGACGTGCTCGCCATCCGGAAATGCGATTTGACCGGGCTTTCCAGCCGCAACGTCTCCTCGAGGAATGCCGGGATCTTGCTGCGGTCATCACGTAACAGTTTCTCGAAACCCGGGTTGTCAGCGATGAACCGCACCGACGAGCTCACCAGCTTCGTGGTCGTCTCGGTCCCGGCGGCGAACAGGAATGTCGACAGGTTCATGACGTCCTCGATGTCCGGCGTCGAACCGTCCTCGTGCCTGGCCTGTGCCAATTCGGTCAGCACATCCTCGCGCGGCGTGCGCCTGCGGTCCTCGATATAGCCGTAGAACTTCTCATTCAGCCACTGCAGCGGGTTGTGCGTGGTGGGCGCCTCCTTGCCGAGTTCGCCCACCGTCTCCAGGGCGAAGACTGACTTGAACTCCTCGTGGTCCTCCATGGGCACACCCAGGAGATCCGCGATGACGAGCAGCGAGAAGGGCTTTGCGTAATCGATGAGGAACTCGGCACTCCCCCGGGCGAGGAAGGTGTCGAGCTGCTGGTCGGCCAGGCGCCACATGAAGTCCTCGTTCTCCTTGAGGCGCTTCGGCGTGATCAACCTGCTCAGAAGGCCGCGGGTGCGGCTGTGTAGTGGCGCGTCCTGTGACGTGATGTGCTCGGCCATCGGGACCTGGGCGCGGTGCTGTTCGATGAGTTCGGTGACGTCGTCACTGTCGCCGGGGCCGAACGGCAAACCCGCGAACGGGCCGGCCACCGAGTTGCACGATGAGAACGCCGGGTTCTTGTACACCGCGAGTGCTTCGTCATAGCCGGTGACGGCGACCACGTTGAACGGCGTGGCCTGCGCGACGGGACACTTCGAACGAAGGTGGTCGAAGTACGGGTACGGATCCGGCACGAGCGACTCGTCGGTGAAGTAGTCCACTGTGTCGAAATCTGTCACCGCATGCTCCCGATCGATTCTGTGGCTGCAACTCGTGAAACCTAATGTTTGTTGCAAGCCACCCTAACGGTTGTTCCACCTCGGGGTCAACGTTGTTTGATTTGGCACTCTAGGAGACATTTGGACGCGACTCCATGCGGATTCAACCCAAAGATCGGGTCCGCTGCCGCCGGTCAGGCGATCATCGGGGCGTCATCGCCACATCAACCCGCGCATCACCGCCGACTGCGGGATGTCCTCGACGGCCACCAGACCGGCCGGCGCGCCGCACACCCAGTCGATCGCATTGACAGCCCGCGCGGCCGTGGAGATGCACCCCGCATCAGTGGGGTCGAGAACCGGATGCGACAGGTGGGTGTTCAATTCCACGCGAGGTTCCCCGTCCACCACGACCCGGTGTACCCCCACGTGCTCGTCCGGTGGGAAGTCCCAGTCTGGTGCGGCGGCCCGGGTCAACCGGTTGACGTGTTCGAGGGTGATAACCGGACGCCCGTCGAGCACGCCTTCGGTGGCGAATCGAACGGCGGCCATCTGGCCGGGATGAACCGACATCATGGTGCAGTCGATGGGCTCGGGCGTGAACCAGCGTTCGGTCCGCTGCCGCACCTCATCGAGCGTGACGCCGAGGTTCGCGGCCAGGCCCAGGACCTGGGGTCCCCACAGCGACTCCACCACACCCGGCAGGAACAGCGGTGGCAGTTCATCTGTTTCTGCGGTGCCGAAACCCATTGAGGCACCGGTGAACTCGGCGTCGTCGTAGTTTCCGTAGTCGAAGATCTCCTGCACGGCGATGGTATCGATGCGGGTTGTCAGACTGGCTGCAGTGTGGACGAGGGTGTCCCCGGAGTAACCGGGATCGATGCCGTTGATGTAGAGCGAGGCGTTCCCGTCTCGGCACGCGGCCTCCAACGGTTCGCGCACCCAGCTTTCGGCATGCCTCGGTGCGGCCATCCAGACCAGCGATGTGCCCACCACGTTGATGCCCGCGCCGAGAAACCTGCACAGCTGGTCGATGGCTTCCATGGGCCGGGTCTCGGCGAGGGCGGTGTAGACGACACAGTCCGGCCTGAGATCGATCAGCTCGTCGATATCGCCGGTCGCCACAACACCGCTCGGGGTATTCAATCCGCACAGTTCGGCGGCGTCGCGACCGATCTTGTCCGGTCCGGACGCATGCAGCCCGACAAGTTCCAGATCGGGTCGACCGACCAGGGCGCGCAATGCGTGCCGCCCGACGTTGCCGGTAGAGAACTGGACCACTCTGCGCATGCCTGCTCCTGTTGTCGCGAACCCGGTACGGCCGGCGTAAAAGCCACCCGAGACCTAACTGAATCGCTTACAGTACAACTGACGGCAGGCGTGGCGTGGTGCTATGGAAATCGAATCGGAGCAGACAGTTGACCCCCTGTCGAACGTCGACAAGATTTCGGGCATAGTTCGATTCACCGACAAAAGGTCGACGCTGGCAATCGCATTTCAAAGGTGGGCATGAGTTACTTCGGCGAGCTCCGGACGAACTGGCAGCCCTTGGTCGCCGCCACAGCCGGTCTGAGCGCCGGGCTGAGTCTGAGTGCCTACACGAACGCGGTGATGGCTCCGCAGTTCCTCGAAGAATTCCAGTGGAGCCGATCGGATTTCGTGCTGACCGGGGTCATCACGTTGCTGACCTTCGTCTTCCTGCCCGTCTACGGCCGGCTCACCGATCTGTTCGGTGTCCGTCGTATCGCGGTCATCGGGGTGATCGGGCTACCGTTGTGCTGGGCGGCCTACGCGCTGATGTCCGGACCGATCTGGCAGTACTTCGCCATCAACGTGGTACTCATCGGCCTGGGGGTCGCGACCACCCCGGCGATCTACAGCCGGATCGTGGCAACGTGTTTCGACAAGGCCCGCGGTCTGGCGCTGGCCATCGCGATCTCGGGACCACCGCTGCTGGGCGCGGTCGGCGCGCCGGTCCTGGAGGTCATCAACCGTGTCTACGGCTGGCGGGTGGGTTGTCTGGTGATCGCGGCGGCCATTGCCGTCATCGGTGCGCTGGCACTGCTGCTGATTCCCGCGGAGAGTGCGGGTGCGCGCCGCCTTCGCGGAGAAGGCAAGAACGGCAATGACTATCGGCTCATCGGGCGCACCCGGGTTTTCTGGATTCTGCTGGGCGGGGTGCTGCTGTGCAATCTGTACCACACGGTCACCACCAGCCAGCTCGGCGTCGTCCTCGGAGATTCACTGGATGGCGGCCGGGCGACGGGTGCTGAAGTCGCGGCGCTGATATCTGTCTTCGCCGCGGCGGTGATCGTCGGCCGACTCGTGTGTGGCGTTGCACTGGACCGTTTTCCTGCACAACTGGTGGCGGCCATCGCCATGGCGCTACCGGGTCTGGGCTGCCTGTTCATCGCGTCGTCGTGGGACAGCTTCACGGTGCTGGTGGTATCGGTGTGCTGCCTGGGCGCTGCATGGGGCGCCGAAGGCGATGTCATCGCCTATCTCGTGGCGCGACGTTTCGATCTGACCTTGTACAGCACGGTGCTGAGCATCCTGTCGGCAGCCATCGGCGTCTCGTCGGCGCTCGGAGCGTTCATTCTCAGCCGGACCTTGCAGGTCAGCGACAGCTTCAACGGTTTCCTCGTGTTCACCGGGGTGGCCGCGTTCCTCGGCGGCGCGCTGTTCCTGCTGCTGGGCCGTCAGTCGGCGGTGGCGGAGACCGCCGATCGGCTCGTCCTTGAGAATCAGCCTCCGACGGGACGGCATACGCCGACCGGCAGCGGCGAATGATGCAGCAGATTGAGGCTGGTGGACCCGATCAACGCACCGGCCAGTGCACCGTGACCGCGCGAGCCCACGATGACCAGCTGCGCACCGTCGAGGTGCTTGAGCAGTGCCTGGCTGGGCTTGGCCGGTTCGACGAAGAAACTGACATCGACGTCCGGATAGCGCTGCGCCCAGGGGCGGACGGTCTCGGTCAGTGAACTCCACTCCATGGCCTCCAACCCGTCCCAGTCGATCAGGAACGGAATGGTGACATCACCGGGCGCCCTGCGGGACGACCAGGACCGCACGGCCCGCAGCGGGACCTGCAGGCCCTGGGCCAGTTCGAATGCCAACTCCAGGGCTGCGTCGCTGGTCTGACCGTCGACGCCGACCACGATCGGTTGCGCTGTCGGCGATACGGTTTCGCCGCGCCATGCCACCACCGGACATGTCGCACGGCCGATCGTCTTCAGCGTCAGCGACCCGATCAACAGAGCCGAGGCTGCTGACACCTCCTGCGAACCCAGCACGATCAGTCGGGCCTGAGCGCTCAGGGCCTCCAGCACCTCATCGGCGGGCTCACCCGGTGAGCTCGTGGTGACATGCAGAGTGGGCTCCGCACCGCGGACCGCCTCGGCGGCCGAGCTCAGAATGGATGCTGCCGCCTCGTGTTGTCCGGCGATCGCGGCGGCCCGGACCGCCGCTGCCGCATCGCTGAAATTGTGTCCGAGATAGGGCATGGCGTACACGATGTGCAGCGGCGCGCCCAGTCGTGCGGCGACCCCACCGGCCCAGGTGGCCGCGCCGATCGCGTTCGGTGAACCGTCCACCCCGACCACGATGGGAATTTTGTTTTCGCTCATGTCATTGCGTCCTTCCGGATCCCCCGCCGATGTCCATCCTGCCGCACATCGAAACCACATCCGCCCGGCCGGTGCCACAATGACGTGGTGACCGAGGGCGGCTCCAGACCACTGCGGGAAACGTTGTCGCAGCTGAGGCTGCGGGAACTGCTCAGCGAGGTCCAGGACCGCGTCGAGCAGATCGTCGAGGCGGGTGACCGGGTCGACGGACTCGTCGAGGCAATGCTCGCGGTGACCTCGGGCCTCGATCTGGAAGTGACGCTGCGCACCATCGTTCACACCGCCATCGAGCTGATGGATGCCCGCTACGGCGCGCTGGGGGTTCGAGGACACGACGACGGCGACCATGAACTCATCGAGTTCATCTCCGAAGGCATCGATGCCCAGGCCAGGGCGAGGATCGGGCCGCTGCCGCAGGGGCGCGGCGTGCTGGGACTACTGATCGATGAACCGACGCCAATCCGGCTGGACAACATCACCGACCACCCGGCCTCGGTCGGATTCCCGCCCAATCACCCCCCGATGCGCACCTTCCTCGGAGTTCCGGTCCGTATCCGCGACGAGGTCTACGGCAACCTGTACCTGACCGAGAAGAACACCGGGCAGCCGTTCAGCGAGGACGACGAGGTGCTGGCGCAGGCCCTCGCCGCGGCGGCCGGTATCGCCATCGACAACGCCCGACTCTACGAACAATCGCGTGCCCGTCAGTCGTGGATCGAGGCCACCCGCGATATCGCCACCGATCTGCTGGCCGGCACCGATCCCGGCCGGGCCTTCCGGTTGATCGCCGAGCAGACACTCAGGGTCACCGGCGCGCACCTGGCCTTCGTCGCCGTCCCGGCGGAGGACACGCCCGCCCAGGGCGAAACCCACGAACTCGTCATCAGCGAGATGGCCGGGGAAGCCGCAATTCCCGTCGCTGCGGCGCCGCGGATACCCGTCGCCGGAACCAGCGTGGGTGCGGTGTTCGGTGCGCAACTCCCCCACCGCTGCGATGTGTTCGACGTTGCCACAGGACTGCTCCCCAATGCAGGCCCGGCACTGGTGGTGCCGCTGCGCACCACGGATTCGGTCGCCGGAGTCCTCGTCGCCCTGTGCCGGGCCGGTGCGCGCCCGTTCAGCGAGGAACAGCTGCAGATGACAGCGTCGTTCGCCGATCAGGCCGCGCTGGCCTGGCAGCTGGCGATCACCCAACGGCAGATGCGTGAACTCGATGTGCTCACCGATCGCGACCGGATCGCGCGGGACCTGCACGATCACGTCATCCAGCGGCTGTTCGCGGTCGGGTTGTCCTTGCAGGGCTCGGTGGCGCGGGCGGGTTCGGCCGAGGTGCAGGGGCGGCTGTCGGCGTCCGTCGACGATCTGCAAGAGGTGATCCAGGAGATCCGCACCACGATCTTCGACCTGCACGGCGGCACGTCAGGATCGGTACGGCTCCGGCAGCGCCTGCAGGGCGCGGTCGATCAATTCTCGGCCGCCGGGCTGCGCACCACCATCCAGTTCTTCGGGCCCCTTTCGGTCGTCGAGGCTGGGCTGGCCGACCACGCCGAGGCGGTGGTTCGCGAAGCGGTGAGCAACGCGGTGCGCCATTCTGGCGCAACCGAACTCGCGGTCCTGGTAAAGGTGGAAGACGATCTCGACATCACGGTCACCGATAACGGTTGCGGGATCGGTGAGAACGTCACCGAGAGCGGTCTGGCCAATCTGCGTATACGGGCAGAGCAGGGTGGCGGCGTGTTCACGCTCACCGCGGGCGACGACGGAAGAACGACGCTGCACTGGTCTGTACCGCTTCCGTAAGCATTGCGGTACAGGTGATCTCATGAACCCGACCTGGCGCCGTGCGTACTCGGCTACAGTCGATTACGAAGGACTTTGGACCCTGCCGACGTCGTCCGCAACCGACTAACGTCGACGGCTAACGTCACAGAGGGGCAATACATGTCAATCCCGGCAGAGAACTTCGGAATCCTCGTCGCTGTCGACGGCTCACCGGGTTCGGACGCCGCGGTGGCGTGGGCGGCCGAGGAAAGCCTCCGCCGTAAGACGCAGGTGACGCTGCTACATGTCATAGCCCCACTGATGGCGACATGGTCGTCGATCTCACCTGAGGCGAGTATTTCTGACCTGCAGGAGGATTCATCGAGCACGGTGCTCGAGCACGCACAGCAGGTGTTCGGTTCGGCGATCGGTGATGGGGATGCGCCTGAGGTGCGCACCGAATCACGTCCCTCACCGGTGGTGAGCACCCTGTCCGAAGCCTCCCGTTCGGCCCTGATGCTCGTCGTCGGCAACCGCGGCACCGGCGGACACAAACGGTTGCCGCTCGGTTCGGTGGCTGCCGGTCTCCTGCACCACGCACACTGCCCGGTGGTGGTGATTCACCAGGATGACCGCGCCGACCCGGCGGCGCCCGTCGTCCTCGGCGTCGACGGTTCGCCGTCCTCGGAGACCGCAACCGGGTTGGCCTTCGAAGAGGCCGCCCTGCGGGGTGTCGACCTGGTGGCCCTGCACGCCTGGAGTGATATCGGGGTGATGCCGCTGTTCGCCCCGGATTGGCGGGTCTACGAGGAAGAGGCCCAGGAGGTACTTGCCGAGCGGCTCGCGGGTTGGCATGAGCAGTTCCCCGATGTTCAGGTCCAGCGCCGCCTGGTCAAAGACCGTCCCGCGCACTGGCTGATCGAGGAATCTCAGCATGCTCAGCTGGTGGTGGTCGGAAGCCGTGGCCGTGGCGGGTTCGCGGGTCTGGTGCTGGGCTCGGTGGCCTCGACCGTCGCGCAGCTCGCACAGGCCCCGGTGGTGGTGGTGCGCAGCAGCTGACCGTCCCTCACCATCGGCAGTAGTTGGGTTCCCCCGGCTGGATATAGCGGAAATCCATCAGGTACATCTGCGGGCTGAGATCGTCGGTGCGCCACGTCGGATCGGTGACGATATCGGGCGTCGTATAGCGATATCCGTTGTAGGCGTATGTCATCGGGACCCGGTATCCGGCCGCATCCCAGGTGTGGATCCACTTGCGGAACTCGACGACCGGCAGCGCGTAGCCGCGGGGCGAACCGTCATAGTGGTAGATGACGCTTCCGTAGCGGTCGTCGATGTCGAGGATCCAGACCACATCCTCCTGGTAGCCCCACATCTTGATCGGATTGCTGCCCAGCAGAAGATGATTGGAGGTCTCGCCCTCGGTGCGTAGATTGCTGAACATGGAGAAGTTCCCCGCCGTGCGAAGGCCCAGATACGGGGTCATGCCGATGAGGACCAGCAGGAGCGGAAACACATAGAGCAGTGCAGGCATCCGTCGATCGAAGACATGTATGCCTTCCCAGCGCGGGCGAGGTTCCGGTGAGAACACCGAGACCAGCAGCGGCCAGATCCCGATCAGGACCGCGGCGTCGAACAGCAGTCCGGTGGTGAGGGTGAGTTCCGGTATCCGGTGCACGTGGGCACTCCACCCACACAGCAGCGCCACAGCACCGCAGATCCCGGCGTATACGTGTACCCGGCGTGCGTTCAGCAGCCGCAGGTGGCTCTTCGGGACGAAGGTGAACAGCAGTGCGACGGCCATCGCCCCGAAATCGACGAACCCGATCAGCGCCAGCGCCGCGTGCATGGTGAGCGAGAAGGCCAGGATGCCTGCTTGCAGCCGTGGCACGGTCAGCAACAGCCCACCGCCGAGCTCCCAGCCGATCACCGATACCGCGGCAATCAGTCCGACCGCGGCGACCGGGCGTGTCTGCAGGAGCACCAACAGCACCGCGCACGTGCCCGCCATCGCGAGGCCGGACACGACCACGGTGAAGGTCAGGTTGCCCGCCCTCCCGAATCGGCCGCGCCGCAACAAGCGATAGCCCAGGAATGCAAGCGTGACGGCGACCGGCACCACCAGGGGCACGCCGAGGATCCGGGTGTCCATCGCACTGACGATCGATCGGAGCATCCCCGCGGCGCACGATGCCGCCGGCTCGAAGAAGTCCGAGTTCAGCTTGTCGAACCCGGCGATCACGTACACGAGGATCAGTCCCGATCGCAGCACCGGAAGCATCGTGGCGTAGTCGTCGTCGGGGGCGTCCCGGTGGCGGATCAGCGAATGCGCCATCACCAGGATCATGGCGATGTTCAGGCAGAGCATCAGGTTGACGTGGTTGGCCACGTCCGGGAAGCGGAAAACCAGGAAGTACGCCGTCGACGCGACCAGGAGACCCAGAAACTTCATCCGCGTCATGCCGGTGACGATCGCGGCGGCCGCGGCGAGAACGAACCCGCCGGTGAACCAGGGGTCGAGCCACTGCTCGCCCAACTCCATGGCGATGGCGATCGTATAGAGCAGGGTGAACACCGAGAAAGGGTTCAGCGCAGGGTCATCGGTCCTGCTCAAGACTGGGTCGACCCGCGGCACGTCCGCAGTTTAGCCGCGACGGCCGTCATCTCCCGTTGTAGTGGATCTTGAGGTCACCCGAGCCGATGTCCGGTGACTCCACATCGGCGGTTACCCGGACCCGCACCCGTCGTCCCTCCGGGTCGAGGAACGACAGCGGCGGTTTGCCGTCCTGTAGGTGTGAATCCCCCCATTGCATCAAGGAGAGGAACACCGGCAGCAGCTCCTCCCCCGCCGGGGTGAGGTGATATTCGTCCCGTGCCCGGCGTCCGGGTTCCTGGTAGGGCACCCGGCGCACGACGCCGGCGGTCTCCAACTGCTTGAGCGCGCGGGACACCGCCGGTGCCGACGACCCGATCCGTTCCACGAAGTCCTCGAATCGTGTTGTGCCATAGAAGCACTCGCGGACGGTGAGGAACACCGTCTTGGTGCTGAGCAGATCCAGCACCTTGGCGGCCGAACATGCGTCGCCGATGGTCCAGGACCCGCGGTCCTTGAGCCGTCTCTCGAATGTCATCGCCATCACTCCAGTGTAGCTAATGCTTGCGTTACTCAGCTATGGTGGTTATCTTACTAACGAGATCGTTATTCAGCTAGGAGGAGGAAATCATGGTCGCAGTGAATGGCACGACGGTATTGGTGACCGGAGGCCGACGCGGTCTCGGCTCGGCACTGGTCGACGAGGTACTCTCCCGCGGCGCGGTCAAGGTGTATTCGACTGCGCGCGAGCAGTACTCGGACAGTCGCGAGAAGGTGGTCAGCGTCCCCCTCGAGGTGCAGGACGAGAAATCAGTCGCCGCACTCGCGGCGATCGCCTCCGACGTCGACATCGTCATCAACAACGCCGGCATCCTGCTGCCCGCTCCCCTGCTGACCGGAAGTTTTGCGGACATCACCTCGACGTTCGACATCAACACCCTCGGTCCGTTGCGGGTCACCCGGGCATTCGCGCCGATACTTGCCGGCAACGGTGGCGGCGCGCTGGTCAACGTCCACTCCGCGTTGTCCTGGGTGGGGGGCAGCGGGGCCTACGGCGCCTCCAAGGCCGCCATCTGGTCGCTGTCCAATTCCCTGCGCCTGGAACTACGAGCCCAGGGCACCCAGGTGCTCGGCGTGCACGTCGGCTTCGTCGACACCGAGATGGTCTCCGACGTCGCCCTCCCCAAGACCGCTCCGGCGGATGTTGCCGCCACTGTGATCGACGCCCTGGAAGCCGGCGCCCACGAGGTCCTGGTCGATGAGGTATCCGTGGCAGTCAAGGCCCAACTGTCCGGACCCGTCGAAAACCTCGTCTTCGACCTGGCGCACTGACCGGGCTAGCGCAGGAAGGCCGAAAACCATGCCGCTCTGGACTATTCACCACACCCCAGGCATCTTCACCGACACCGAAAAGCGCGAACTCGCGTCGCGGATCACCGATCACTACGAGAAGATCGGGCTGCCCCGCTTCTACGTCGTCGCCGTCTTCAACGAGACCGCGCCGTCGAATCTCTATGTCGGCGGTGAGCCCACGCCGGTCGGCGTGCGCGTCGTCATCGAACACATCGCCCGCAGCAGCGTGGATTCCGCGGGCAGGCAGCGCACCAGCCGATGGGTCAAGTCGATCCTGGAGCCCTATCTCGACAGGCACGACGGATTGCACTGGGAGTTCCACGTCGACGAGACCAGCGAGGAGCTGTGGATGATCAACGGCCTGATCCCGCCGCCTGCCGGTTCGGAGGCCGAACAGGAATGGGTGCGGTCCAACGTCGCATCCGTGTACTGAGAACTGTTCGTCCGGCGTTCATTCCCCGGTACGCAAGCGTCTGCGCGTCCCTGTCAGGGTCCTCGCATGTCCGCCACCCTGCGCGTTGTCCCGTTGCTTTCCCTGTGTGCCGTCGGTGTGCTCACCCTGGGTGCCTGCAGTGCTTCGACACCGGATGGGCCGCCGAAGAATCCGAGCGTGATCATCCTCAGCGGTGACGGGATGGGATCGCAGCAGCGCACCGCCATCCAGTACTACTCATACGGTCTCGACGAGCGCCAGCCCATGGATGCCCTGCCGTACGCGGGCATGCTGGACACCATCCCGGGTGACACCGAGTACGCAGTCACCGACTCGGCGGCCGGGGCTACCGCGTGGGCCATCGGTAAGAAGGTTCCCAACGGCACCACCGGGCTCGGGCCCGACGGGGAATCGGTGCCGACCCTGCTCGAGATCGCCAAGGAGCGGGGTATGTCCACCGGCCTGGTGAACGACCACGACATCACCAACGCCACCCTTGCCGCCTTCGGTGCACCGGTCCCCGACCGCGACCTGAAGATCGAGATCGCCGAGGGCTATCTGGACCGCGGGGTCGACGTGCTTTTCGGTGGCGGCGAAAAGTATTGGTACCCCGAGGGGGACGCCGGCAAGATCCCCGATATGGGCGAGGACGACGCCAGCGAGGGCACGTCGAACCTGGTGCAGCGGGCCGAAGAACTCGGTTACGGCTATGCCTATGACCGGGACACCGTCGATGCCCTGGCGGGGCCGAAAGCGTTGGCGCTGGTCCAGGACAGCGCCAAGCGGCGGTCCACCGAGATCGAAGGCTATGACTACCAGGCGGATCCGTATTACGTCGCACCGGAGAAGCTCGTCGCCAAGGCACTCGACATCCTGGGCGCCAACGACAAGGGTTTCTTTCTCGTGGTCGAGAGCGACGATTTGGACTCCGACGGCCACGAGCACGATGCGCAGAACATGATGCTGGCGGGCGAGTCCATCAACGCAATGGTCAGCGTTATCACCGAGTATCAGAAGGAGCATCCCGATGTCCTGCTGATCGTCACCGCCGATCACGAAACCGGCGGGATGGCCATCGAGAACGTGCTCGATGACGGTGAACCCGAACCCAACAGCGATCAGGTCGCCGACGATCCGGTCCCGTACTGGGCCGAGACTCCGGAGAACATGCCGCTCCTCGGCGGCGGCGTGCCGAAGCGCAGCGGTCCGTTCCCCATCAAGGGCACCGACCGCGAGTTCAAGGTCGACTGGACCACCCCCGAGCACACCGGAACGATGGTGCCGGTGACTGCCTCCGGCCCGCTGGCGGAACGCTTCACCGGGATTCACCACAACACCTATGTCTACGACGTCGTGACGGAGTTGTTCGGCAACTGACCACGGTGCGTGTGCGACGATGCTGAGGTGGCCAGCACTATCCCGCTGAGGCGGCGTGAGCCGGTGCAGGACCGCAGCAGGAAACGGGTCGACCGCATTCTTGCTGCGGCCGTCGGTCTGCTCGCCGAGGGCGGTATCGACGCGGTCACCACACGTGCCATGGCGACCCGTGCCGATGTTCCGGTTGCCACGCTGTACCAGTTCTTCCCCAACCGCGACGCGATCCTGCACGAGGTCCTCTCCGGCTACCTCGCCCAGCGGGACGCGGACTCCGCTGAGGCGCTTGCCGGGATGTCCGTCGACAGCATCGGTGATGCCGTCCACCAGATCTTCGTGTGCCGGCGCGCCCATATGCGTGCGCATCCACACCTGGTCGAACTCTTCTACAGCAGCCGCGCCATCGGTTTCCTGCCCGACCCGCACCACAGCCGCGCGACGTGCGCCGCCCTACTGCACAGCAGGCTCGTGGAGTGGGAACTGCTTCGCGCGGAATGTGATCCGTTGGTTGTCGTGTTGGCTGTCGAGTTGGGTGATCGCGTTCTGGAGATGGCGCACCGGGCCGGGCCGGCCGGCGACGGCCCCGTGCTCGCCGAAGGCGAACGCGCACTGACGGCTTATCTGCAGAGCTATGCCGTGCAGCGGTGAAAAAGGTGCTGTCTGCATCGGCGTTTCGGCACCTGATCGATATCCGCTGTCACGCGGCGAACACGGTGCGGACGACCGCCTCGTCGCCGTCGATCTCGACAAGTCCGAGCGCGCGGGCATCGCTGAGGGTGAGGGCGCCGGCGGCGAGCCCCAGGACGTAGGTGGGGTCGGCGTGGATGGTGGCGTCGAGCCCGCGGCCGTCATGGGGGCCGACGTCGAACCCGGAGCGTGTCGCACGCAGTTGCAGGAGCGGGTCACCGACCGCGAGGCCTACCGTTGCCGAGGCGCGGACCTTGACGCGCGCGCCGAGCAGGGCGGGCACGGCCAGGCTGAGCCACTCGGGACGGAAGGCGTCGCCCTCGGGGCCGCGGACCATCAGCGGAGTGGACCACCGGATCAGGCTCTCGATCGGCCTGCGTAGTTCCGCGCCCCACGGTGTGAGGGCGTATTCGACCGCGCTGCCCTCACCGGCCAGCCTCCGCTCGAGTACCCCCAGGCTCTCCAGATCGCGCAACCGGTCGGCGAGCAGATTGGTCGCGATGCCGGGCAGGCCGTCGATCAGGTCGCGGTACCGGGCCGGTGCGATGAGCAGCTGCCGGACGATGAGCAGGTTCCACCGGTCGCCGACGACCTCGAGGGAACGGGCGAGCCCGCAGTACTGCCCGTAGCTGCGCATCGCATCTCCTTGTACTTGATTTTCTCAAGTATATATGAAAAGTTCAAGCAATCAGGGAGGCTGAGACACCAGGGGGCGTCATGACCGAATCCATCAGGAACGCACGGCCGACCTGGGTCGACGACGACCTCTTCCCGTTCGAGAGCCGCTTCCTCGATATCGACGGGCACAGCGTGCACTTCGTCGACGAGGGATCGGGGCCCATACTGCTTCTGCTGCATGGCAACCCGACGTGGTCATTCCTCTGGCGCGATGTCATCTCCGAGCTCCGGCACGACTTCCGGTGCATCGCCCTGGACTACCCGGGCTTCGGACTCTCGACGGCGAAACCCGGGTATCGCTACTTCCCCGAGGAGCATGCCGACGTGGTCACCGGGTTCGTCGACGCCCTCGGCCTGAACGGGGTCACCCTCGTCGCCCAGGACTGGGGCGGCCCGATCGGCCTGGCCACCGCGCAGCGGCGCCCGGCTGTCTTCGATCGGCTGGTGCTCGCCAACACCTGGGCATGGCCGGTCAACGGCATCCTGCACTTCGAGGCGTTCTCCCGCATCGTCGGTGGACTTCCGATGCGATTTCTGGTCCGGCAGTTCAACGTCCTCGTCAATGCCTTCATCCCCACCGGTCACCGGCGGCGCACGCCGAACGGGGCCGAGATGGACCACTACCGGCGAGCACTGGACACTGCCGAACGCCGGCAGGCCTGTGCGGTGCTGCCCGGACGGGTTCTCGGCAGCCGCGCTTTCTTCGCCGACGTGGAATCCGGCCTCGCCGACCTTGTCCACCTGCCCACGTTGATCGTCTGGGGGGACGCCGATATCGCCTTCCGCCGTCAGGAACGCGAACGCCTCGAAGCGACGTTCCCCCGTCATGAGACCGTGATCGTCGAAGGCGCGGGCACCTACGTGGAATCCGACGCGCCTGCGGAATTCATCGCCGCGATCCGCAGCTGGGCAGCGCGGACGCAACGGCCTTAGAACGAAACGGCCTTGCGGAAGTACACCCGCCGGAACCCCTCGTCGACCCGCCGCCCGGTCTCCTCGTAACCGCGCCGCGGGTAATAGTCCAGGTTCTCCGTCATCGCCTCATTGGTGTAGAGCCGCAGTTCGGCCAGCCCGAGCGCACGGGCATCGGATTCCGCCCGATCCAGCAGCGCCGCCCCGACCCCACGGCCCTGTGCCGCGGGGTCGACGGCGATGGCGTCGACCAACAGGTGGTCGCCATGTATCTCCAGCACCAGGACCCCGTCGAGGCGGCCGGCTCCCTCGACCACCCACACCTGTGAATCTGTCAGTGCGCGAGCGTAATCAGCGGTCATCGGACCGGGTGGCCGCCCGATCCGCTCGATATAGGGCGTGAACGCCACCTCGATCAGCCGCTCGATCGCGGGTAGGTCAGCGGGTTTGGCCCGGCGCAGTCGTGACGAGTCCACCCGCCGAGCTTAGGTGCGGCTATCGGCCCCGGGCAGGTTGAGCCGCCACTGACGCCGATGACGACGGCACGGTGGAGGGCCGGTCGATGACCGTCGAGTTGACCGCACCCACCCGGTAGCTTGCGCCGCGGTGCTCCTCGGGAAGTCGATCCCCTTTGCCGAGTAGCTTGTTGCGCAAGGTGCCCGGTGTGTAGTCGGGCTGATAGGCGCCGCGCTCGGTGAGCGCGGGAATGACGTGATCGACGATGTCGGTGAACGAGCCCGGTGTCACCGCGTACGCGAAGTTGAATCCGTCGACATCGGTCTCATCGACCCATTCCTGCAGCGAGTCGGCGACCTGCGCGCCGGAACCCACGAAGCGCGGACCCAGCCCACCGATCTTGCCCCATTCGGCGATGTCCTTGACCTGCCACTCACCGCCATCGGGGTCCGCGGACTGGAAGGCCGCGACCGCGGACAGGATCGCATTGGAATCGACGTTGCCCACCGGCTCGTCGAACCCGTAGCGGGCCAGATCGACGCCCATCCAGCCGGACATGAAGGTCAGCGCGCCTTCCGGGTCACCGAAGGACAGGTATTCGGCGTGCTTGGCGTGCGCCTCGTCCTCGGTGGCGGCGGTGACGACGGTCGACAGGTTGAAGATCTTCACCGCGTACGGATCGCGGCCGGCGATCTCGAGCTCGCGCCGGATGGTCGTCACGGTCTCGCGCAGGATGGCTTTCGTCGGGGCGGCGGTGAAGATGGCCTCGGCATTCTCTGCGGCGAACCGGACGCCGCGCGGAGACGAGCCGGCCTGGTAGATGACCGGGGTGCGTTGCGGTGACGGCTCGGACAGGTGCACACCGGGAACGCTGAAATGCCTTCCCTCATGGCCGATGTGGTGCACCTTGTCCGGGTCGGTGAACACCCCGCGCGCCTTGTCGCGGATGACGGCGTCGTCCTCCCAGGAACCTTCCCACAGCTTGTACAGCACCTCGAGGTACTCATCGGCGTGGTCGTAGCGGGCGTCGTGGGCAGGCTGGTCGGTCTGGCCCATGTTGCGGGCGGCAGCCGGCAGGTAACCGGTCACGACGTTCCACCCGACCCGGCCCTTGGTCAGATGGTCGAGCGTGGAGATGCGGCGGGCGAACGGATAGGGGTGTTCGAAACCGGTGCCGGTGGTGATGCCGAACCCCAGGTGCTCGGTGACCAGGGCCATCGCCGAGACGAGCAGCAGCGGATCATTCACCGGAATCTGGGCGGCCTGCCGGATGGCGGCCTCATCGCTGGCGCCGTACACGTCATAGGTGCCCAGCACGTCGGCGATGAACAACCCGTCGAAGCGGCCCCGCTCCAGCAGTTTGGCCAGCTCTGTCCAGTAGTCGAGATCCTTGTAGCGCCAGGATTGGTCGTCGGGGTGCTTCCACAGCCCGGGAGACTGGTGGGCGACGCAGTTCATATCGAAGGCATTGAAGCGAATCACACGGGTCACCCGGCAAGCCTGCGGCCGGTCTCGCCGGCTGTCACCGGTTGCATTCAGGGGGATCTGATCCCCCGGTATGCGTCAACACACAGCGCAATCTCGGCTTTCGCCGTCCGCGGCGCTCCGGGCCTTACCCTGAGGCAGTGATCCGGGGCAATGATGACGAGGGCCGCCGAGGCGGCATGCGGTTGGTGCTCGGCTCGGCCTGTGCGGTGGTGGCGATCGCCGGATGCGGCTCCCCCGGCATCGTGAACACCGGCGAGCCGTGGACACCGGCCGAAACCTCGGCACCGCCGGCACAATTGCCCCAATACTCCTCCAATGCCCAGCTGGCGGACGCATCGGAGTTCTACGGCGAGGTCGACGGGCAGAAGGCCTATCGCTTCGTCACACCCAGCGGTCGCTGGCAGTGTGTGATCATCCCGCAGACCTCGGCGGGCTGCCGGCCTGCGACCTCCGCGCAGCTGTCCATCTCCGGCGCTCCGACGGCGGTGCCGGGTGCCGATGGGGACACGACGGCTCCGGACACGATCGTCATCGACCGACTCTCCGATGTCGGCTTCATCGCCGCCGCCCCCGACGCCGATACCGGTTCCACCGAGCCGATGGTCACCCTGCCGTTCGGCAGGGTGCTGGCGGCGGCGGGATTCCGTTGCAATGTCCAAGAGGCCACCGGCGTCTCGTGTGGCAGTGAATCCAGTGGCAAGGGATTCACGTTCTCGACCGACGGTTACACCGGCGTGTACACCGATGTCCCTCAGTAGGACCGTCCGCTTCACAGCCGGTCTGGTCGGCGCTCATCTGCTCACCGCCGCCGAGGTCGTCATCGTCCTGCTGTCGCTGGGGCGCCAGAATCTCAGCGGTACAAAGTCGTTGCTACCCGCGGCCGATCTGAGCCAACTGCTGATCGTCGTGCTGCTGGGCACGGTGCTCGCGGCGATCGGTGGTTACCGCATCATCTCGCCGTCGCTGCGCTGGTTCGACGCAGGCATCGAACCGGATGCGCGTCAGCGCCGGGCGGCGATCAACATGATCCGGCGTCAGTCGGTGTTGCTGCTGGCGATCTGGTTGCTCAGCGGAACGCTTTTCATCGTCGCCAACGATGTCACCGGCTGGGTGCCGATCCTGCTGATCGAGGTGTCGGTGCTCTTTGGTGGCATCTCCACGGCCAGCAGCAGCCTGCTGTTCACCCAGCGGGTCACCCGGCCCGTGGTGGCCGCGGCGTCCCGGGATTTCGACGGACGCGTCACCGCGCCCGGAGTCCAGGCGCGATTGATCCTGATGTGGACGCTCACCACCGCCTTGCCGAGTGTCACGATCGCGATCATGGTGGTGTGCCGTGCCAACGGCTGGCTCATTCCGCAAACGGCGTCGGTGGATGTCCCGGTGGTGCTGCTGTCGCTGGTGTCGGTGTTTCTCGGGTTGCGCACCCTGATGCTGGTCTCCATCTCGATCTCCGATCCGCTGCGCGAGATCATCGACGGCATGGCCGATGTGGAGCAGGGCCGCATCGGCAAGCAGGTCGATGTGTACGAGCGGTCCGAGATCGGCCGGCTGCAGAGCGGATTCAACCGCATGGTGTCGGGCCTGCAGGAACGTGATCGGTTACGCGACCTGTTCGGACGTCACGTCGGTCCCGAGGTGGTCAGCCAGGCCATCGGGACCGGTGTTGTCGCCGATGATGTTCTCTCCGGCGACGTCCGCGAGGTGGCGGTGTTGTTCGTCGACGTGACGGGTTCCACCGCACTGGCGATGACCCGTACCCCCACCGAGGTGGCCGATGTGTTCAACGACTTCTTCCGGATCGTGGTGGCGGCCGTCGACGCCCACAACGGACTGATCAACAAGTTCCAGGGTGACGCGGCGCTGGCCGTGTTCGGTGCGCCGATCGCATCGGAGACCGCCGCGGCATCGGCGCTGGCCGCCGCCCGCACACTGGCCGCCGGCCTGGGGCGCCAGGAACTGGACTACGGCATCGGCGTCTCCGCGGGGCCCGCGTTCGCGGGCAATATCGGCGCCGAGAACCGCTACGAGTACACGGTCATCGGGGATCCGGTCAATGAGGCTGCGCGGCTGGCCGATATCGCCAAGACACTGCCGGGACGCATCGCGTGTTCCGGTGCCGCGATGGAACGGGCGGGCGGCGAAGTCGGGCACTGGGACGCGCACGGCTCGGTGACATTGCGCGGGCGTTCCGAACCGACATATGTACACGTGCCACGATGAGGACATGAGCGAAGCTTGCGAGCGATTCGAGGGCCCATGAGCGAGATTACGCCGTTCCGTATCGCGGTGACCGACGATCAGCTGGACGACCTGAAGCGCCGTTTGACGCACACCCGCTGGCCCGAGGCCGAGTGCGTCGACGACTGGAGCCAGGGCATCCCGTTGGCGTACACCCGCGAGCTCGCGGCGTACTGGGCCGATGGTTATGACTGGCGCATGCGCGAAGAGCAGCTGAACAGATTCCCGCAGTTCGTCACCGCCATAGACGATTTGGATATCCATTTCATCCACCAGCGCTCACCGCACGCCGATGCGTTGCCGTTGATCATCACCCACGGCTGGCCAGGATCGATCGTGGAGTTCCAGAAGATCATCGCCCCGCTGACCGATCCCACCGCGCACGGCGGCCGTGCCGAGGATGCCTTCCACGTGGTCTGCCCCTCACTTCCGGGGTACGGGTTCTCCGGTAAGCCCACCGCGACCGGCTGGGGTGTCGAGCGGATCGCATCGGCGTGGGACACCTTGATGGGACGGCTGGGCTATCAGCGCTACGGCGCGCAGGGCGGAGACTGGGGTGCGGCCGTCACCACCCAGATCGGGCGAAACCAGGGCGGCTGCATCGCCATTCACACGAATATGCCGATCGGCCAGCCCACCGCAGAGAGCCTGGCGCATCCGAGCGATGAGGACCAGCAGGCCTTCGCGGCGATGAAGAATTATCGCAAGTGGGAATCCGGCTACTCCAAACAGCAGTCCACGCGTCCGCAGACGCTGGGCTACGGCCTGGTCGATTCGCCGGTCGCCCAACTGGCCTGGATCGTGGAGAAATTCTGGTCCTGGAGCGATTGTGACGGCCACCCGGAGAACGTGTTCAGCCGCGACGAGCTCCTCGACAACGTGATGCTCTACTGGCTGACCGGAACCGGCGCATCCTCGGCGCGGTTGTACTGGGAGAGTTTCGGCGCGTTCGGTGAACGCGAACCGGTGCTGTTACCCACCGGTGTCGCCGACTTCCCCAAGGAGATCCTGCGCTCACCGCGTCCGTGGTGCGAG
Source organism: Mycobacterium sp. (assembly GCA_051306235.1). GTDB lineage: Bacteria > Actinomycetota > Actinomycetes > Mycobacteriales > Mycobacteriaceae > Mycobacterium. The sequence continues at coordinate 11,077 of JBPPMV010000461.1, read as the reverse complement.
CCGCAGTACAACATCACCCGATGGACGACGATGGCGCGGGGCGGGCATTTCGCCGCCTTCGAGCAACCCGGGGCGCTGGTCGACGACGTCCGGGCCTTCTTCACGACCGTGCGCGGGTGACCAGCCGGTAGCCGCCGTAAAGTGACGCGGCCACAACGAAGTTGACGAAGTACGCGATATCGGCGCCGTGCCACGCGGCAGCCACCGGGCCCTTGATCAGCGAGGTGTTCATGAACGGCATCGCCGCGGCGTAGGAGACCACGAAGATCACCAGCGCGGCGATGGCGTGCCGGCGTTCCGTGATCGCCGATGCCACCTCCACGGCGGAACCGCCGCCGCGGGTTCGCAGCAACCAGTCGATGACGATCACCGCCACGAACGCCGGGATCCAGTACCCGATGAGCAACAGGACATCCAGGAACCGGGTCGAGGTGTCGGCGCTGTCCAACCACAGGATCAGGAAGAACGCGAGGACGGTCACCAGCACCGCCGAGACGGGCCTGCGCACCCGGACGCCGAGGGTCTGCAGGGCCAGTGAGCCGCTGTAGTCGTTCATCACACCGGATCCCACCGAGGCCAGCGCGATGATCAACAGTGCGACGGCGCCGAGCACGCCTCCGCCCATCACGTCGCGGACGCCTTCGGCGGTGTGGTCGCCGATGACATCGGCCGCCGCGATTCCGATGGTCTGGACAAAGATATACGCAAGTACCATTCCGGCGAAGGTGAAGCCGAACACCCGGGCCTTGGACGACGCGACCGGCAGGTAGCGACTGAAGTCCGCGGCGTAACTGGCCCACGAGATGGTGAGGCTGAGCGCGATCGTCACCTCGAGGACGAAGGCCCCGATCAGATCGGCACCGGTGACGGTGGCGGGTGTGACCACCGAGCCCGCGGGATGGCCCTCGACGAGCTTGATCGCGAACACCACGAAGGTGGCGAACAGCACCACGGTGAGCACCGCCTGCAGCCGGTGGATCAACTCGTATCCGACGAACCCGACCGCGCCCTGCACCGCCAAGACGATCAGCACGGCGATCCAGAACGGGATATCTAGCAGCAGGGCCAGCGCCTGGCCGCCGAACAGGCCGACCAGGGCGTCCCATGCGATGGAGGACAGCCACTGCAGCGCCGCGGGCAGCGCCACACCCGGACCGAACGCCAGTCGGGCCGCCGGCAACTGCGCGGTGCCGGTGCGCGGACCCCAGGTGGACAGATAGGCCACCACCAGCCCGCCCAGCACCGTGCCGATCACCATCGCCAACAGGCCGAGCCAGAAACCGAGGCCCAGCAGGATCGCCAAGGTGCCGGTGAAGACACCGGTCATGTTGACCTGGGGTGCGAACCAGACGGTGAACAGCCGCCCCGGAGTTCCGTAGCGCCGGTCCGCGCCGATGGGCGCGATTCCGTGGGTTTCCACCGACAGGTCGCCGGCCCCGGACGGTGACCTGCCACTGAAAGAGGGTGAGTTCAATGCCTGAGAGCCACTTGTCACGCTGCCGGTCATGCGAGTATTCGATCACGCCGTCCCACCGGGCCGGCCCCCACGCCACCGATGCCTGCACCGGCAAGACATCGGCGCAGCGGATTCTGTGTCCATTGAAGCGAACAAGCTATGGATTCCATTGTCGGAATGTAAATTCGTTGCGGAATCGCTTGCGAAGGTGGGTGCGATCGGCAATTGTTGATCGCGACCACCGTAAAGCCGAGGGAGGCTCTGCCCTGACCGGGACAAACATCACCGCCGCTGACCAGACCGCAGGCGAGAACGGGACCACCCAACCCAAGGGCGGCCCTGTGATCGAGATCGACCATGTGGTCAAACGCTTCGACGACTACGTCGCCGTGGCGGACGCGGACTTCACCATCGCCCAGGGTGAGTTCTTCTCCATGCTCGGACCTTCAGGCTGCGGTAAGACCACGACGCTGCGGATGATCGCCGGTTTCGAGACGCCCACCGCGGGCGCGATCCGGCTGGAGGGCGTCGACGTGTCGAGGGTTCCTCCGCACAAGCGCAACGTGAACACCGTCTTCCAGCACTACGCACTGTTCCCCCACATGACCGTGTGGGACAACATCGCCTACGGCCCGCGCAGCAACAAAAAAGACAAAACGGAGGTCAAGCGCTCCGTCGACGAGATCATCGAGATCGTCCGGCTCAGCGATTTCGCCAAGCGCAAACCCGGCCAGCTCTCCGGCGGGCAACAGCAGCGGGTGGCTCTGGCCCGTGCGCTGGTCAACTACCCCAGTGCACTGCTCCTCGACGAGCCGCTGGGCGCGCTGGACCTCAAGCTGCGCCACGCCATGCAGTTCGAGCTCAAGCGCATTCAGCGCGAGATCGGCATCACCTTCATCTACGTGACGCACGACCAGGAAGAGGCGCTGACGATGAGTGACCGCATTGCGGTCATGAACGCGGGCAACGTGGAGCAGATCGGCACCCCGGCCGATATCTACGACCGCCCGGCCACGGTTTTCGTGGCGGGCTTCATCGGGCAGGCCAACCTGTGGTCGGGTAAGCAGACGGGCCGGGTCAACCGGGATTTCGTGGAGATCGACGTGCTCGGCACCACGCTGAAGTCCCGGCCCGGCGAGACGACCATCGAATCGGGTGGACAGGCCACACTGATGATCCGGCCAGAACGCGTCCGGGTCTCCACCGAGCAGCCCGGCAGCGAGTTGGCGGTGGTTCGCGGTACCGTCCGCGATCTCACCTTCCAGGGACCGGTGGTGCGTCTGTCGGTCGCCACTGCCGACGACTCCACCGTGTTGGCCCATATCGGGCCGGAGCAGGATTTGCCGATGCTGCGGCCCGGTGACGATGTGTACGTCAGCTGGTCCCCGGACGCTTCCTTGGTGCTGCCCGCCGGCGATATCCCGACCACCGAGGATCTCGAAGAAATGCTCGACGACTCCTGACCGGCACTTCGCCTCTTGCTCGACCCCACGGCACGACCCCTTCACGAAAGGCCCCGCATGTCCAACGAGATCGATCCCCGACTGCTGACCCGACTGGCTGCCAATCGCACCAGCCGTCGCCGGTTCATCGGTGGCGGCGCCGCAGCCACTGCGGCCGCGATCCTGGGATCTTCGTTCCTGGCCGCATGCGGTTCCGACAGCAGCACCTCATCCTCCTCGAGCGCGCAGGATGACGGTGGGCCGGCCAGTGGCACACTGCGCGTGTCGAACTGGCCGCTGTACATGGCCGACGGATTCATCGCCGCCTTCCAGACTGCGTCCGGGATCACGGTCGACTACAAGGAGGACTACAACGACAACGAGCAGTGGTTCGCCAAGGTCAAGGAGCCGCTGTCGCGCAAGCAGGACATCGGCGCCGACCTGGTGGTCCCCACGGAGTTCATGGCCGCCCGCGTCAAGGGCCTGGGCTGGCTGAACGAGATCAGCGACGCCGGGGTGCCCAACCGCAAGAATCTGCGGCAGGACCTGTTGGACTCCAAGGTCGACGAGGGCCGTAAGTTCACTGCGCCCTATATGACGGGCATGGTCGGTCTCGCCTACAACCGGGCGGCCACCGGGCGCGATATCAGGACGATCGATGACCTGTGGGATCCCGCGTTCAAGGGTCGGGTGAGCCTGTTCTCCGATGTCCAGGACGGCCTCGGCATGCTCATGCTGTCGCAGGGCAACTCCCCGGAGAACCCGTCGACGGAATCCATCACGCAGGCCGTGGATCTGGTCCGCGAGCAGAAGGACCGGGGACAGATCCGCCGCTTCACCGGCAACGACTACGCCGACGACCTGGCAGCCGGCAATATCGCTGTCGCCCAGGCGTATTCCGGTGACGTCGTGCAGCTGCAGGCCGACAACCCCGACCTGCAGTTCATCATTCCCGAATCCGGTGGTGACTGGTTCATCGACACCATGGTGATCCCGTACACCACGCAGAACCAGAAGGCCGCCGAGGCGTGGATCGACTACGTCTACGACCGGGCGAACTACGCGAAGCTGGTCGCCTTCACCCAGTACGTGCCCGCGCTCTCCGATATGACCGACGAACTCGCGAAGATCGATCCGGCATCGGCGGAGAACCCGCTGATCAATCCGCCGGCCGAGATGCAGGCGAACCTGAAGTCGTGGGCCGCACTGACCGATGAGCAGACCCTGGAGTTCAACACCCTGTACGCCGCCGTCACCGGCGGCTGATCCATGGCTGGAGTCGCAACCAGCAGCAGGCAGCGGAGCAAAATCGCTCCGTACCTGATGATCCTGCCCGCACTGGCCTACCTCGCGGTGTTCGTCGTGGTGCCGTTCTTCTCGCTGGCCCGGACCTCGCTGTCCTCATCCGGGGGCTCGGTGTACCTACCGACGTTGACCTTCGACTGGAACTTCGCGAACTTCGTCGACGCGTTCAAGCTCTACCAGGACCCGATCCTGCGGTCCTTCGGCTATGCGGCGGTGGCAACGGTGCTGTGCATGCTGCTGGCCTTTCCGCTGGCGTATGTCATCGCGTTCAAGGCGGGCCGGTACAAGAACCTGATCCTGGGCCTGGTGATCCTGCCGTTCTTCGTCACGTTCCTGATCCGCACCATCGCGTGGAAGACGATCCTGGCCGACGAGGGTTGGGTGGTCGGTGCGCTGGGCACGATCGGCCTGCTACCCGAGGAGGGGCGACTGCTGTCCACCAGTTGGGCGGTCATCGGCGGGCTGACCTACAACTGGATCATCTTCATGATCCTGCCGCTCTACGTCAGCCTGGAGAAGATCGATCCCCGGCTGCTTGAGGCGTCCCGGGACCTCTATTCCAGTGGCACCCGCAGTTTCCGGAAGGTGATCTTCCCGTTGGCGCTTCCCGGCTTGTTGGCCGGCAGCCTGCTGGTCTTCATCCCCGCGGTCGGTGATTTCATCAACGCCGACTATCTGGGCAGCACCCAGACCACGATGATCGGCAACGTGATCCAGAAACAGTTCCTGGTGGTCAAGGACTATCCCGCGGCCGCGGCGCTGAGCCTCGGCTTGATGGGTCTGATCCTCGTCGGGGTCCTGATGTACACCCGCGCGCTCGGTACGGAGGACCTGGTATGAGCGCACCGACCAGGGCGAGCGGCGCGAAGAGGTCTGACGCCGAGCGGCCTGCCGTGCCGAAACGTGTTCGGTCCCGGCCCAAGTGGGGTGACTACTCGCTGCGGATCATCGCCGGTCTGGTACTGCTGTACCTGTTCCTACCGATCATGGTGATCGTGCTCTTCTCGTTCAACGATCCCGCAGGCAAGTTCAACTACACCTGGCAGGGCTTCACCCTCGACAACTGGGCTGACCCCTTCAAGTATCCGGCGCTCACCGAAGCGCTCAAACTCAGTCTGAACATCGCATTCGTGTCCACCCTGATCGCGCTGGTACTGGGCACACTGCTGGCGATCGCCCTTGTGCGCCAACGCTTCCGCGGGTACCGGGCGGTGGATACGTTCATGATCCTGCCCCTGACCGCCCCCGAGGTGGTGATGGGCGCCTCGCTGTTGACGCTGTTCCTGGATTTCGGGTGGGCCGCCGGGTACACCACCATCCTGATCGCGCACGTCGCCTTTGAGGTCAGCTTCATCGCGATGACGGTCAGGGCCCGGGTGCGGGGCTTCGACTGGACGCTCGAGGATGCGTCGATGGATCTGGGCGCCAGCCCGACCCGGACGTTCTTCAAGGTGACGTTGCCGCTCATCGTGCCCGGTATCGTCGCCGCGGGCATGCTCTCATTCGCGCTGTCGCTCGATGATTTCATCGTCACCTACTTCGTCAGCGGTTCCACGACCACTTACCCGCTCTACGTCAACGCCGCGGTCAAGGCCGCGGTGCCGCCCCAGATCAACGTGCTGGCCACCGCGATCCTGTTGGTGAGTCTGATCCTGTTGGCGGTCGGCACGCTGTACCGCCGCAAGAAGATCGTGGCCTGACGTCAGGCGAGCCGAACGTTCACCCGTACCCGGCCTCGGTCGTCACGGGTGGCGACGGCATGGCCGGTGCGGTCGCTGCCGCGGAAGTTGAGCAGCGTGACCGGTCCGCCGTCGCCGAGGAAATTGCGCCACCAGGTCTTGGCGTCCGGTGACATCACGGCAATGGTGACGTGGTCGCCGTCGAGTCGGTAGTTCACCGGGGTCTGAAAACTGCGCCCTGACTTGCGTCCGGTGTAGCGGATCTCGACCAGCCCGCGACCGACCAGGTCGCCGAGCACCGGCAGGTTGGTCAGGCCGACCGCGGCTCGGTTGAGTGCGCGGGCGAGAGGGTTGTCGAAGAGTCTGCGGGACATGTCTCGAGGCTAACCTCCCCGTGCCAGGTCTGCTGCGACGTGGGACGCGTGACGGTCGCCCGATCGTGCCGCGCCGATACCGGCGATGACGACGGCGACGATGCCGATGACCCCGAGCGTCGCCGGGACCTGGTGCAGGATCAGCAAGCCCATCAGCATCGCGAAGCCGGGCTCCAGGCTCATCAGCGTTCCGAAAGCGGCGGTGGTGAGCCGGCGCAGCGCAAGCAGTTCGAGGGCAAACGGTATGACGGGCAACAGGACTGCCAACCCGATACCGGCCACCCAAAGCTGCGGCGTCATCTGGGAAAACACCGCCGGGCCCGCCACCACCGATGCAACGAGGGCGGCCACCGGCATGGAGACCGCCAGACCGCTGAGTCCACTCACCTGGTCGCCAACGCGTTGGGTCAGCAGGATGTAGGCCCCCCAACATAATCCGGCGGCCAGCGCGAAACCGACTCCGGCCGGGTCGACGGCACCGGCCCAGGGTTCGGTGAGCAGCACCACGCCCACCGCCGCGAGCCCGGGCCAGATGAACCTGTTGGGCCCGTTGCCGTGCAGTACCGCGACGCCGAGCGGCCCGAGGAATTCCAGTGCGCTCGCCGTACCCAGTGGGATGCGTTCGATCGCCAGCATGAACAGCACGGTGATCCCGGCGGTGACCACACCCAGCAGAACGGAAGCCAGAAATGACTTCCGGGTGAACGACGACGGTCGCGGTCGCACGAGGATCAGCAGCAGAATGGCGGCCCAGAACAGGCGCAGCCAGGCCGCACCGGTGGCGCCGATATCGTCGATGAACCCGACGGCGATCGCGGCGCCCAATTGCACCGAACACATCGCTGCCACGGCCATGAATGCGCCATTGCGTGCCTCGCTGGTTACCACTCCTGCATTCAACGGTGCCCGGGTTCAGCTGTCCACGAGTTTTCGCAGGATCGCATCGGCGATCCGCTGGTGTCCGGCACGGTTGGGGTGCACGTCCCCGTCGCTGCAGTAGTAGCTCAGCGCGCACACCTCATGCGCCGACCCCGCGATCGGATCCACGAACCCGGCGCCGGATCGCGAATAGGTCTGTTGCAGTGCCGGATTGAACATCTCGTCGAAAACGGTTGCTGCGGTGTCTGCGTGCTCGCCCGCGATGAACACGTTCACATAGGACAGTCCGAGGACCGGAACGTCGGTAGCGAGCACTCCCCCGAGCTTGCTCAGCATCTCGTCGAGGGCAGCCGCAGCGGATCCGGTCGCAGCCTCGGCACACGCCGGTGCGCCGCCTGATGGCACCTCGGCGATACAGGGCGCAATATCGTTGCCGCCGGCGACGATGGTCACCAGACCCACCTGCTCGCGATGGTCGGCGATGAACCGCACCGCGGCATCCACCTGCGACACACCGTCATAGGACGGCCCGCCAGGGGCGCCGGCACCGTCATCGCAGCCGGGTCGGCGGGCCATCTGCTGGGCGGTGGCACCGGAACACCCGAAGTTGACCAGCCGCCATCCGGCATTGTCGTTGTGCTGCAGGGTGTTCTCCGTCAGATAGGCGAACCCGTCCCGGGACTGCGGACCGTCGGGGCCGTCACCGGCCGCATACGAGTCGCCGATCGACACGTAGTAGACCGGGTCGGCGACGGGCGCCGCCGGTCCGGGGCCGCAGGCGGCCAGCGCCGGTGCGACGGCGATGACCAGCGCCGCGATCCTCTCAACGGGTGCGGTCGGGGAACGGGTCATTGCGGAAGTCGATCTGGGCGTCCGGGTTGCTGACGGCGGTGACCATTCCGGATCCGATAGCACCCTCGCTGTCGAAAAGCGTCGAAGTGCCCACCGCGATTCCGTCTGCCGCCCAGTGTGAGTCGGCCTGCACACCGATCCATTCGTCGTGCGGGAGCCGGGCCAACGCCACGGTCAGATCACCGTTGATGTACCCGACGCCCGCGGTACCGAGATTGGTGACCAGGCTGGTGCCCTCGGCGGCCATCGCGGCCCGTACGAACGGCGAGTTACGTTGTCCGTCAACCACGTCGATGGTGCGGTTGAGGAAGCGTTTGCGTGACGCGTTCTGGTGGTCGGCGATGGCGTTCGTCCAGCCGGCCTCATCGCTGCCGATCCCGATCCCCCGGGTCTCGTCCCGGTCGGAGGGCCCGACGAACGTCGTGGGCGCCACCCACTCCTGGCCCCGTGGTGGCGCCGACAACCGGTACTGCACAAGCGTGGCGCGCGCGACGGTCACCCCGTCCTGCACCAGCTCGCACTCCGAATTGCGCACCCGGCGACCATCGCGGACCAGGGACAGCTTGGTGAACGTCGGTATCCCGCGGGCCGCCCTGAACAGGTCCACCGTGAGCCGGGACGGCAGGAACTGCGGATCGCCGAAGGCGACTTCCAGCGCCTGCGCCACCAGCCCGACGAGTGCCGGGCCGTTGAGGTGGTCGGCGCCCCAGTGGCTCTGCGCGTACGCGCTGGGCGCGAAGGTGTCCTGCTCGGTCTGGGTGAAATGGAACGGACGCGCACTCATTTGCGCATCGTCGCATACCGCAGGCGCACGCTGTCGCAGGGCTACTGCGGGGCGACGATGCCGTGGTCGTAGGCGTAAACGATCGCCGCGGCGCGGTCGCGCAGTCGCAGCTTGTCGAAGATCCGCCCGATGTGGCTCTTCACCGTGACGCCGGAGATGAACAGCGTCTCGGCGATCTCGGCGTTCGTGTGACCCCGCCCGATCAGCGTCAGCACATCGAGTTCGCGTCCGGTGAGCTCGCTCACCTGCACCTGACGCGGCCCGTCGACCGATTTGCGATAGGTGTGCAGCACCCGGGAGGTGACCGCCGGGTCCAGGTAGCTGTCACCGTGTGCGACGGCGCGGACCGCCCGGATCAACTCCTCGGCCGAGGAGTCCTTGAGCACGAACCCGGCGGCACCGGCGCGCAGCACCCCGGACAGCAGGTCGTCCTCGTTGAAGGTGGTCAGTGCCAGGACCGGTGGGCCACCCGCCTCGGCCAGCCGCCGGGTGGCCTCGATCCCGTCGACCCGTTTCATCCGCAGGTCCATCACCACCACATCCACGGACTGTTCGGCCAGTGCGTCGAGCACCTCATCGCCGTCCGAGCATTCGGCGACGACCACGAACCCGTCCTTGCGGCGCAGGATGCGGCGCAGCCCGGAACGCACCAGGTCCTGGTCGTCGACGAGCAACACCGCGATATCCGACAATCCCCCGTCGCTGCGCTCGCCCCTGAGAACCACGACTCAGCACCCGCCGCGGCCGGGACTTCTGGTGGCGCCGCTCTCACCCAGTGGCACCTCGGCATGCACCGACCAGCCCTGGCGGGTCTGGCCGATATCGATGACGCCGCCGAGCAATTGGACGCGTTGGCGCATCCCGCGCACGCCACGGCCGTCGGGGGCGCGGCGGGTTCTGCTCGGTGCGAGGCCGGTATCCGGCAGGGCCGCCACCGGGAGCTCGTTGAGCACCGAGAGTTCGGCATGATCGTCGATGACCGCCACGGTGACCGTCGACCGGGATTCCGGCGCGTGTTTGGCGATATTGGCCAGTGACTCCTGGGTGATCCGGTACAGCGCCAAACCGACTGCCGGCGACACCCGCGCGGTGGACCCCTCGGTGCGCAGCGTGACCGCCAGGCCGGCCCGGGCGAAATCGTCGGTGAGGCGCGGGATGTCATCGATACCGGGTTCCGGCGCGATCTTCATCGGTGCGTCGTCGAGCAGTCCGACGGTGCGCCGGATATCGGCCATCGCCTCACGGCCGAGTTTCTCGGCGTCCTCGAGCGCGTCGACGGCGTCATCGATATCGCGGTCCTCCTGCAGGGCGCGCCGTGCACCGGTGAGATGCAGCAGGGTGACCGACAGCGAATGGGCGATCACATCGTGCACCTCGCGGGCGATCCGGCGGCGCTCGTCGGCGGCCGCATGCTCGGCCAAGGCATCCTGGGCGGCGCGCTGCGCGACGATCAACTGCTGCTGGATTCGCATCAGATAGCCGACCAGCCAGCCCATCCCCAGCACGCTCAGATACAGCCACAGGCCGTCCAGTCGGTGCACGGCGGCGGCCGTCGCCAGCATGGCGGCCGCCGACGCGGTCGCTGTGAGCCCACCGGCCAACGGTGTCATCGCGGTCACCGCACCGACCATCAGCACCAGGATCAGCGGCGCGAAATCGAACGGGATGGGCGTCGACGTGGCGAACAGGAAGATCGCCGCGGCACCCGACCAGGCCGCCCAGATCAACAAGGGATTGAAGGAGGCCCCTTTGACGAAGAACACCACGAGCGGGCACAACGCCACCAGGATGCCGACCGCAACTGCGACCATATGGTCGGAATGCGGCCGTTGCAGGGTGGCCACCAGGGCGATCAGTGCCAGCGCGGTGTCGGTGGTGATGACGAAGGTCCAGTTCCAGCCGAGCGGGATCATCTCACCGCGGCGCTCGAACTGCGCACGCAGGAATTCGGGCAGGGCGTGACGCATCGGACAATCGTAGGTCCGAAGGCCCGCGATGACCATCATGCTGCGGGCGGGTTCGTGCTCCTACCAGGGTAGGACGGGCAGCGGGGGCCTTCGGCACGACGCGGTGTACCCGGCTGCTTCCCTAGCGTTTCCGTCATGGGGTGGAGTGGTCTGCGTGCGCGGCGCGGTGCGTTGTTGATCGTCGGCGTGTGGCTCGCAGCGGCGGGTTCGGCGAATCTTGCTGTACCGCAACTGGAGAGGGTGGTGCACGAGCACGCCCGCTCTTTCATGCCGCTGGACGCACCGAGCTCGGTGGCAGCTGTCCGGTCGGCCGAGGTGTTCGGTGAGTCGACGGACAAC
>JBPPMV010000460.1:0-3499 GCA_051306235.1 Mycobacterium sp. | reverse complement strand
GGGACGACGATGGTGTCCGCGTCGGCCAGTGCGTCCAGGCCCCGCGGGACCGCGTAGCCGAAGGCCCCGTGGGCCGGCACCGTTCCGGCGGTGACCCCGCAGGCCGACACCTCGTATCCGAACCCCGTCTCGGGATGGAACACCTCTGCCGGGATCCCGACGTCCAGTGGGAGCGCTCCGTCGAGTATCAGCACCACCACCTGATGCGGTCGCTGCATCACCGGACTCCGATCCGGTCGACGCGCGCCGACCGCGTCATGATCCTCGCACGTATGGGCATTACCGCCATCGGTGCGCATGCGCCGTCCAGAGCGGAACGAGGTGGAAGAGGGCAGAGCTGGATCGGAAATTTGTGCCCCCGGCATGATTCGAACATGCGACACCGGCTTTAGGAGAGCCGTGCTCTATCCCCTGAGCTACGGGGGCGGGGACCTGTTCGATAACAGGCGAGCAGAAGTCTAGTTCACGGTGGACGCGGCGCGCTCACGCCAGGCACGTTCCCACTGCCGGGTCATGGCCGGATAGACGATCAGGTACCGGAACGGGGCGATCGCCGCGAGATAGGCCCGGCCGAGCACGCCGTTGGGTTTGACCAGGACCGCCATCCGCAGCTCATACTCGCCGGCTTTGGTGCGCACCCAGCCGAGGTGCGCCACCCCGTGCACCGTCGCGTTCACCACCTCCATTGCCGCCTCGTCGTGAGATTGGTATAGGTGGTCGAACGGCATGTTCGGTACCGGGCTGCCCGATTCGGGTTGGCGCAGATCGTCAGGTAGCCGTTCGCGCAGCGACGGACCGTCCGGCTTCGCCGCGTCCCAACCGAACAGTTCTCCCAACTTCCAGCGGACCGCGAACAGCAGCCGCACCAGGCCGGGTTCGCTGTCCCCGGCGCTCGCGCGGATCGCGGTCAGCATGGCGGCGAAATCATCGGGTCCGGCACCGGGCGCCCGGTAGGACCACACATCGAGGACAGCGAAGTCCGGGGCTATTGTGTGGATACGCCAGGGCCGCTGGGTATGGGCGGCAATGGGGAGTCTCATGAGGGCACCTTTCGTGGAGCTTTTTGTCGGCGAACTATGTTGCTGCGCAGGGCCAATCCGAATGCGACGCAGGCCACGCTGAACAGGATGATCGGTGGCGGCGGGTCCAACCAGACACTCATGCCCAGCGACAGCACCGACATCGCCAGTCCCAGTGCAGCCACCGGCGCGATATCGGGGGCGAGCCTCGCCACGTACAGCAACAGGATTCCGATGAACACCAGTCCGATCCCCATCGCCAGGCTGAAACTCATCATCAGCTGGTAGTAGGTCCGCTGCGTACCCATCAGATCCAGGGAATGCGTGCGCATCAGATCGTCGATCTCGGTCGAACCTGCCGTTCGCAACGCGATATCGCCGAGCAGATGCCCTGCGCCCGTGGTGATCCAGCACCACGCACCGACCCGAAACCAGGTGAGATCAGTCATGCCTCAACTATCGGCAGGACGCAGGTCCCGCGCGTCACCCGCAAGTCTTGTCCGTCTCATCCTGGGGGATGAGTCAGCCCCGATTCATAGGCGAGCACCACCGCCTGCACCCGGTCCCGCAGGCCCAGTTTGGCGAGCACGTGACCGACATGGGTCTTGATGGTGGCCTCCGACAGGTGCAACCCGTCGGCGATCTCACGATTGGTTGCCCCGGTGGCGATTTCGAGCAAGATGTCCAACTCCCGGGGCGTCAGGGATGAGCGCACGGCATCGGCCTTCGCGCCGTCCACGCTGGGGGTGGTCGCGACATGCTCGATGAGTCGACGGGTGACCGACGGGGCGATGACGCCATGGCCGGCGTGCACGGTGCGGATCGCCTCGATGATCTCCTCGCTGCGCGCGTCCTTGAGCAGGAAGCCGCTGGCACCGGCGCGCAGTGCCGGAAAGGCGTACTCGTCGAGATCGAATGTGGTCAGGGCGATCACCCGGCACGCGGGCTGCTCCGCGGTGATGGCCGCGGTGGCCGCGATCCCGTCGAGCCTGGGCATCCGCAGATCCATCAGCACGACGTCCACCTGCCGTGACCGCACCAGGGTGAGCGCCTCGTGACCGTCGGCGGCCTGGCCCACCAATTCGAAATCGGGTTGGCTCTGCACCATCATCTGCAGCGCCGACCGCATGAGTTCCTGGTCGTCGACGATCGCGATCCGGATGGCACTCATATCGCCATCCTGGCCCTGACCTGCCACCCGCCGTCCACCGGCCCGGCCTCCAACGTTCCGCCGATGGCCTCGACGCGTTCCCGCATGCCGGTCAGGCCGCGGCCCCAGCCGGTCGCGGTCGTGATGCCGGTGTTCGTCACGGTGACGATGAGTTCGTCTGCTGCGGTGGCGATCTGCACGTGCGCCACCGGCCGTGGGCCGGCGTGACGGGCGACATTGGTCAGCGATTCCTGGACCACGCGGTAGACCGTGAGCCCGGCCGTCGGGCTCGCCTGCACGGCGGTGGCCTCCAGGTCGACGTCGACGCCCGCGGCACGGATCCGCTCGAGGAGGGCCGGCAGATCGGCCAGTCCGGGTTGCGGTTCCGTCGGCGCCCCGTCGTCGCGCAGCACCCCGAGCAGACCGCGCATCTCGGCGAGCGCCTCGCGGCCGACGTCGGCGATGGTGGTCAGGATCTCGGGTGCCCGTTCGGGGGAGTTCGGGACGACGAGGCGGCCCGCCTCGGCATGGCTGACCATGACGGCCACGGAATGTGCCACCACATCGTGCATTTCGCGGGCGATGCGGCGGCGCTCATCGGCGGCCGCGCGGTCGGCCAGCTGCGTGGACCAGGCGATGCGGGTGACGCGGTAGCGTCCCAGCGCCCAGGCGGCGACGGTGCCGCCGACGGCGGTGGTGCTCAACAGCAGCCACCAGGCCCATTCGTTGATCGGTGTTCCGCTGAAACCCCACAGCCGGGCGACGGCCAACGCACACCCCGCCAGGCCGATACCCAGCCCCAGATTGGGCCACGGGCTCCGGGCATGTGCGCTGACCCCGTACAGCAGCGGAAAGAAGCACAGACTGCTGGGCAACAGAATCGGCGCATAGTCGGTGGTGACGACGACGGCGGTGGCCGCGGCGATATCGGGCGCCGCTAGCAGGACCAGGCAGGCCAGTGCGCCCACACCGAAGGACGGGACAGGCAGGCGACGTGCCGTCGCGACACCGACGTGCAACGCGATGAGCGCAGCGCCCAGCGCCACCCGCCAACCGAGTGCGGTCCCGTCATCGCGGACCGCCTGCAACCCCGCCGGCAACAGGACCAACGCCAGGACGGCCGCCAGCGCCAACTGTCCGGCATAGCCGTACCGGCGCGCATCGGTGGCGGGGATCGACACGCTGTCAACCTACCTAGCTGTCGTGACCCGTGACGTTGTTGTCAGGCGGCGAGCCGGCTGATGGGTGGTCGTCCGCCCAGAGCGGAGTGGCCTCGTTGAGTGTTGTAGCGGCGAAGGAATCGGTCAAGGCCTCGGGTGCGCAGGCTATT
>JBPPMV010000459.1:0-6808 GCA_051306235.1 Mycobacterium sp. | reverse complement strand
ATCCGCAACCGGGTGCACAGAATCTGCGTCCAGGTTCGCGCGCCGATATCCTTCGGGGTCGCCTGAGCCTGCAGCGCCGCAAGGATGCGGTGATCCGCCACTGCGGTGGTCCGGTCGCGATGCTCGCGGCGGGACTGCAAATCGAACAGCTCGGCCGGGGTCAGCCGGATGAAATCCAGTGCCGCCAGATGCTCACAGGCCGCATCGTAGGCGTCAAAAGCCGCCAGTACGGCCTCCCGATCCGACACCTGATTCGCAAGCATGTTCGAATTCTACCGCCACCGAAGGCGGGCGACAGCGGTTATCCACAGACAAAAATCTATCCACAGATTCACAAAAGGTATTGGCGCGCAGCCACTTCAAAGAGTATCCGGCACTACGTGCTGATCTGAATCCGCCCGTCGACTGCACTGACCGGATAGCTGCGCACGGGAGTGCCACCGCCGGCCTCGATACCGGTGCACATGTCGAAGGTGGATCCGTGCAGCGGGCACACCACCACCTGGTCGTCGGTCAAGCCATCGGCCAACGGACCACCCTTGTGCGGACACACGGCGTCCACGGCCCGCAGCGACCCGTCCCGCAACCGGAACACGGCGATCTGACTGTCCGCAACGGCGAACGTGCGCCCTTCCCCGACGGGAACCTCGTCGACCGCGCCCACCAGAAACTCCGTCATCGCACCGGCACCTGAGGCAATACCAACAACGGCAACGAGGTCCGGAACTGCCCCTCGGTCGCCGGCTCACGTCCGTCCAGCCACGGATCCCGGTACGCATCAATAGATTTCTGCATCCGTGCGTCCAATCCGTCGGCCAGCCCTTCAGCGTCGTCCACCACGACCGCCCGGATGTGTTCGATACCCACCCGCGGCACCCACGCGTACGTGCGTTCCAGCCAGTTGGCATCCTCGCGGTAGTACTGCAGGAACCGGCCAGTGAGCACCATCACCTCCTCGGCGGAGTCGACGGTGGCCATCAAGTCACCCTTGCGGATATGCGCACCGGCGGCGCCACCGACATACATCTCCCAGCGCCCACCGTCGACGGCCACCACGCCGAGGTCCTTGCACAACGATTCGGCACAGTTGCGCGGACAGCCGGTCACCGCGAGTTTCATCTTGGCGGGGCTGGCCAGACCCTGAAAGCGTTCCTCCAGGGCAATTCCCAGCGCAGTGGAGTCACCGACGCCGAACCGGCAGAAGTCGCTACCCACACAGGTTTTGACGGTCCGGAAGCTCTTGCCGTAGGCGTAGCCCGATGGCATCTCCAGATCAGCCCACACACCCGGCAGGTCTTCCTTCTTGATCCCGAGCAAGTCGATGCGCTGTCCGCCGGTGCACTTGATCATCGGAATCGCGTACTTGTCCGCCACATCGGCGATCCGGCGCAGCTGCCACGCACTGGTCACCCCGCCCTTCATCTGCGGTACCACCGAGAAGGTGCCGTCGCGCTGGATGTTGGCGTGCACCCGGTCGTTGATGAAGCGTGAGTCTTTCTCATCGACGAACTCGTCGGCCCACATCATCTCCAGCAGCGAGGCCAGTGCCATCTTCGAGCCGGCATCGTGGGTGCCGTCCGGGGCCAGGGCGTTGAATACCGAAGACACCGAATGCAATTGCAGCTCACGGATCAAGCGCATCAGTTCCGGCTTGGCATACGGCACACCCGGTACGTACCACGATGCCGAAGGATCCTCGATGACCGCGCCGCCGGCCGCCCATTCGACGATCTGTCCGACCAGTTCCTTGCACGAGCCGCAGCCCTTGCCTGCCTTGGTCTGCTTCATGACGCCACTCACCGATGCGGTGCCACCCTGCACGCAGGCCACCAGCGCACCCTTGGACACACCGTTGCAGTTGCACACCTGGGCGTCATCGGCGAGCTCGGCGACCCCGACCTCCACATCGGGGGTGCCGATATCGAACATCAACGACACCCGCTCATCGGGCAGCGGCAGTCCGTTGTCGAAGGCCTGGGTGAGGAACGACACCTTGCTGACATCGCCGACCAGCGTTGCGCCGACCAGCTTTCCGTCGCGGATGACGATGGTTTTGTAGACGCCGTGCTTGGGCTCCGAGTACTGGACGAACTCGTCGTCGGGATGTTCGGGCCCCTTGACCCCCATCGAGGCGACGTCGACACCGGCCACCTTGAGCTTCGTGGCGACCCGGGATCCGTGATAGGCGGACCCACGATCCGCGTCGGTGAGGTGGTCGGCCAGAACCTTCGCCTGCTCCCATAAAGGTGCGACCAGGCCATAGACCTGACCACGGTGCTGCGCGCATTCACCGACGACGTAGATGTCCTCATCGTCGATCGAACGCATGTGGTCATCGGTGACGACGGCGCGTTCGACGGTGAGGCCGGCCCGCTGTGCCAGTCCGACATTCGGACGGATACCGGCCGCGACGACCAGCATGTCGCAGTCCAACCGCTCGCCATCGGAGAAGACCACCCCGGCGAGTTTCCCGTCGGCCACCACCACCTCGGTGGTCCTTTTCTCGGTGTGTACACCGATGCCCAGTCCCTCGACCGATTTTCGCAGGATATCGCCGGCCAGTGCGTCGAGTTGGGCGTTCATCAGGGTGGCACCGGCGTGCACCACGTCCACCGCCATGCCGCGACTCTGTAAGCCGCGTGCCGCCTCGAGCCCGAGCAGCCCGCCACCGAGGACGACGGCCTTGGTGCGGGTGGCGGCCTCGGCGATCATGGTGGACGTGTCGTCGAGGGTCCGGAACCCGAAGACGCCGTCGGCGAGATTCTTGTCGTCCGTCCACAACCCGGTCATCGGCGGGAAGAACGAGCGGCTGCCCGTTGCCATGATCAGCTTGTCGTACCGCAACCGGGTGCCGTCATCGGCGAGCACCATATGCCCGAAGGAGTCGACCCGCACGACACGCACACCGGCACGCAGGTCGATGTGATTCTCGGCATACCAGTCCAGGGCATTGAGGTAGATCTCGGCCGGATCATCCTTTCCGGCAAGAACATTGGACAGCAGGATGCGGTTGTAGTTGCCGTAGGGCTCATCGCCGAACACCGTGATGTCGAACATGTCGGCGCCCCCTCGAGCCAGCACCTCCTCGATGGCCCGAATGCCGGCCATACCGTTGCCCACCACGACCAGGCGTGCCTTCGCGGTGGCCTGCAACGGCTCGGCGCGAAGGATCTCTTCGGTGGCGGTCATCTAGACCTCGACCAGCCCGAGATCCAGAATTACTGTGCCCGAACATCCCTCGGGTGCCGCGATGTACAACTCGAGCACCGTGTCACCGAGGAGGTCCTCGACGACGCGCAGTGCGACGTGGGTGGCACCTTTGGCGGCGATGGGGAAGTAGCGCATCGGGACGCCGTCGCGGATCAACACCACCGAGACCATCTGTTTGGTGGAGTTGCCGCCCCGGAAGTAGACGGGCTGGGTGACCGCCCCCGCCGGTACGACGTAGCGCAGCGCTGCGTCGATGGGCACAGGCTTGTCCAACCCTGCCCCTTCGAATGCAAAGGCGCCCTGCAGGAACTGTGGTGTGCTGCCATCGCTCATGCCTCAGCGAAGTTATGGGGCCAATGTTTCGGATTCGTTTCAGAAGTGATTCGTCCATGAACACCGTGGCGCACCACGGGGGATACACCCGATGTGAGTAGGTGTTGACAAGCCGGACACGGTGGTGCAACCGGTGCGGAATGGCCGAAACATAACTTTCTCTCAACCGTTTCCGCTGCTGGGAGGAACTAGTGCTCAAAACAAGCCGCAACCGAGACATCGCTCACTGGGATGCCGAAGACGTCGAGGCCTGGGAAGGCGTCGATGGCGAGGTGCCCGGGAAAGACATCGCCAAGCGCAATCTCATCTGGTCGATCTTCGCCGAGCATGTCGGCTTCTCGGTGTGGTCCATCTGGTCGGTGATGGTGCTGTTCATGCCGCAGGACGTGTACGGGATCGATCCCGCCGGAAAGTTCTACCTCGTCGCGATACCGACGCTGATCGGTGCCTTCATGCGCATCCCGTACACCATTGCGCCCGCACGGTTCGGTGGTCGCAACTGGACGATAGTCAGCGCGCTGCTGTTGCTGATCCCGCTCGTGTTGACCCTGTGGGTGATGGCGCAACCCGGCGCGTCCTACACCACGTTCATGATCATCGCGGCGTTCGCCGGCTTCGGCGGCGGCAATTTCGCCTCGTCGATGACGAACATCAACGCCTTCTATCCGCAGCGACTCAAGGGCTGGGCGTTGGGCCTCAACGCCGGCGGAGGCAATATCGGTGTGCCGGTCATCCAGCTCATCGGTCTGCTGGTGATCGCCACCATCGGCAATACCGCGCCCTACATCGTGTGCGCCATCTACCTGGTGCTGGTCGGCCTGGCCGCCCTGGGTGCGGCGGTCTTCATGGACAACCTGGGCAATCAGCGCTCGAATCTGGGCGCGATGGTCGAGGCCATGCGCTACAAGCACTCCTGGGTGATGAGCTTCCTGTACATCGGCACGTTCGGTTCGTTCATCGGTTTCTCGTTCGCGTTCGGCCAGGTGCTGCAGATCAACTTCCTGGCAGGCGGCGACACTCCCGCCCAGGCCTCGCTGCACGCCGCGCAGATCGCCTTCCTGGGGCCGTTGCTGGGCTCGATCTCGCGCCCGTTCGGCGGCAAGCTCGCCGATAAGATTGGTGGCGGCAAGATCACGCTGTACGTCTTTGTCGCGATGATCTTCGCAGCGGGCATCCTGGTGAGCGCCGGTGTGCTCGACGACTCGATGGCCGGCGCGCCCACCGGCACCCAGATGGGCGCCTACGTCGCCGGATTCATCCTGCTGTTCATCCTGTCCGGGCTGGGCAACGGCTCGACCTACAAGATGATCCCGTCGATCTTCGAGGCCAAGGCCCAGGGACACGACGAGTGGAGCAAGGACGAGAAGGCCGCCTGGTCGCGCAGCATGTCCGGCGCCCTGATCGGTTTCGCCGGTGCGGTCGGCGCGCTGGGCGGGGTGTTCATCAACATCGTGCTGCGGATGTCCTATGTCAGCGATGCGAAGTCGGCCACCAATGCGTTCTGGGTGTTCCTCGGCTTCTACGTGGCATGCGCCTTCGTCACCTGGTTCGTGTTCCTGCGGATGGGCGCTGCCCGCGACAAGTCCACCGACGACCGGCTGGCCACGTCGGCAGTTACCGCTTGACCTGTATCTTCGCGTCTCCGCTGCTGCCTCACGGCGGGCTCACCGAGGGGGTGGGCTCGCTGTGAGGTCCAGTTTTCCTCGCGATAACGTCGTCTCAAAGGAACCGGAACAGTGCCCGCGCACGATGGTGGCATGACAGCGGCGGCCGGGAGCACCACACGCACCGCGTGCTCGTACTGCGGCGTGGGCTGCGGTATCGAGGTCACCACCGCACCGGCCGAGGGCACCGGTCTTCCCGTCATCGCCAAGGTCAGCGGTGACAAGCTGCATCCCACCAACTTCGGCAGGCTCTGCACCAAGGGCGCCACCCACGCAGAAATGATGGCCGCCACCGACAACCGGCTGACCACGGCACTGGTGCGTGGTGCGCGCGGCGCCGAACCCGCGCCGATGCCGGTGGACGCCGCTGTCGCCGAGGCGGGAAGGCGGCTGCGGGCCATCGTCGACGAGCACGGTCCCGATGCCGTAGCACTGTACGTATCGGGCCAGATGTCCATCGAGGCCCAGTATCTGGCGACCAAACTGGCCAAGGGTTACCTGCGTACCATCCACATCGAGTCGAATTCCCGGTTGTGCATGGCCAGCGCGGGAACGGGTTACAAGCAATCCCTCGGATCGGACGGCCCGCCCGGCTCGTACACCGACTTCGATACCGCCGACCTGTTCTTCGTCATCGGCGCGAACATGGCCGACTGCCATCCGATCCTGTTCCTGAGGATGGCCGACCGGCTCAAGGCCGGCGCCAAACTGATCGTGGTCGATCCGCGCCGCACCGCCACCGCCGACAAGGCCGACCTCTACCTGGCGATCAAGCCCGGCACCGATCTGGCCCTGCTCAACGGTCTGCTGCACCTGCTGGTCCAGAACGGTGATATCGACCAGGAATTCATCGCCGAACACACCGAGGGCTGGGACACCATGCCGGCCTTCCTCGCCGACTATCCGCCCGACCGGGTCGCCGCGATCACCGGGATCGCCGAGGCCGATATCCGCATCGCCGCGGCGATGATCGCCGAGTCGGGCGAGTGTATGACCTGCTGGACCATGGGGCTCAACCAGAGCACACACGGCACCTGGAACACCAACGCGATCTGCAACCTGCATCTGGCGACCGGGGCGATCTGCCGCCCCGGCAGCGGGCCGCTCTCGCTGACCGGGCAACCCAATGCGATGGGCGGCCGCGAGATGGGCTACATGGGACCGGGATTGCCCGGCCAGCGCGCCGTGCTCTCGGCCGAGGACAGGGCCTTCTGCGAGGACCAGTGGGGTCTGGACGCCGGGACGATCCGCGCCGATGTCGGACCGGGCACCGTCGCAATGTTCGAGCAGGCCGCCGCGGGTGATATCAAGGCATGCTGGATCATCTGCACGAATCCCGTTGCCACCGTGCCGAACCGCGCGACCGTGATCACCGGGCTGGAGACCGCCGAGCTCGTCATCACCCAGGACGCCTACCGCGACACGGCCACCAACAGGTACGCCGACATCATGCTGCCCGCCGCGCTGTGGGCCGAGACGGACGCCGTGATGATCAACTCCGAGCGGAACCTGACGCTCTTGCAGCAGTCGGTCCCGCCGGTCGGGGAGGCCCGCGCGGACTGGGAACTGATCTGCGGTGTCGCCGAATACCTGGGCTTCGG
>JBPPMV010000458.1:0-9651 GCA_051306235.1 Mycobacterium sp. | reverse complement strand
GGTGTCGGGCGGGAAGTACCGGCGCAACCGGTACATCGGCACGCTCTCGATGATCTGGTAGGGCGAGGGCACAGCGCCCGTTTCCAGGCCGCCGTACCGCAGAACTTCGATGCCGTTCTGCGCGGTGGCCAGAAATCGGCTCACCGGACCGGTGATCAACGAGAAATCCGCCAACGCGCGCTCCCCTGCCTGTATGACGCCCAATCCCCCGATTGCCCACGACATCATGGCACAGCGTTGCTGGTCGGCCGCCGGGAATGTACAGCGCAGGGACGCCTAGCCTGGTGGGGACATGGCGCATCTTCTCGGGGCTGAAGCCCTCCATCTGCAATACCCGACCAAAGTCGTTTTCGATTCGGTGTCCCTCGGCGTGAACGAGGGTGACCGCATCGGCATCGTCGGCCGCAACGGCGACGGAAAATCGAGCCTGCTGGCCATGCTGGCCGGTCGCGTCACCCCCGATTCCGGCCGGGTGACTGTGCGCGGCGGGGTCCACGTCGGCGTCCTGGACCAGGCCGACACCCTCGATGACGACGACACCGTCGGGCACGCCGTCGTCGGCGATACACCGGAACACGAGTGGGCCGGCGACCCGCGCGGCCGCGATGTCATCTCCGGGTTGCTGGGCGACCTGGACTGGCACGCGACGCTGGGCACCCTGTCGGGCGGGCAGCGCCGCCGGGTCGCGCTGGCCCAGCTGCTGGCCGGCGATCACGACGTGCTCGCACTCGACGAACCGACCAACCACCTCGACGTCGAGGGCATCACCTGGCTGGCCGCGCACCTCAAGCAGCGCTGGAACGCCACCTCGGGCGGGCTGCTGGTGGTGACACACGATCGCTGGTTCCTCGACGAGATCTGCACGGTCACCTGGGAGGTGCACGACCGCCTCGTCGAACCGTTCGAGGGCGGTTATGCGGCCTACATCCTGCAGCGCGTCGAGCGGGACCGGCAGTCCGCCACCATCGAGGCGCGCCGGCAGAACCTGGCCCGTAAGGAGCTCGCCTGGCTGCGCCGGGGCGCACCCGCCCGCACGACCAAGCCGAAGTTCCGTATCGACGCCGCCAACGCGCTGATCGCCGACGTGCCCGAGATCCGGGACAAGGTGGCCCTGCAGTCGTTGGCGGTGACCCGGCTGGGCAAGCAGGTCGTCGACCTGCTCGATGTGACGGTCAGCTACGACGACCGCGAGGTCCTGCACGGGGTCGAGTGGCAGATCGCCCCGGGTGAGCGCACCGGCATCCTCGGCGTCAACGGCGCAGGCACGTCCACATTGTTGGGCCTGATCGACGGCTCCGTGGAACCGACGACCGGGCGGGTGAAAACCGGTAAGACCGTCAAGGTCGCGACCCTGACCCAGGGTGTGGACAAGCTGGCCGATCACCTCGACGAGCCGGTGCGGGTGGTGCTCAGCAGTCTGGCCACCACCTACAGCTTCGGCTCGGGCTCCAAGACCCAGGAGCTGACCCCCAGCCAGCTGCTGGAGCGACTCGGCTTCGCCAGCGCCCAGCTGTCCACTCCGGTCAAGGATCTCTCCGGCGGGCAGCTGCGCCGGTTGCAGTTCCTGCTCATCCTGCTCGAGCAGCCCAACGTGCTGATCCTCGACGAGCCGACCAACGACCTGGACACCGACATGCTGGCCGCCATGGAGGATCTGCTGGACTCCTGGCCCGGCACGATGATCGTGGTGAGCCACGACCGGTACTTCCTGGAGCGGGTCACCGATCAGCAGTTCGGCATCCTCGGCGGGCGGCTGCGCCACCTGCCCGGCGGCGTCGACGAGTACCTGCGGCTGCGGACAGCGCATGCCTCCACCACCGGCGCCACCGCGTCCAAGCCGGCCGCCAAGAGTGCCGCGGCGATCTCCGGCGCCGATCTGCGAGCGACGCAGAAGGAGATCTCGGCGATCGAGCGCAAGCTGATGAAGCTCGACGGTCAGATCAAGGAAGCCCAGCAGCGCCAGGCCGAGCACGATCAGGGTGACTACGACGGGCTCAGGGTGTTGACCGCGGCCCTGCGCGAGCTCGAGGTCGAGGTCACCACCCTGGAAGAACGGTGGCTCCAGCTCAGCGAGCAGATCGGCTGACAGCCCGTTGGACCGCGCCGACCACCTACGGGGCACCGGGTCGCCGACGGGCCGCGTCGTCCTCATCGTGGGGATCGCCGTGTACCTCGCGGCGATCCTGTTCGTGGCCATCGGCAACGGCGGCCAGATCCGCTACAGCGCCGATACCGACGACACCATCCCGGTGTGGCAGACATGGGTGCCTGTGCTCATCGGGATCGCACTGACATTCCTGTTTTCCCGACCCGCAGCACCTGCCGAGGACGAGCCGACCGCCAACGTCCGCACCGAAGCGGTCGTGCTCCTGGCCCTGGCCGTGGCGTTCACGGTGCTGTTGACGATGCTGGGACCCGCCGAGCCGCGCTATCTGGCCCTCAAGCTCGGCGTGCTGGTGATCGGTCCGCTGGCGCTGTTCGCGTTTCTCCGCCGGCGACGGGTGCGGCCGGGTCGGCACAGCTGGCGACCGCTGATCCCGGCGGCCGGTTGGGCGATCGGCCATCTGGCGCTGTCGTCCACCCGGCCGGATGAGGCCGTCGCCGGCGACCTCACCACGGCGATCGCGATCCTCGCGGTCGGGTTCCTCGTCAACGCCGTCGTCGAGGAGTTCTTCTACCGGCGGTGGCTACAGACGGCCTGGACGCGGGCCTTCGGCGGTCCATGGCCGGCGATCGTGTTGTCATCGATCGTCTGGGCGTCCTGGCACATCGCCATCCAGGGCACCGGGGCGCTCGCGGACGACCTGGCCAACGTCATCGCCAATCAAGGAATCCTCGGACTGTTCCTCGGCCTCATGTGGTCGCGCTACCGGGTCATGTGGCCGCTGCTTGTCGTGCACGGCCTGCTGAATGCCAACCCTCTGTTGTTCCTGTGACACCTGCCCGGTTCTACGATGAGGCGGTGCGGCACCTCCTCCAACCGGTGATCGTGTTCGTGCGCTACCTACCGCAACTGACGGCGTGCTACCTGCTGGGACTGCTCGGACGCACCGGGGCCATCGAGTGGGCCGCGTGGGCGGGCTACGACAACGACCTATGGGCGTCGCTGATCATGCCGCTGGCCGGTATCGCACGGCTTGGCTCGTATGTCGCGATGTTCCTGGTGCTGCGCTCCGGCATACCGGGGCTGGCGGCCCTGCCGCACCGCCCGCTGCGGCAGGCCAATCTGTTCGCCACCATCATCGTGCCGTTCTTCGCGATCTACCTGGCGTGGCAGATGTTCCGCGACGACTGGCTGGCGTTCGAGGTGCGGGCACTACCCCGCCGGATCGGCGACTCGATGTCCACCGAGGCACCCGTCGATCTGCATCCGGACATGCTGCCGGTCAGCACCATCACCTGGGTACTGATCGTGCTGGCGCTGGTGGCGCGGTTCCTGCTCGGGAAACTCAAGGGGCGCCCGGCCACCTGGCTGCTGCCGCTACGGGTCTACGTGGACGCGCTGTGGGTGTTCCTGGCCCTCAGTTTCTCCGCGAGCCACGGGGTGACGTTCCTGATCAATCCGGCCAGCTGGATCGCCGACCGGCGGATTATCGTGTGGTTCAACAGCACCCGCGAGTCATTGTTCTCCCATTTCCGCCCGCTGGAGACCGGCTGGGACGCCGCCATGTGGGTGATCAAGACGGTGTTCGGCGGCGCGGCGGTACCGCTGATCTGGCTGGCGGTGGCGGGCATCGTCTACGGGGTGTCGGTGACCGCGCAGTGGCGCACCATCGCCGAGAAGGTCGGCGGAGCGCGGACCGCGGCATGGGTGGACCGGACCACGACGAACAAGCGGTTCGAATCGCGCTGGAAGCGGGTGCCGCGCCGGCTCCGTGAGATCGGGCGCGAGCAACTGGTGTCGCAGGTGGGCAAGTTCAAACCGATCGTCGACACCGCGCACGTCATCGTGGCGGCCGGGGTGCTACCGCTGGCCGTCTATGTGCTGGCGTACCTCGGCCTGGCGTGGCTCGACATCGCCGGCAGTTTCTACCGCGCCCAGCTCGGATCGGGCTACCTGCTGCGCGGGATCTCCTGGGCACTGGGGCCGCATGACATCACCTTCTGGTTCGGCACCTGGGATGCGATCGCGACCCTCTCGCACGCCCTGGTCGAACCGCTGCGAATCTGTTTGATCGCGTGCATGTTCGGCTTCTGCGTGGAGCGCCTCGCCGCGCACGAGGCGGAGAAGGTGGCGGTTACAGCAGGAACCGGATCAGAATCGCGCCATCCGGCCCAGTGATGTCGACAGCGGTCGGGTCCGCGTCGACGGGCAGCACGAAACTCCATGTGAGCGGACCGGGTTCGCCGCATGACGTCCCGAAGGCCCGCCAGCGGCTGCGGCCGTCGGTGAGTACCGCGTAACAAATCAGTTCCGGGTCCGCTGGACCCGAACGCTGCACGGTGACAACCTTCGTCACCGCACCCTCGGGCAACGGTGACGCTCCCCTGCCCCGGCCGGCGGTCCGCACAGTCCCGAGTTCCCACGTCTGCCCGTCGATGGTGACGGCGTCGTCCACCGCGACGGTATGCGCCGGATCCACCGTGCTGCGATAGCGCTGCCAGGCCGGCCACGGCGTGAAGTACACCACCAGCGAGAGGGCCACCGCAGAGACCACCGCGCCGATAACGTTGCGCTGCCACAGTTTCGTCGTCACGGGACGTACTCGATCGGTGTTCTCAGCGCGATGAGGTCCTCCCGGACGACGCGGGCGTCGTCGAAGCGCAGCGGGATCACCAGGCGCGAGTCCAGCCTGCCGTCGCCCACCCAGATGCGCAGCGTCATCTCCCGCGGCCCAGCCGCCGTCAGATCCGCGGGCACGTCGAAGATCCACGAACCCCGTTGCGCGATACCGGGTGTGAGTGCCACGTTCAGCTGACCGGCAAGAAGTCGCTCGGTCGGAACGTAGTGGTCCGGCCCGATGACCAGTTCCACGGTCGGAACCTGCGTCGTCAGCGTCGTCATCACCTGCGCATCGACGGCCACCCACATACCGACCGCATCCAGCGGCCTGCCCGGCGCAAGCACCTTCTGCACCTGCGGCGCGATGCGCACACCGTCGACGGTGGCGGTGATGTCGCGACCGCTCGCCTGCGCGCCGGGCACCGCGTGCACATCGATGGGGGCGTAGACATCGTTGGGTGTGGGCAGGTTGTGCCACAGGAACGCCGCGGCGGCGATGACGACCGCTGTCGTCAATGCCGGCAGCGCTCTGCGGACCCGCTGACGTACCGCCGTCATGTCGGTGCGCCGACCGTGAGGCTCAGCCGGCTGTAGTCGGTGGGACTGGACACCCAGCCCTCGCCGTAGGAGTAGCCGAGCCGCTGGACCTGCTTCCAGATCCGCAGGGCCACGGTGTCCCCGACCGCGATCGAGTCCTCGGGCAGCTCCCAGATGTAGACGATCTGGTCGGTGAGGCCGGGCCCCAACCGAAACACCCGTGTGCCGTCGGCGAGCCGCATCGCACCCACGGGGCGGCTGGCGGCCTCGCCGCGGAGGTCGACCGGGTCGCTCAGGGTCCCCGGCAGCGTGCTGTCGTTGCGGACCTTCGCCACCACACCGAGATACCGCATACCGGGCTTCTCCCGCAGCAGCACGGCGCCGCCGGCCTTCAGCTCGCGCACCAGGGTCGCGCGCTCGATGGTCATCGTGTAGAGACCGTTGCTGAACTCGGTGCCCGCGGTGACGACGGTGACCGACTTGTCCACGGTGTCCAGGCCGCCGAACAGCGCGGTCGCCGCCAGCACCACGGTCAGCACGGCGCGCCGCCACTGCGGAACACCCCAGCTCGCGACCCAGCGCCGGGCGCGCGCGCCGACACCGGTCTCGACACCCGGGCTGGGTTGCATGCCCGTCAGCCTATCGGCGCAGGGCGATCCGCAACCGGTCGGTGGTATCGCGGACGACCCCCAGCTGTTTGGCGACCTGAATGGGCGCCGTTCCACCGCGGGCATCCCGCGAGTCGACCGAACCCGCGATGGTCAGCACCTCACGCACCTCGGCGGTCAGCCCGGGATGAATGCCGGCGAGTTCGTCATCGGCGAGTTCCTCGAGCCCGACACCGCGCGCCTCGGCCGCCTTGACCGCCGCGCCGGCCGCCTCGTGCGCGACCCGGAACGGAATGCCCTGACGCACCATCCATTCGGCGATATCGGTGGCCAGCGTGTAACCCTGTGGGGCCAGCTCGGCCATCCGGTCGGTGTCGAACCACAGGGTGCCCACCAGCCCGGCCATCGCCGGTAACAGCAGCTCCAGCTGCGCCACCGAATCGAAGACCGGTTCCTTGTCCTCCTGCAGATCCCGGTTGTAGGCCAGCGGTTGCGCTTTCAGCGTGGCCAGCAGGCCGGTCAGGTTCCCGATCAGGCGACCGGCCTTGCCGCGGGCCAGCTCGGCGATATCGGGATTCTTCTTCTGCGGCATGATCGAACTGCCCGTGGACCATGAGTCGTGCAGCGTGACGTAGCCGAATTCCGTTGTGCTCCAAAGGATGATGTCCTCGGACAACCGGGACAGGTCCACGCCGATCATGGCCAACACGAACGCGGCCTCGGCGGCGAAATCGCGGGACGCGGTCGCATCCACGGAGTTGTCCGAGGCGGCATCGAAACCCAGCTCGGCGGCGATGGCATCGGGGTCCAGGCCCAGCGAGGAGCCGGCCAATGCACCGGAACCGTACGGGGACACCGCCGCCCGCTTGTCGAAGTCGACCAGCCGCTGCACATCGCGCAGCAGCGGATGGGCATGGGCCAGCAGATGATGGGCGAGCAGGATCGGCTGCGCGGACTGCAGATGCGTCTTACCCGGCATGATGGCCGTCGGGTGCGCGGCGGCCTGGGTGGCCAGCGCGTCAACCACCTGCAGGGCACCGGCCGCGACCCGGCGGGCGGCGTCGCGCAGCCACATCCGGAACAGGGTGGCCACCTGGTCATTGCGCGACCGGCCGGCTCGCAGCCGTCCGCCCAGTTCGGCGCCGACCCGGTCGATCAGGCCGCGCTCCAGCGCCCCGTGCACGTCCTCATCGGTGACCAGCGGCCCGAAACTGCCGTCGGCGACGTCCTCGCCCAGGCTGTCCAGACCGGCCAGCAACCCGTCGCGCTGCTCGTCGGTCAGCAGACCGGCGTTGTGCAGTACCCGTGCGTGCGCCTTGGAGGCGGTGACATCGTAGGGGGCCAGCACCCAGTCGAAATGGGTCGACTTGCTCAGGGCGGCAAGGGCATCCGACGGCCCGTCGGCGAACCGGCCGCCCCACAGCGAACCTTCGTTGGTGGTGCTCATCAATATCCTTCCGCGAGCGTGCGTGAACTCGGGTTTGGGAGCGGCGTGTTGCCCGCAGACACGCACACTCGCGAAGAAAAGTTAGAGTCCGAGGTCGCGCTTGGCCGAGATCTTGCTAGACAGCCCGTGCACGTGCACGAAGCCCTTGGCCGAGGACTGGTCGAAGCTATCGCCCTCGTCGTAGGTGGCCAGGTTGAAGTCGTACAGCGATGTGGGGCTGCGCCGGCCGTTGACCGCGATGTGGCCGCCGTGCAGCACCAGCCGGATCTCGCCGGTGACGTGCTCCTGGGTGTGCGCGACGAAGGATTCCAGCGCACGCTTGAGCGGCGAGTACCAGAGGCCGTCGTAGACCAGCTCGCCCCACTTCTGGTCGGTACCGCGTTTGTAGCGGCCCAACTCGCGTTCCAGGGTGACGTGTTCTAGCTCGGTGTGCGCGGTGATCAGCACCATGGCGCCCGGCGCCTCGTAGATCTCGCGGCTCTTGATGCCGACCAGGCGGTCCTCGACCACATCGAGCCGTCCGACACCCTGTGCGCCGGCCCGCCGGTTGAGTTCCTCGATGGCCTGCAGCACCGTGACGGACCTACCGTCGATGGAGGTCGGCACGCCCTTCTCGAACCCGACGACGACCTCATCGGGGCTGCTCCAGTTGATGGTCGGGTCTTCGGTGTAATCGTAGACATCCTTGGTCGGCGCATTCCAAAGATGCTCAAGGAAGCCGGTTTCCACCGCGCGACCCCACACGTTCTGGTCGATCGAGAACGGTGAACGCTTGGTCACGTTGATCGGGATGGCATTCTCCTCGGCGAAGGCGATGGCCTTCTCCCGGGTCCACGCGTAGTCCCGCACCGGTGCCAGCACCTTCAGCTCGGGCGCCAGTGAGGCGAAGCCGACCTCGAAGCGGACCTGATCGTTGCCCTTGCCTGTGCAGCCGTGCGCGACGGTGCCACCCTTGTGTTCACGGGCGGCGGCCACCAGGTGCTTGACGATCAGCGGACGGCTGATCGCCGACACCAGCGGGTAGCGGTCCATGTAGAGCGCATTGGACTGGATGGTGGGCAGGCAGTACTCGTCGGCGAACTCGTCGCGGGCATCCACGACGACGGCCTCGACGGCGCCGCAGTCCAGCGCACGCTGGCGGACGACGTCCATGTCCTCGCCGCCCTGGCCGAGATCGATGGCCACGGCGACGACCTCACGGCCCGTTTCCTTGCCGATCCAGCTGATCGCGACCGAGGTGTCCAGACCGCCGGAATACGCCAGGATGACGCGCTCGGACATGCAAACTCCTTAATTTCTTTTCTAATTTGAGAACTTCTTCACTTCAAGTTTTCGAACATGATCGCGAGCTCGGCACCGGTCATCGGCTCACGCGCCATCACGAAGATGGTGTCATCACCGGCGATGGTGCCGACAACCTGGGGCAACGACGCCCGGTCGATGGCGCTCGCGAGGTAGTGCGCCGCCCCTGGCGGAGTGCGCAGCACGGCGATGTTCGCGCTGGCATCGGTGGACACCAGGAGTTCGCCGAGCAGCTTGGTGACCCGCTCGGTGCCCCCCGATACGCCACGCACCGGGCTGCCGTCCTCGGGGACGATGTAGACGCCGACACCACCGTCGGCGCCGCGCAGTTTCACCGCGCCGAGTTCCTCCAGGTCCCGCGACAGTGTCGCCTGGGTGACCTCGATACCCTCCGCGGACAGCATCGCGGCCAGCTCGCCCTGACTGCTCACCGCATGCGCGGAGAGCAGGGTGACGATGCGGGCCTGCCGGCCGACGCGGGTCGGTGAACTCATGATGTCAGGCACGCTCCAGCAACCACGCCAGCAGCGCTTTCTGTGCGTGCAGCCGGTTCTCGGCTTCGTCGAAGACGGCGCTCTGCGGGCCGTCGATCACCTCATCGGTGATCTCGTGGCCGCGGTGCGCCGGAAGGCAATGCAGCACAACAGCTTCCGGATCCGCCAACTTCAGCAGCTCGGCGTTGAGCTGGAACGGGCGGAACGGGCGCACCCGGTCCAGACCGTCGTTCTCCTGCCCCATCGAGGTCCAGGTATCGGTGACCAGCACATCGACACCCTCGGCGGCGGCCTTCGCGTCGCTGCTGATGGATACGGTCGCCCCCGTGTCACTGGCCCGCCGACGGGCGGCGTCGACGAACTGCGGGTGCGGTTCGAAACCGGCGGGCGCGGCGATGGTGACGCTGACTCCGGCGGTCACGCCACCCAGCATCAGTGAGTGCGCCATGTTGTTGGCGCCGTCACCGAAGTAGGTCATCGTCAGACCGTTCAGCGAGCCCTTGCGCTCGGCGAGGGTCTGCAGATCGGCCAGCACCTGAC
>JBPPMV010000457.1:0-3964 GCA_051306235.1 Mycobacterium sp. | reverse complement strand
ATGCGGTCCATGTGATCGGTGTCCACAAGATTGTCGACGATGACGAACCCGTCCTCGCTCAGGTGTCGCGAGATGTCGGCGGGGCTGGTGGTGGGCGGTAGATGGCGCAGTTCGGGCACGCGGCCTCTCCTCGACAGGTCGGCTGATGTGTCTCAAGCCTGCAGGCCGGCGTGTTTCCGTGACGGCGTGGAGGGTAAAGACCGGGTTAACGCGACCGGGCGGGTGGCAGGGGGTTCGCATGGCCACAGACCCCCGACCCACGCGAAACCCCAGTCTGAACTGAACCGATTCAGTTTTTTACGAAAGCGCATGCGCAAGCGCTTGCCTACGGTTTAGGCTCCCGAACATCACGTGATGCGATCCGCGTCACATCGGGACAAGGGAGTCCACATGTTCGGGAAGCGCAGGAGCACACACGCGGTCGGAATGGTTCTGATGGCGGGCTCGCTGGTGCTGGGCCTGACCGCCTGCGGTGGGTCGGATTCCGACGGCATCAAGGTCGGGCTGATCACCAAGACCGATTCGAATCCCTTCTTCGTGAAGCTGCGCGAGGCCGCCCAGGCCCAGGCAGACAAGGACGGTGCTGAGCTCATCGCGCTGGCTGGAGCTTTTGATGGCGACAACGAGGGCCAGGTCGCGGCCATCGAGAACATGGTCGGCCAAGGCGTCAAGGGCATCCTGATCACCCCGAACTCCTCCACCGGCGTGCTCGACGCCATCAAGAAGGCCCGAGACGCCGGCGTCGTTGTCATCGCCCTCGACACCGCGACCGACCCCGAAGACGCTGTCGACGCCACGTTCGCCACCGATAACCTGGCCGCCGGAGTCAGCCAGGGCAAATGGGTGAAAGCCGCGCTCGGCGACGCGCCGCCCCAGATCGTGATGCTCGATGGAACCCCGGGCGGCACCGTCGACACCTTCCGGCATGACGGGTTCCTTGAGGGCTTCGGCATCGCCGAGGACTCCCCGGAGATCGTCGGCCAGGAGAACACCAACGGGGATCAGACCAAGGCCCAGACCGCGATGGAGAACATCCTGCAGCGCGCACCGGGCATCAACGCGCTCTACACCATCAACGAGCCGGCAGCCGCCGGCGCCTACCAGGCCATCCAGTCCGCCGGCCGCGCCGACCAGATCACCATCGGGTCCATCGACGGCAGCTGCACCGGTGTCGCCGACGTGAAGTCCGGGAAGATCGGTGCCACGGTGATGCAGTTCCCGGCGAAGATGGCCGAACAGGGCGTGCAGGCCGTGGTCAAGTTCGCCACCGACGGCACCAAGCCGAGCGGATTCAACGACACCGGTTCGGAGCTCATCACCGACAAGCCCGTCGCCGGACTCGAGTCCAAGGACACCGCCTGGGCCGAACAGAACTGCTGGGGCTGAGCTCTCCGATGAGCACCAGCGCTCCATCGACGGCACCATCGACGGCGAAGCCATCGGTATCGAGCCGGTTCAACATGGGCAGCATCCTGCGTGAACCGTTGCTCGGTCCGCTGGTGGCGCTGCTGTTGGCCATCATCATTTTCAGCTCGGTTTCGGACTCGTTCCTCAACCCGCAGAACGTGTCGCTGATCCTGCAACAGTCGGTGGTCGTCGGCATTCTGGCGGTCGGCCAGACGCTGATCATCCTCACCTCCGGTATCGACCTCTCGATCGGCGCGGTCGCCGTCTTCGGCAGCATCGTGATGGCGCAGAGTGCAGGCGCCCACGGGCCTTTCGTCGCACTGGGATCGACGCTGCTGGTGTGTGTGGCGTTCGGTGCGATCAACGGCGGGCTCGTCACGATGCTGCGGCTGCCACCGTTCATCGTGACGCTGGGAACGTTCACCGCGATACAGGCCGCGACCCGCCTGCTCGCGGGCTCCGAGACATACCGCGTGGAGGAAGGCCCGCTCACCTTCCTGGGCACGTCCTTCCGGATCGGGACGTTCTCGACCACATTCGGTGTCGTCGCGATGCTGCTGGTCTACCTGGTCATGTGGTACGCGCTGTCCCAAACTGCCTGGGGTAAGCATATTTACGCCGTCGGTGGCAATCCGCAGGCCTCGATGCTATCGGGGATCAAATCGGGGCGGGTGCTGCTGTCGGTCTACATCACGACGGGCGTGATCGCGGCCATCGCCGCGTGGGCCGCTCTGGGCCGCATTCCCAACGCGGACCCGAATGCGTATCAGAACGCCAATCTCGAGTCGATCACCGCGGTGGTCATCGGCGGAACCAGTCTGTTCGGCGGGCGCGGCGGTGTGGGCGGCACGCTGGTCGGCACGTTGATCGTCGGCGTGCTGCGTAACGGGCTCACCCAGGCCGGCGTCGACAGTCTCTATCAGAACATCGCCACCGGCATTCTGGTGATCGTCGCGGTGGCCGTGGATCAGTTCGCGCGCAGGAGGTCCCAGTGAGTGGCACGCCGGTATTGGAGGCACGCGGTCTGGTCAAGAAGTACGGCAACGTGACGGCGATCAACGGAGCCGACTTCGAACTGCGCCAGGGCGAGGTCCTCGCGGTCATCGGTGACAACGGCGCCGGCAAGTCGAGCCTGATCAAGGCGTTGGCCGGCGCAGTGGTTCCGGACGCGGGACAGATCATGATGAACGGCACACCCGTGTCCTTCAAGAACACCCGCGACGCCAGGGCGGCCGGAATCGAAACGGTGTACCAGGATCTGGCGGTGGTGCCCGCTCTCGATATTGCGTCCAATCTGTACCTGGGCCGTGAGGTGCGCCGTAAAGGCGTCGCGGGCAGCATCTTCCGCCGCCTGGACATGCCGAGAATGCGGCAGGAAGCCTCGCAGCACCTTGCCGACCTGAAGATCGGCATCAAGTCGGTGAACCAGTCGGTGGAAACCCTGTCGGGTGGACAACGACAGGGTGTGGCGGTGGCGCGGGCCGCCGCGTTCGGCCGCGGCGTGATCATCATGGATGAGCCGACGGCCGCTCTGGGCGTCCGCGAGTCGGGGCAGGTGATCGATCTGATCCGCTCGATCCGCGACCGCGGAATCCCGGTGGTGCTCATCAGCCATGACATGCCGCATGTGTTCGAGGTCGCCGACCGGATCCACATCCACCGACTCGGAAAACGCGCCGGTGTCGTCGATCCGAAGACGCGCTCGATGTCCGAGGTGGTCGCGCTCATGACCGGTGCGGAGGAACCGACCGATGCGGAACGGGCCGGTATCTGAAAGGGCCCCGGTCGGGGTCTTCGTGGGTTTGGCGACGCTCGATGTGATCCACCGCATCGCGAAAGCGCCTGCGGTGAACGAGAAGATCACGTCGAGGGCGCAGTTCGTCGCTGCGGGTGGACCGGCCGCCAATGCGGCCGTCACCTTCGCGGCGCTGGGCGGCGACGCGACGCTGGTGACCGCGCTCGGCGACGATCCGGTCGCCGAGCTGATCCGCGCCGATCTCGCCGCCTACGGTGTCGGCGTCGTCGACGCCGCGGCAGGCACCCACCGGGCGGTGCCCGTCTCGGCCGTGTCGGTCATCGAATCGACGGGTGACCGGTCGGTGGTCTCGCTCGACGCGGTGAACTCCGACGCTTCGCCCCCGGCAGGTCTGGGCGACCTGATCAACGATGCCGACGTCGTACTCGTCGACGGGCATCACCCCCTGATCGCCCAGGATGCCGCCCGGCATGCGGCGGCCCGGGCCATCACACTGGTCGTCGACGCCGGCCGATGGAAACCGGTGATGGTTGATATCATCCCGCACGCCACGGATATGGTGTGCTCCAACGACTTCCGCGTTCTGGGTGCCGCCGATGCGGAGTCCACCGCGGCAGAACTGGTCCGCAGCGGCGTCCGCACCGTCGTCACCACGCACGGCGGGGATCCGGTCGAGTGGTGGTCGGACGGCCGCGCGGGATCCGTGCCGGTGCAACCGGTGGTGGTTGTCGACACGCTGGGCGCCGGCGATGCCTTTCACGGCGCGTACGCCTACTTCTCGACCCAGAGCGCGAGCAGTCT
>JBPPMV010000456.1:0-4472 GCA_051306235.1 Mycobacterium sp. | reverse complement strand
CGCTCAGTCCCAGATCTCGGTGCCCAGCCCGGCGGCCGCCGCGGCCGCCCGGACCGCCGTCTGAGATCCTGCATTTACAGTGATCAGCAACCCTCTGCCGGACAAGGCGTGGGCCACCCGCGGAACCGGCTGCAGGTAACGACCATCGGTCCCGAGCGAGCGATACGTGTCGGCGAAGGCGACCAATGTTCCCCGCTCACCCACGATGTGTCCCCAGATCGCCGCGAAGTGTCCGACGCGCCAATCCGGCGGCGGGCCTATCTGGTCGTCGCCGGAACCGAGGAAGCCGGTCAGCGCCTCGGCGCCGGCGTGCGAACCCCACAGCGCGGATGTCGCGATATTCGCGATGACGACCGACGGGATCTCGGCTATCGCCGTCAACAACTGTTCCAGCCGGTCTGTACGCCAGGGGCCCGATACCGGTATGGCCGCCAACCGCCCGGTCGACAGCTCGCCGATGGCCGCAGCCAGACCGCGGGCGCTGGTGCCGGCCCGCTCGGGTTCGTCCGCGTGGGGCAGCTGCTCCCACCCCGCGCGGTGCGCCGGCTCACCCGCAGGCCGTACCTGCTGGTCCAGCGCCGGACACACCTGGGTGCCCGCGGCGAGGGCACCCTGAATCTGTGAGGGCAGCTGCTCGGCAGGGCGACCGTCGACGAGCAGGGCCAACCGCGCCCAGAACGGACCGCACAGTTGATCCACCTGAGGCAGCGCCTGCTGGTGCTCGTCGAGGACGGGTGCCGTCCCGGCGAAGGGGACGATTCGATCCCACAGGTCGGTCATCAGTAGAGCCAGCGGTGCCCGGCGATGATCTCCTCGGCACTGCGGTCGGCGGCCCATGCGGCATCGGCCGCGCGCACCGCCACGAATGCGCCCAGCAGCTCCGGTCCCAGAGCCGCCGCAATACGCGGATTGGCCTGCAATGCGGCGATTGCCGCCGCACCCGATCGGGGGAGGGGATCGACACCTGCCGCGCCGCGTTGCTCATCTGACCAGTTACCGACGTTGTCGGCGATGGGGTCGGACAAGCTCAGACCGTCGGCGATACCCCCGATTCCTGCCGCGATCACCGCGGCCAGCGCCAGATACGGGTTCGCCGATGCGTCGGAGGGCTTCAGTTCCACGTTGGCGCGCGACAGGCCGGAGAACTCCGTACCCGGCACCAAACGCAGTGCCGCCTCACGGTTCTCGATACCCCAGTAGGCGTAGGCACTGGAGAAGAAGCCTGGCCGCAGGCGCTCGAAGGAAACCTCGCTGGGCGTCGACACCGCCACGATGGCAGGAAGATCCCGCAGCAGCCCGGCGAGGTAGGACGCCCCGTCGGTCGACAGTCCGTGCGGGCCGGCGCCGGTCAGCAGATTCTCCCCGGCCCGCCACACCGAGGTGTGCAGATGCCAACCGTTTCCGGCATCGCCGGCGAGCACCAACGGACTGAAGCTCGCGCGGAAACCGAACTGCGCAGCGGTGGCATGAATGGTCTGCCGGGCCAACAGCTGTAGGTCGGCGGCGGTCACCGGATCGTGTGGGGTGATACTCAATTCGACCTGGGCGGTGCCGTATTCGGCGTGCAGTTGGCCCACCGGAACCCGGTTGTCGCGCAGGTCCCGCAGCAGCGACACGACGAACTCGTCGATGGAAATGAGTGCCCGCGCACTGTAGGCGGGGCCGTCGTGGCCCGGGGTGACCTCGCTGCCCTCACCGGTTCGATCGAGAAAGAACTCGATCTCATAGCCGGCCTTGATTTCCAGCCCCGCCGCGGCTGCCGCGTCGACCTGTCGCTGCAGAACCCCGCGCTGGTCGTAGGGCCATGCCGTGCCGTCGGCCCCGACCTGCCTGCCGGGGGCCCAGGCCAGACCTGGCTGACCGGCAAGCGGAATCAGTCTGTCCGGCACAGGAATCAGCCGGACATCACCACTGGCGTTGGGCAGGCCGTCGTGGCCGAACGTGATGGCGTCGTGAGAGTCGAACACCGCGAACAGCGACGTGATGCCGACCCCGTACTGTGCGACCGACGCCCACTGCTCGACAGGCACGGTTCTGGCACGCGGAATCCCGTTGTTGTCGGCCCACACGATGGTGATGCCGACAATGCCGGATTCGTGAAGCTCGTCCTCGGAGAAGCCGAATGGCGTGGTCATGCCGGTGCCCACATCCTTCCTACATAGAGGGTGCACTTCGACACTATGCCGCGAACCCCACCACCGTGCCGTGAGGGCAGATCCCACGTTCTTCCTGGCGATCAAGTTATTCGATGATCCGCTCCTGGCATTGGCATAACATCGTCTGATGAGTGGGCCGGAGACCACCGACGACGGGCACTATTTCGTCATCGACGGGCGCCGATGGCGAGCCACCGATCCGGCGATCCCCGAGGACCGCAGAGCCGAGTTGGTCCACAACCTGATGACGTGGCGCCGAGAGGTGCGCCGCACAAAAGGCACGGCAGAGGAATCCGCTGCCCGCGCGGGGGTGAATGCGGCCAAGGTTGCGTTGGGGGAGCGAGGTCAGCCACCGTGGTGGGAGCAGACCGACAAGCAGCGCCGAGCCCGCTGGCAGGCAGAACTCTCCGAGCCGAGCTGATAGGAGCCGGCGATGTCAGCGCCGGTAGTCGTCGATCGCGCCGGCGGCGATGCGCTGATAGGCCGACCACATGTCGCGTCCCAGCGCCCTGATGCCCGCTGCGTTGTAATGCCGGTCGGTATCACTGTTGAACGAGTGGCGATTTCCCGGTACGAACGCTGTCCGCGGTATCCGGTTCGGGGTGTCCTCGTGGACGGCGTTGATCACCGTGTAGTCCTTACCGCTGAGTTCCATCTCCTCGGGCACCATGCCGCCGAGGATGATCGGTGTTTCGGCGCCGTAGCGGTCCCGTAGATCGCCGAACAGCGCGTCCAGTTTGCGCTGGTAGTCCGGTCCGGTCATCAGCGGCACATCGGATTCGCCCTGATGCCACAGCACCGCGGCGACGGCGCTGCCCGGCCGTTGCGCCAGCGCGGCGTCGATGGAGCGCACCGCTTCCCGGTAGAGGTTACGCCGGGTCTTCGTGTCGGCGATGTCCCAGGTGTATCCGTTCTTCGGATGAAATGACGTGTCGCCGCGGGCGCAGGGCACCAACAGCACCGCGCGATCGGTCGCCTCGGTGAGCGCCTTACCGAAGGTGACCCCGAAACCGACACGCCGGGTCGGCGTTTCGTGTATCAGCGGGTCCGCCCCGAGAATCACGGTGTTCTTCGAGGGGCCGCTGTTGGCCCATTGGTGCACCATCGGATGGGGCTTGTCGGCCCCGTCGAGGTCCAGGGGCAGGCCCATCCCGAAGGCGTTCGACTGCCCCAGGATCGGCACCACCAGATACGGCTGGCTGGGGGGTGTGACCGGAATGCCCTTGGCGGCGAGCCGGCGCTTGAGAAAGCATTTCAGTTCGAAGGCGGCCCGCTTCCACAACGGGGCGTCACCGTCGGGATTGCGGGGCGGGCGCATGGCGAGCACAGTACAACCGCGATGACCGACGCACATCTGATCGCCGCCGCGGGGCAAGAATCGTGCGCACGGGCGACACATTTTTCGTGTGCGAGCTGACCGGTCTCTGCAGGCTCCGGGGCCATCACTACCGGGTAGCAGGTAGTGAATGAGTGGTACTGGCCTGACCTGGCGTTACCCGCCAGCAGCGCAGACTCCGCAGTGCAGCGCGGACGAGGATACAGATCACGATGCCAGGTCGAGAACCCCGAAGGATGAAGATGACTCACCACCCGGACACCACGATTCTCGAGCACCCGAGAGCAGAACTGAACCGTCGTTTCGAACGCGATGCTCTCGGCTACGTCGACACCCTCTTCGGCGGTGCATTGCGGATGACCCGGAATCGTTCCGATGCAGAGGATCTCGTCCAGGAGACGATGATGAAGGCCTATGGAGCGTTCGACGGATTCGCCGAGGGCACCAACCTCAAAGCCTGGCTGTTCCGGATCATGACCAACACCTACATCAACAGCTACCGAAAGAAGAAGCGCCACCCGGAATACCTGACGGACGAGATCAGTGATTTCGAAGGCCAGGAGACGGCCGGACGCCGATCCGACCGGCCGCGGTCCGCCGAAGTGGAAGCGCTCGAAGGTCTGCCGAGCTCAGAGCTTCGCGCTGCCCTCGACGCGCTGCCCTACGAGTTTCGGGTCACCGTCTATTACGCCGATGTCGAGGGCTTCGCCTACAAAGAGATCGCCGAGATCATGCAGACGCCCATCGGGACCGTCATGTCCCGGCTGCACCGGGCGCGCCGCCAACTGCGGAACGCACTGGCCGATCTCGCGGTCGAGCGCGGAATCGTCCCCCGCACCACACTGATCGCCGCCTGAGACCGGAAGAAGTCTCCCGCCTCGGTAGATCGCGCTTTGACGTCGCCGAGCCCTTCGGGGCCGATATTCTGGGCAGATGGTCGAGGATCCTCCGTGGGAGCCACCGCTGGCGGGAACAGAGGC
>JBPPMV010000455.1:0-16280 GCA_051306235.1 Mycobacterium sp. | reverse complement strand
CACAGCTGCGGGGCGCGCGGACCGTAGTTGGCCAGCTGATCGCCGATGGTCGCGATGAGCTTGCGCGGCGGCGGAACGTCTTCCAGCTCACCGGTGACGATGACGGTGTCCGGCGCCGGCTCCACCCACCCTGCGGTGAACACCTGGGGCTCGGGCACCGAGTGCACGACCACGGAGTGACTGGCGCGCGGCGGGTCGTAGATACCGTCGACGTAGGTGCTGCGGAACTTGACCGGGTTGGCACCCGGTGCGGGCACCAGGAAGCCCTCGCCCTTGTGCTCGCGGCCGGACTCGATCTGGAAGGCGTCCTCGGTACCGATGACCTGGCGGCTGATCGACGAGCTGGCCACCTTCAGACCGATGCGGTACGAGGTGTTCTTGTCGATGTCCTTGATGCGGCCCACATCCAGGGTCTGGGAGGCGAACAGGATGTGGATGCGGAACGAGCGTCCCTTGCGGGCGACATAGTCGAAGAGCTCCGCGTACTCGGGGTGCTCGGCGAGCATCAGCGTGAACTCGTCGGCCACCACGAACAGCGTCGGGATCGGCGCCAGGTCATGGCCCGCGGCGATCGCGGCTTCGTACTCGGTGACCGAGTTGAAGGCGCTGCCCTGAACCCGCCGCCCCGCTTCTTTGAGCAGCTGCTCGCGCCGAGCCACCTCACCGCGCAGGGTGTCCGCGAAACGATCTGCCAATGACCGCTTTTCGGCCATATTGGAGATGACGGCGACGACCTGGGGGAAGTGCCGGAAGATATCGGCGCCGGCCTCACCCTTGAAATCGGCGTAGATGACGATCAGCCGCTCCGCCGAATGCGTGGTGAGCAATGACAGCAGGATGGACATCAGGGTCTGGGACTTGCCCGATCCGGTCATACCGATCATCAGGCCGTGCGGGCCCATACCGCCCTCGGCCTCATCCTTGAGATCGAAGATCAGCGGTTCGCCGGTCGCGGTGACGCCGATGGGCACCCGCAGTTCCTCGTCGCGGTGGCGCGGTGCCCACAGGCTTGCCACGTCCAGGGCCGAGGCGTCCTGGATACCGAACAGGGTGGTGAACGTCGAGGCGCCCGTCGCAGCCGTCCTCGATTGCTCCGGGTTGGTGTCCCAGCGGGCCAGCCGGCGGGCCAGGTGCGCGGCCTGCGCGCCGGAGAAGGTGTCCGAGGTGTCGACGTAGGGCTGCCAGCCACCGCTCTGCCAGCGCTCGATCCGGCCGTCCGCGATCTTCAGGATCGGTCGCTCGGGATCCGAATACTGTTCGCGGTGCGGTTCTTTGGTCGACCGGTGGACCAGCGTCACACCGGCCGCGCCGGTGCGGCCGATGACGGTATCGGGGTCGGCATCCGGATCGTCGAGCAGCACCAGCAGATGCCTGCCCGCAGCCAGCGCGGCACCGCTGAAGGCATCGCGCTCGTCGAGCACCGGCGCCAGCAGTGCGTGCAGTCCGTCGGCGGTGGTGGCCAGATAGCGGGCCGGACCGACCCCGTCCGCCTTACCGGGAACATCGGTGTGCGGCAGCCACTTCAGCCAGGTCCAGTCCGGTGCCTCCAGATCCGGGGTGGCCAGCGCGATACCCAGCACCGCCGGATCGTGCCAGGTGACGGCCTGGGCGACCCAGGCGCGCAGCACATCACGGACCTCGTCGGCCTCGCCGAGCACGGTGATGCGGGAGACCTTGCCCAGATCGATCCCGGTCGGTGCATTGCGCACCGTGCGATGCACGTCCAGCAGTCCGCGCAGGGTGGTGTGCGCGACGGGTTCCAGATCGATCTCGTCGGCGGCATCCTTGACGCGCAGGGTGGTGTTCAGCGGTACATCGGCCAGACCGGTGCGCACCACCAGGAAGTCACCGTCATGCGGATCGCGTTCCCACTGCCTGCGGGTGCCGGGCACCGCGGCGAGCAGATCGGGTTCCGGGTGCGACCAGTCCAGGGCCGCACGCTGATCGGCGGCCTGGGCGCGGACGTTGTCGCGCACCACCGACAGGTAGCGCAGGTAGTCGGCACGCTCGGCGTCGACCTCCTCGGTGCGCAGCTTGTTGTCCGAACCGCGGTAGAGCGCGGTCGCGGCCAGCAGCAGCACGAACGGGAAGAACAGCATGGTCGGCGAGATCATCCGCATACCGGTGGCGAACAGTGCCACGATCATGCCGACGATGAGGATGACGATCAGGTAGGGCAGCACACGACGCAGCAGGGACGGCGGCACCAGTCGGGGCAGCGAGGGCGGCGCCTCGATGGTGATGGTGCCCTTGCGTGCTTCCGGCGCCGGCAGGCGACGGCGAGCCTCGAAGATCAAGCGACTCATGCTCAGTTATCTCCCTCGGGGCCGGACGCGACGACCGGTGCCACGGCGTCGTGCGCAACGAGCGCATCGCCCTTCGACAGTGTCGGTCCGGCAGCGAACTGCGTGAGCACCGACCACGGCACCGCCAACGGCGGTGGTGTCAGACCCAGTGCAGCAACAGATTTGGCATCATCGGAGGTGTCCACGCCATAGCGCACACCGGTATCGCTGACCCAGAATGCCGAACCGTCCTGCGGTGCACCGGCATCGGCGCCGACCGACTGGACGAAGTATCCGCTGCCCGGGCTCAGTGCGACGCGATTGGCGGTGGATCCGGCGCCCGCGCCGACCAGGTCCACGGTCCGCAGGCCCTCGGGCAGCGGTAGCGCGGCACCGGACAGCAGGCTCAGCCGGCTCTCGGTCGCGTCGGCGGGTTTGGACCAGTAGGCGCAGGTGACCGGGGCGGGCCCGGGTTCGACGAGGCTGATCTCATCGGCCGGGTAGGCATCGGTGTCGATACCGCCGACCACCGGCAGGTTCGCCACCTGGTCGGCACCCAGTCGTGGCGGCTGTTGCAGCCCATAGGAATTGGAGTTGCGCAGGATCGAGGCCAGCACCGGTGACACCTGCTGCAGGCCGTCGGCGTGGACCACGAAGTACCGGATGGTGTTATCGGCCTCGTAGGCGGCGACGACCGCCCCGACCG
The DNA here is from genome assembly GCA_051306235.1 of Mycobacterium sp. Lineage (GTDB taxonomy): Bacteria > Actinomycetota > Actinomycetes > Mycobacteriales > Mycobacteriaceae > Mycobacterium. Next base: position 13,289 of record JBPPMV010000455.1, on the reverse strand, counting down.
GCGCGGGCGCCGGCAGCTCGAAGCGCGGCGGCTGGCCGGCCCCGGGCAGCGCCGGGGCAACCAGCGGGGCGGACTCGGGGATGGCGTTGAACAGGCCTGGGGCGATCACCCGCGGCGCCGGGAGGTCGGCGCCCAGCCCGAGCGCATCGGTGACGGCGCGGTTGCCCAGATCGATGGGGCTGCGCTTGCCGTTCCACAGCAGCCAGGTACCGGCGTGTACACCGCCGACGTTCTGCACCAGGACGGCACGGTCCGCGGGCAGTGTGGTGGCCCGCTCGCCCTGCTCGTCGGGGGCGCCGGCGATCAGGGTGACTCCGAGGGCGCTGCCGGTGACGGCGTCACACACCGTCCAGTTGGCATCTCGGGAGGTGTTCTGCACCATGCGTTCCGGTGCGCCGGGGATGCCGATCAGGTTGCCGCGGGCGAACTTGTCGATCTCGCTGCTCTTGACCGTGGTCGGGTTGTCGGCCACACCGGCGATCAGCCGGGCTGATGTCAGGTTCAGCGCCGGGTGCACGACGTCACCGATCCGCACGTACAGCGCGGAGGTGTCCCGGTCGGCCAGGATCGTCGAGCTGCCGGCATCACCGCCGGGGCGGATCAGCGAGAAGATGAAGCACCCGGCGACGACGGTGACCGATACCAGGGCCCCGACGAGCACCGCCCGGTTCTGGGTGCGCAGCGGGTCGACGAGCATCCGGGTGTCATGCAGTGCGACACCGGATGCGATGCGCCGCATGACGAATCGCCAGCCCGACACCTGGTGGCGGGTGACGAAGCCGCGCCGGTAGACGACCCGCTCGGCGTTCTCGTTGACCGGTGTGCGCGAGGTGAATTCGCGGCGGTCCTCGGGCGTCTCACTCATTTCTGCGGCACCGACAGCCCGAGCCCACGCAGCAGCGGGGCGGCCGAGCGGCTCACGTCATCGGCGGTGATCGCCATCAGTTCTTCGTCGGTGAAGTCAACGGAATCGGAGTGGTCCAATCGGTATTCGCGTTCCTCCTCGGAACGCTCGACAAGGTTACGGACGAAGCGGCCGTTACCGGCGATATCGAGACTGCGCCGCGCGGTGCCGGTGGCATCGGGGGTGGAGCTGACCGCCAGATGGGCGAACAGTGCCTCCATCTCGTCGTGCGCGACCTGCTCGAAGACGCTGTCGCGCTTCTCGGCCATCCGGGTCGCCATCTCCACGAGTTCCGGTGCGCTGTAGGACGGGAAGTCGATGCTTCGGGTGAAGCGGGACCGCAGACCCTCGTTGGTGTCCAGGAAGCGGTCGAGGTCGGCGCGGTATCCGGCGACGATGACGACCAACCGGTCGCGGTCGTTCTCCATCCGCGCCAGCAGCGTGTCGATGGCGACCAACCCGAAATCGTTCTTGGCGCCGGTGGACACCAGGGCGTAGGCCTCGTCGAGGAACAGCACACCGTCGAGCGCGCTGTCGATGATGGCGTTGGTCTTGGCCTCGGTCTCGCCGATGTGCTGGCCGATCAGGTCGGCGCGGTGCACCTCGCGTACCGTCTCCTTCTTCAGGAGGCCGAGCCCGCAGTAGATCTTGGCGACCACCCGCGCGATCGTGGTCTTACCGGTGCCGGGCGGGCCCGCGAAGACCAGGTGGTTGGTGCGCTGAGCGACGGTCAGCCCGCGCTCCTGGCGGCGGATCGACATCGCCACCGAGCTCTTCAGCCGGGCGACCTGGTACTTGACCTCTTCCAGGCCGATGAACTCGGCGAGTTCGGCCTCGGCCTCGATGAGCAGGTGCGTCTTGCGCTCCTTGGCGCCGGGGTCGACAAAGTCCGACTCCCCCGGTTCGGTCGCCGGATCCCACGGGTCGCTGCGCGCTTCGATCCGCGCTGCTGTGGTGGTGTCGAGCCCGAATGACCGGTCCGACAACGCCTCTTCGACCCCGACATGCTCGGGATTGGCGGCGTAGAGCTCGGCGAGCACATCGGCGGCCTCGTCGTCCTCGCCCTGGGCGCGCAGGCAAAGACCCTTGACCAGTCCGCCGTCGACGGCGGCCACCGCGACGGGACCTTCCGGGTTCTCCAGGTGCGAGAGTGCAGGAGCGAACATGCCCAGGTTTGCCAACGCGATAGCGAGGGCCACCCTGGCCGCGTGGGCGTAATGCTCGTCGAGCTTGGGGTCGTTGACCACCGGGGTGAGCGTCCGCACGACATCGGACCAGCGCCGGCTGCGGTGATAGGTGGCCACCCGCACCCACCGCGCCTGCAGCCAGGCCGGCCGACGGGAGATCAGTTCTTCGAGAATCTGATCCGCGTCGACGAGCTCACCGGACTCGGCAAGTGCGGCGGCGTGCGCCAGCGCGATATCGTCCCGGCTGGTCGCCCGGAACTGCAGGTAGAGACCGGTGTCGTAGGAGAATCCGAGATCCTGTGCGCCCAGGTCGATCTCGCGGGTCAGTGCGCCGAAGGTGTCCAGGGTGCGCCAGATCGTGGCGATGACACGGCCCGCGTTCTCCCCGGTGCCCGCCCCGGCGGCAGCAAGGCCGATCCAGGCGTCGCACTGTTCGCGGGCGATCCGGGTCAGCTCGGTGAACCCCGACCGCGCGGCGGTCAGGTCCGCGGGGCGTTGCCGGTCGTTGACCGACAAACCCAGCGATCGACAACAGGTCGCGAACCTGTTCACGACGTCGCGATCGACGCGCGCTCCCCCTACGCTCGACGCGAGCGTGTCACTGACCGTATCCATATGTCTTTCGCAAAGAAGCGCACGCCCCCCTGCCGTCTCCTTAAGTATGGCTAGGCTAACTTGGGGAAACGTAGCATCGCACCGACGGTCCTGTCGAGACGTCCGGTGGTGCCGCTGCCGGGTGATGCCCATCACTGGCCCGCAAAGTCTTCATCCGGCAAGGAGTCGGCTGAAAGGGCCTATTTTGCCCACTCAGCAAATATGAACTTGGTTTACGTTCAGACGAGCGGGCGACCGCTGCGGATGCGCCAGTCCAGATCCTTGAGCAACACGTTGAACGGGAACTGCCGCACAGGGCCGGGTGCCACGTTGTTGGCCACCCGCAGCGCACCGATAAGCCGGTCGAAACGGCGCTGCCGTTGCGGATCCCAGGGCAGCCGCATCTCATCGCGGAAACGCTCGGGCAGGAAGCCGGTGGTGATCAGGCCTGCGGTGTCCTCATGCAGGCGCTGCACACGGCCGGGCAGCCGCACCCCGCGCAGCCGGCCGACGGCAATGGGATACAGATACTCCCGGATGGCGTCATCGATGTGCACCTTGTCCAGCTGTTCGGCCCAGTACACATCGAAGGCGGCGCGGTCGGCCGGCCACATCGCCGCGGGCACCTGCAACGTGGTGCCCAGGGTCATGCCGTCCTGATAATGCCGGTCCGCGGTCTCATCGTCCATCTCCCCGACGAACATCCGCTGGATGTCGACCGAACCCTTGTACAGGCAGGCGGCCACCCACATCTGCAGGTCCTTATCGAAGGCGTTGTACTGGACCGGGCTGTCCGGCGTGGAGCGCACCTGCGCATGCGCGCCGTTCACCGCGCGTCGGAAGGCGGCCTTCTGTCCATCGGTGCCGCGGCCCGCGACAGCCAGGTAGGTGAAGGTGGTGCGGGCCCGCTTGACGGGATGCCGATCGACGCGGCCGCCCTCGACGATGCTCTCCTTCACCCCGTAGCCGACGCCGGGGCGGGCGAGCTGCATGATCACGTTCGCCGGACCGGCCAACAACGCCACACCCATCAGACCGTCATCGACGCTGGCACCCCAGCGGGGACGGCGGGCCGGGCGGCGAACGCTCTGACTGATGGGACGTTCGGTGATCGTCATCGACACCTCTGCTACTAAAGTGAGAACGAATGTTTCCTGATATTGCCGCGCCGACCGGACGGGTGTCAAGATGACAGGCGTGACACAGATCCGGCCCTACGGCGGGGTGGCAGCCCCGCAACGCGTGGCCGAACGCCGCCGCCGCTTCCTGGAGGCCGGCCTGGACCTGCTCGGCGAGACATATGACGAACTCACCGTGCGCGCCATCTGCCGTCGCGCCGGCGTCGCAACCCGGCATTTCTACGAGGCGTTCACCGATAAGGACGAGTTCGTCGCTGCGGTCTTCGACTCGGTGATCGGCGCCATCGCCAGCACCACCCAGGCCGCCGTCGCGGCCGTCGGGCCCGCCGAGCAGAACCGGGCCGGTATCACCAACCTGGTGCAGACCATCGGCGCGGACGCCCGCATCGGCCGACTGCTGTTCGATCCGCAACTGTCCAACGCCGTCCTGGTGCGCAAGCGCGCCGAACTCGGCGGGTTCTTCGCCGTGCTGGCCGGCCAGCACGCGCAGACCGTGCTGACGGCCGAGGACAGCGATCAGATCAAGGCGATCGCCCACTTCGTCGTCGGCGGGGTCAACCAGACCATCAACGGCTGGCTCACCGGCGCCATCGCCCTCAGCGGCGCCGAACTCATCGAGTTGCTGACGGCCCTACTCAATACGTTCCCGGACCCTCGGCGGGCCGGAGCGCAGCGACCCGGGGAGTAGTGCGGCCGGGGTCAGACCGCTGCCCGCGGCCGGCGGTCCGCTGCCGTCTTGGGCACCGTGGTGATATCGGCCTCGGTGAATTCCTTGATCCAGCAGGCGAATTCCAACGTGATGCCGTCGGGATCCTGGAAGTAGAACGACCGCACGTAGACGCCGGGATGCAGCGTCCGCGACGCCTGCCATTCGCTCTCGTCGTGGTTGAGCACCGGTCCGACCCGAACTCCCTTGGACTTCAACTTCTCCCGGTACTCGTCGAACTTCTCCGCGGGCACATGAAAGGCGAGGTGGTTCATGGTGGACACGGCACTGGTGATCTCACCCAGACCGGGTAGTGCGATCGGCGCCGAGACCCCGGGCACTCCATCGGGGGCGTCGGTGAACCAGAAGAATGCCACGCAGTCACCGTTACCGGCGTCGAAGAAGAAGTGCTGCCCCATCCCGCCGGGCAGGTCGAGCGACTTGATCAACGGCATGCCGAGCACACCGGAGTAGAAGTCCACGGTGCGCTGCATATCCGAGCACACCAGCGCGACGTGGTTGATACCTCCGAGGGTGAACTCGGCGTTGGCGTTATCGGGTTTGATCATGATGATTCCCACCTCTGGCGCAGATCCGAATCTGAATCTAACATCAGATTCAGATTCGATCAACGAACCTCAGGAAGGTCGTCAGTGACCGCTCGGGTAGAGCTGCCCACCGCCCGCGGGCGTCAGACACAAGCCGCCATCGATGCCGCGGCGCGAACCGTCATCGCACGCAAGGGAATTCTGGCCACCACCATCGCCGATATCGCCGCCGAGGCCGGCCGCTCCACCGCGTCGTACTACAACTACTACGACTCCAAGGAGGCGATGGTCCGCGAATGGGCCGTCCGGTTCCGCGATGAAGCCCGCGTGCGTGCGATGGCCGCCGCCGAGCCGGGTCTCAGCGATGCCGAGCGCGCCCACGCCGCGGCCGCCGCGCACTGGAACACCTACCGCCACCGCCTGGCCGAGATCATCGCGGTCTCACAGCTGGCCATGGTCAGCGACGATTTCGCGCAATACTGGGCCGATATCTGCGCACTTCCCATCGCGCTGGTCACCAAGATGGTCCAGCAGGCTCAGCTGGAGGGTTTCGGCGTGGGCGATGACGCCCAGCTGGTCGCCGTCGCGCTGGTGTCCATGTTGAACCAGTTCTGCTACACCCAGCTCTCGGGTACGGGGGCCCAGACCGCCGACGACGACGCCTGCATCGCCACCCTGGCCGCCATCTTCTATCGGACGATCTATCACAAGGAGACCCAGCAGCCATGACGACGAAGGGCCCGACGCCCGGGGTCATCCGGGAATTCGTCGGGACGGACTCCCCCACCGCGCGTCGCGCCGGCGCCGGCGGGCATCCCTGCCAGGGGCTCTACCACCGCGGGGTGGGCCGCAAACCCAAGGTCGCGGTGATCGCGACGCACTATCAGATCGATTTCTCCGAGCACTATCTCGCCGACTACCTCGCCACCCGCGGTATCGGGTTCCTGGGCTGGAACACCCGGTTCCGCGGTTTCGAGAGCACCTTCCTCCTCGACCACGCCCTGGTCGACATCGGTGTCGGGGTGCGCTGGCTGCGCGAGGTTCAGGGAATCGAAACCGTGGTGCTGCTGGGTAATTCGGGCGGCGGCTCGTTGATGGCGGCCTATCAGGCCCAGTCCGTCCACCACCATGTCACCCCGCTGGCGGGTATGCGCCCGGCCGCCGGGCTCACCGACCTGCCACCTGCCGACGGTTATGTCGCGAGCGCAGCGCACCCGGGCAGACCCGACGTCCTGACCGCGTGGATGGACGCCTCGGTCACCGACGAGAACGATGCGCTGTCCACCGATCCCAGCCTGGACCTGTTCAGTGAGAAGAACGGACCGCCGTACTCCACCGAGTTCGTCAACCGATACCGCGCAGCGCAGATCGCCCGCAACGAGTCCATCACCGACTGGGCCGAGGCCGAGCTCAAGCGCGTGCAGGCCGCCGGCTATTCGGATCGGCCGTTCACCGTGTTGCGCACCTGGGCCGACCCGCGGATGGTCGACCCGAGCCTGGAGCCGACGAGACGCCAGCCCAACATGTGTTACGCCGGACCACCGGTCAAGGCCAATCGGTCCGCCTACGGCATCGCCGCGGCGTGCACGCTGCGCAACTGGATCGGCATGTGGAGCCTGCGGCACGCCCAGACCCGGGCCGAACCACACCTGGCCCTCATCGACTGCCCGGCCCTGGTCATCAATGCCGAACAGGACACCGGCGTCTACCCGTCGGACGCGCGGCGCATCCATGACGCCCTCGCCAGTTCCGACAAGGCCCAGTTGTCCATCGACACCGACCACTACTTCACCACCCCGGGGGCGCGCAGCGAGCAGGCCGATACCATCGCCAAGTGGATCGCGAAACGGTGGCGCTAGCGCACCAGCGACTTTCGGTACGGGTCCTGGCCCATTTCACCCCCGGTCAGCGCGTGCTCGATCTCGTTGCACCGGAATCGGATTGGCTCGATATCCGGTGGTGCGCCGAGGACGATGACGACACCCTGCGCCGCGAGCTGCCCGAGGCCGATGCCGTCTGGCATGTGCTGCGTCCGCTGACCGCGGCCGATCTGGCACTGGCGACGAGATGCCGGCTCGTGCACAAGCTGGGCGCCGGGGTGAACACCATCGACGTCGAGGCCGCGACGCGCTCGGGTATCGCGGTGGCGAACATGCCGGGTGCCAACGCGCCGTCGGTCGCCGAGGGCACCGTGCTGCTCATGCTCGCCGCACTGCGCCGGCTCCCCGCCCTGGACCGCGCCACCCGCGAGGGTCGGGGCTGGCCGTCGGATGTCAGTCTCGGGGAGACGGTCCGCGATATCGGCGGATGCACCGTCGGACTGATCGGCTACGGCAATATCGCCAAGCGGGTGCAGCGGATCGTCGAGGCCATGGGTGCGCGCGTCATCCACACCAGCACCCGCGATGACGGCCTTGCCGACTGGCGCACCCTGTCGGCCCTGCTCGCCGAGAGCGATATCGTCTCCCTGCACCTGCCGCTCACGGCAGCGACCCATCATCTGCTCGATCGCGACGCACTGGCCCTGATGCGCCCGGACGCCGTGTTGATCAACACCGCCCGCGGACCGATCGTCGACGAGGTCGCGCTGGCCGAGGCGCTGCGGGAGCATCGACTGGCCGCCGCCGGCCTGGACGTCTTCGCCGTCGAACCGGTCGAGGACGACAATCCGCTGCTCACGCTGGACAACGTGGTGCTGACACCGCATGTCACCTGGTACACCGTCGACACCATGCGCCGCTATCTCGAGGTCGCGGTGGACAACTGCCGCAGGCTGCGGAATAACCAGGAGCTTGCCAACGTGGTGAACCAAGTAAGTTAGGCCAGTGGTGTGGGCCCTGTCACCGCGGAGTACCCTCGGTACCCAACCGACCGGTTAATAGGGAAGTTGCCCCATGGAGGTTAAGCGTGCCCATCGCAATCAACTCTGAACACATTGACCTGGCCGATTCGGTCCGGTCGCTGGTGGCCAAGGTGGCCCCCGCCGATGTCCTGCACGACGCGCTGGAGACGCCGATCTCCAACCCGCCGCCGTACTGGAAGGCCGCTGCCGAGCAGGGCCTGCAGGGTGTCCATCTGTCCGAAGCCGTTGGCGGACAAGGTTTCGGCATCCTGGAACTGGCCATCACCTTGGCCGAATTCGGCTACGGCGCGGTACCGGGACCGTTCGTCCCGTCGGCGATTGCCAGTGCGCTGATCTCCGCCCACGACGCCGAATCGCCGCTGCTGACCGGACTGGCGGAGGGCGGCAGTATCGCCGCGTACGCCATCGACTCCGGACTGACCGCGACCCGGCAGGGCGACAAACTGGTCATCCGCGGCGAGGTGCGTGCCGTACCCGCCGCCGGGGAGGCAGCCCTGCTGGTGCTCCCGGTGTCGATCGAGAGCAGCGAGGAATGGGTGGTCCTCGACGCCGACGGCCTGGAGATCGAGCCGGTCAAAAGCGTCGACCCGCTGCGTCCGCTGGCACATGTGCGGGTCAACGCCGTCGAGGTCGGGGCCGATCGAGTTCTCTCCAACCTCACCCGCGACCATGCCCGCGCCCTCATCGCCACGCTGCTGTCGGCCGAGAGCGTCGGCGTCGCCCGCTGGGCCACCGACACCGCCACCGACTACGCGAAGATCCGCGAGCAGTTCGGGCGCCCCATCGGCCAGTTCCAGGCGATCAAGCACAAGTGCGCCGGCATGATCGCCGAGACCGAGCGGGCCACCGCAGCCGTGTGGGATGCGGCCCGGGCGATCGACGAATTCCACGGCGGCTCAGAAGCTTCCAAGTATGCGTTCGCGGCGGCCGTCGCGGGCACGCTGGCCCCGGTCGCCGCGCAGCACACCGCCCAGGAATGCATCCAGGTGCACGGCGGTATCGGCTTCACCTGGGAGCACGACACCAACGTCTACTACCGGCGCGCGCTGGCCTTGGCGGCATCCTTCGGTCGCGCGGCGGACTACCCGCAGCAGGTCGTCGACACCTCCACCGGCACCGGCCTGCGCAAGCTGGACATCGATCTGGATCCCGACACCGAGAAGCTCCGCGAGGAGATCCGCGCCGAGGTCGCCGGACTGAAATCCATTGCGCGCGAAGAGCGCAACACCGCCATCGCCGAGGGCGGCTGGGTCCAGCCGCACCTGCCCAAGCCGTGGGGCCGCAGCGCCGCCCCGATCGAGCAGATCATCATCTCCCAGGAATTCTCCGCCGGCCGGGTCGCACGGCCGCAGATGGGCATCGCGGCGTGGATCATCCCGTCCATCGTGGCCTACGGCACCGATGAGCAGCAACAGCAGTTCCTGCCGCCGACGTTCCGTGGCGAGATGATCTGGTGCCAGCTGTTTTCCGAGCCGGGCGCCGGATCGGATCTGGCCAGCCTCACCAGCAAGGCCACCAAGGTCGACGGCGGGTGGCGCATCACCGGCCAGAAGATCTGGACCACCGGTGCGCAGTATTCCCAGTGGGGCGCGCTGCTGGCCCGCACCAACCCGACCGCGCCGAAACACAATGGCATCACCTATTTCCTGATCGACATGAAGTCGCCGGGTGTCGAGGTCAAGCCGCTGCGGGAGCTCACCGGTGATGCCATGTTCAACACGGTGTTCATCGATGACGTCTTCGTGCCGGACTCGATGGTGCTCGGCGAGGTGGACCGCGGCTGGGAGGTCAGCCGCAACACCCTGACCAACGAGCGGGTCTCCATCGGCAGCGCCGAACCGCCGTTCCTGGCCAGCCTCGAGCAGTTCGTGGAGTTCGTGCGCGACGGCCAGTTCGACCAGATCGAGCAGAACCATGCCGGCAAGCTGATCGCCGAGGGTTACGCCGCCAAGGTGCTCAACCTGCGCTCGACGCTACTCACCCTGGCCGGTGGCGATCCCATGCCCGCCGCGGCGATCTCGAAGCTGTTGTCCATGAAGACCGGACAGGGCTACGCCGAGTTCGGGGTGTCCTCGTTCGGCACCGACGCCGCCATCGGCGACAAGGAGCAGGATCCGGGCAAGTGGGCCGAGCGCCTGCTGTTCAGCCGGGCGACCACCATCTACGGCGGCACGACCGAGGTGCAGCTCAACATCATCGCCGAGCGGCTGCTGGGCCTGCCCCGCGACCCGTAAGCCGTGTACCGCAGATGGCCGCCACATTTCATGATGTGGTGGCCATCTGCGTATCGGAGCGGTCAGGGCAGGATCGCGTCCACGTACCCGCCGTCGACCCGCAGCGCGCCGCCGGTGGTCGCCGAGGCCAGCGGGGACGCCAGGTAGGTGACCATATTGGCGATCTCCTCGGGTTCGATCAGCCGCTGAATTAATGACTGGGGCCGATGCTTGATCATGAACTCGCGCTGCGCCTCATCCCACGGCAGCGATGGGTCGACGAGTTCGTAGACGAACTTCTCCACGCCCGCGGTGTGCGTCGGCCCGGCGATCACCGAGTTGACGGTGACGCCGGTGCCGGCCGCGTCCTTGGCGAAACCGCGGGTGACCGCCAGTAGCGCGGTCTTGGACACCCCGTAGTGGATCATCTCCGCCAGGGTGACGATCGCAGAGTCGCTGGCGATCTGAATGGCTCTGCCCCAGCCCTTTTCGGTCATGCCGGGCAGGTAGGCGCGGATCAACCGGACCGCCGAGAGCACGTTGACGTCGAAGTAGCGTCGCCACTGTTCGTCGGTGACCTCGCGGGCAGGCACCGCCTCGAAGATGCCCAGATTGTTGACCAGCACATCGACCTCGGGGAACCGCTCGACGAGAGCAGCCGCACCGTCGGCGTCGGCGACATCACCCGCGAAACCCACTGCATCACTGCCGACGGCGGCCACCGCCTCGTCGACGCGCGCCTGGGTGCGGCCGTTGACGATGACCCGCGCACCGGCCGAGGCCAGGCCCTGCGCGATGGCCAGGCCGATGCCCTGGGTGGAGCCGGTGACGAGTGCGGTCTTGCCAGTCAGATCGATGTTCACGCAGAAGTACTACCCCCGTGACGGACGCAGTATTCCGGAAGCCGGGCTAATCGACGTCGATATCGCGCAGCTCGCGCTTGAGGATCTTGCCGGTCGGGTTGCGCGGCAGTTCGTCGAGGAAGACCACCTCGCGCGGCACCTTGTAGCGGGCCAGGTTGTCCTTCACATAGGCATTGATGATGTCCTCGTCGACACTGGCGCCCTCCACCTTGACCACGAAAGCCCGCAGCCGGTGGCCCCACTCCTTGTCCTCGACGCCGAGCGCGGTCGCCTCGACGACCTCGGGGTGACCGCTGATGAGGTCCTCGACCTCGGCGGGGAAGACGTTCTCGCCACCGCAGACGATCATCTCGTCATCGCGGCCGCTGACGTAGAGCAGGTCGTGCTCGTCGAAGTAGCCGACATCGCCGGAGGACATCAGGCCGTCGATGATCGCCTTACCGCCACCACCGGTGTAACCCTCGAACGGGAAGGTGTTGCCGACGAAGATGCGGCCCACCTCACCCTTGGGAACTTCCTTGCCGTTCTCGTCGAACAACTTGACCTTGACGCCCTTGACGACCGGTCCGACGGTGGCCGGGTTCTTCTTCAGGTCCTGCGGCCGCGCGATGGATGCGAACGCGATCTCGGTTGAGCCGTAGAGGTTGTAGATGACCGGACCGAGGTCCTTCATCCCGCGGGTGGCCAGTTCGGCGCCGAGCTGGGAGCCGGACACGAACACGATCCTCAGACTCTTCAGATTCGGCTTGTCGTCGGTCTTGTCCAGTTGATCCAGGATGCGGGACAGCATCACCGGGACGACCACGATGGCGGTCACCTTGTGCTTTTCGATATCGGCCAGGACGGTGGCCGGCTTGAACTTGCGACGCAGCACCAAAGTCGAGCCGAGCATCATCGCGATGGTGGCGTGCAAGAACCCCAGCGCGTGGAACATGGGCGCGGGCAACGAGGTCACCTCGCCCGATTTGAACGGGACGTGGGAGAGCACGCCGCCGATCGGCGCCAACGACGGCGGGCTGCTGCGGTTGGCGCCCTTGGGGGTGCCGGTCGTTCCGCTCGTCAGGATGATGATCTTGGAGTGAGCGCTGGCCTTGGGTGGCGGCTCGCTGCTGTTGCGGGCGATCAGGTCGGCGAGCGTCTCGTCCTTGCTCTCCGACGGCTCGTCGTTGTCGGGGTTGGTCGCGAGCGCGCGCAGCCTGCCGAGCTCGGGCTCGGCGGTCGAGACGGCTTTGGTGTACTCATCGTCGAAGATGATCAGCTTCGCGCCCTCGCGCTCAGAGACTTCCTTGACCTGGGGGCCGGAGAATTCGCTGTTGAGCAGGATCAGCCGGGCACCGACCTTCGCGGCGCCGTAGAGCGCGACGAGGAACCACCGGTGGTTGCGGATGAGCAGCGCCAGGCCGTCACCACCCTTCACCCCCATGGACAGCAGACCGTTGGCAACTGCGTTGGCGGCGTCGTCGAGTTCCTTGAACGTCATCTCGCCGTCGTCGTCGATGATCGCCACCGCGTTGGGTGTACGACGCGCGTTCAACGCCGGGATCATCCCGAACTCGCCCCAGCGGCGGATATCGGCGAACATCGCCCCGATCACCTGCGGCGACTCGAGCCGGAGCGCTCCTGCCTCGAACATCTTGCGGGCGTAATGCAGTTCCGCGGCGCCACGGTCGAAGTACTGCTGAGCTTTGGCCGCCGCCTGAGCGGGCAGGTCTGTGAGACTGGGCATGAACGCCACAATATGTGACAGCTGTCTTACCGCGGCAGATAACTACCATGGCCGTATGGGCCCGTCAGCCGCCAATCGCACGACGCTGGAGGTCGGCGGTCGTGAGGTTTCCGTGAGCAATCCGGACAAGGTGATCTTCCCCGGCCTCGACGGCCTGCCCGAGATCACCAAACTCGACCTGGTCGACTACTACCTCTCTGTGGCCGACGGGGCGCTGCGCGGCGTGCACAACCGGCCGATGGTGCTCAAACGCTTCGTCAAGGGCATCGACGAGGAAGCGATCTTCCAGAAGCGGGCCCCGGAGAAGCGACCGGACTTCGTCGACGTCGCCGAGCTCAAATACGCCTCCGGAACCTCGGCCAAGGAATCGGTGATCACCGAGGCCGCCGGGTTGGTCTGGGCGGTCGGGCTGGGCTGCATCGACTTCAATCCGCACCCGGTGCAGTCCCAGGACCTGGAACATCCCGATGAATTACGCGTCGACCTCGACCCGATGCCCGGGGTCGACTGGTCGCAGATCCTGGCGGTGGCCGCGGTGTCCCGCGA
>JBPPMV010000454.1:0-4155 GCA_051306235.1 Mycobacterium sp. | reverse complement strand
ACCCACGCGCTGCCCGCGCAGGGCGCCACGCCGGTCGGCGAAGCGGCCGGCGGGGTCATCGTGCTGGTGCTGGAAGGCAGCGGCACGTTCACGGTCGGCGCCGAGACCGTCACCGTCGGCCCCGGTGACATCCTGGCCGTGCCCGGCAGCGTCGGGGCTGGCGCCCAGGCCGGTTCGAACGGTCTGCGCTTCTACTATGTCGACGACAGCCCGCTGACGCGCTACATGGGCTGGCAGGTGCAGCCGACCGAGCGCATCGTGTTCACGCACTGGCCGGCTGCGCTGCTGGCGCAAAAGCTCGCAGACACGGCGGCCGAAGGCATCACCGCGTCGGGCGTGTTCCTGGCCCACCAGGGCCTGAAGGCCGAAAAGCTCGCCACGCCCAACCTGTTCGCACACCTGAATCGTCTGGCTCCCGGCGCCGCCAACACCGTGCACGGCCACGCCTCGGCCGCCATCACCTACGTCATCGAGTCCAACGAGGCCAGCTACTCCCTGCTGGGCGAGACGCTGCAAGACGGCGCCATCGTCGACCCACTGCGCGTCGACTGGCACCCCGGCCAGGTGTCCCTGACGCCGCCGAACCTGTGGCACGGCCACTTCAACGACGGCAAGACCGACATCCTGACCCTGGTGGTGCAGCTGTCGGGGCTGTACTACAACGACCGCACCATGAATTTCCGCTTCGCCAGGCCGCCGGTCTGACGCTTGGCCCGGCCTCAGGCGGCCGGAGCACCCACCGCCGGTCCGCGTCGCCGGTCGATGTACAGCGCGCCGCCGCCGGCTTCGCCGCGGCGCAGCTTGGCCTGGTGTTTGGCCTCCGTCGCCAGGGCGGCCACGTCATGATGCGAATGACAGCGATCCAGGTCCGGCAACACCACGCCGATGGACAGGCCAAGCAGCGAAAAAAACCGCCGCTGGCCCTGCCGGTCTTCGGTCCAGATGCCGCCCGCGGCGCGGTCCTCGGCGCTATAAAAATCGGGCGCCGCGGCGTTGAAGGCCGCCAGCAAACGCTCGCAACGTTCCCGCCAGTCCGCGCTCACCATCACCAGCATGAAGTCGTCGCCCCCGATGTGGCCAACCAGGTCGCACTCGCCATCGGTCTGGGCAACCGCCAGTTCGGCCAGCTTCTTGATCACCTCATCGCCGCGGCTGTAGCCATAGACGTCATTGAAGGGCTTGAAGTGGTCCAGGTCGCAATACGCCACCGCGAATTGCAGGCGTCGACGCAGCAGGTCGTCGATGCACTCGTAGATCGGCACGTTGCCCGGCAGCAGCGTCAGCGGGTTGGCATGACGGGCGTTTCGCACCTGCAGGTCGGTAATGCGCCGCAGCAGGTCGATGACCCTTGCCATGCCCAGGTACTGCCGGTCGCGGGTGACGATGAACTCATGCTCGACCTGGCTGGTCGAGGCATCGGTCAGCAGCCGACTGACGTCGGCCAGTTGCAGGTCGTGCTCCACGCTCAGCGGTTCGGTGTCCATGAACCAGGCAATCGGCTTTCTGCCGTGCAGGTCGCGCCCGTAACGCGACAGGTACAGGTCCGTGAACGGCCCGCGTCGCACCAGACCCAGCGGCCTGCCGTCCGCCACCACCGGCAGGGCGTGGACATCCGGCCGCTTTGCCAGCAAGGCGCTGACCGCGTCCATGCTGGTGGTTGGTGTGACAGTCGGATTGGGCCGCGCCAGTTCACCCACCGATTGCCCGCGCTGCCAGCGCCAGGCGTCGCGCAGCAGCGGCAGGTCGCGCTCGAACAGGCCCACCGGCAAGGCCAGCGGCGGCTCCGGCACGGGCCGGCCAAGGTGATAACCCTGCGCCATTTCGATCCCAAGATCGGCCAGTGCCTGCAGTTCGGCGGCCGTCTCCACCCCCTCTGCCACCACCTGTGCACCGACCCCGCGGGCGATTTCGCCCATCGAGCGCACGAACTCGCGCTTGACCGGATCCGCATCCAGGCCGCGCACGAAATGCTGGTCGATCTTGACGTAACCGGGCTGCAACTCGGACCACAGGCGCAGGCTGGCATAACCGGCGCCCAGATCATCGATGGCAATCGCCAGGCCGGCTTCGCGGTACTCGGCCAGCGCCCGCCGCACGCCGCTGTAATCTTCCAGCGGGTAACGCTCGCTCAGTTCCAGCACCACCCGGTGCACCGGCAGACCGCTGGCGACAATGCCATCGATTGCGCGCTGCGGCCGATAGTCCGGATCCAGCATCAGGGCCGGCACGATGTTCATGAACAGCAGCCCGGGCAGGTTCAGGGCCGCGAACCGCTGCGCCGCCAGCTGGCGGCACAGCAGGTCGAGCTCGACCACGCGGTTGCAATGCTGGGCGGCGCCGAACAGCACCAGCGGGTTGTGCATCATGCTGTCGGCAGGGCCGCGCACCAGCGCCTCGTAACCCACCACGGCCCGGCCGCGCAATGAAGCGATCGGCTGGAACAACATGCTGAGCCGGCGCCCGTCGATGACCGCCTCCAACTCGTCACGGAATCTTTTGACGTCTTCGAGTGTTGGCGGAGACACGCTGCAATACCTGTGCGATGACAAAAAAGCATGTGACGTTAATGTGACTTGTTGACGGAGCGGTGACAGCCCGATGTCGATTTGCGGCCCGCCGTCCTGCAGTCATAATCCGTTCAACGCTTCAGCCCGCCGGAGAAACACCATGAACGCTCCAAGTACCTTGCCTGTTACCGATCTTGTCTGGCCCGCAGAAGGCTTCACCCGTGTGCCCTACCGGGTGTATCAGGACCCGGCCATCTACGCCCTGGAGCAGGAGCGCATCTTTCGCGGCCGGACCTGGAACTTCGTCGCCCTGACCGCCGAGCTGCCCAACGACGGCGACTACAAGACCACCCATGTCGGCGACACGCCGGTCATCGTCAGCCGCGACCGCGACGGCCAGTTCCACGTGCTGGTGAACCGCTGCGCGCACCGCGGCGCGCTGGTGTGCCGCGACCTGCGCGGCAATGCCGACACCCTGACCTGCGTCTACCACCAGTGGGCCTATGACGCCAAGGGCGACCTGATCGGCGTGCCGTTCAGGAAGGGCCTGGGCGGCAAGGGCGGCTACCCGGCCGATTTCGACATGAAGCAGCATGGCCTGCAAAAGCTCAATGTCGAGGTCTTCGGCGAGTGCATCTTCGCCAGCTTTGCCGCCGACATGCCGTCGGTCGAGGATTATTTCGGCCCGCGCATGGCCGATTACCACCGGCGCATGTTCAACCGGCCGGTCGAGGTGCTCGGCTACCACCGCCAGTTCGTGCATTCCAACTGGAAGCTCTACGCCGACAACACGCACGATCCCTACCACGCCAGCCTGCTGCACCTGTTCCACGCCACGTTTGGCCTGTACCGGGCCTCGCAGATCTGCGGCACCGAGATGGGCGGCTACGAGGGCATGCACAACTGCATCCACGCCCGCTCCGGCACCGACGAGGGGCGCCTGGACAGTTACAAGCAGGAAGGCGGGCGCTCGTACCAGGAAAACTACTCCCTGGCCGACTCCAGCGTGCTCAAGGGCTGGCCGGAATACGCCGACGGCGACACGCTGTGCATCCACGTCATCTTCCCGAACCTGGTGGCGCAGCAGATCGCCAATACCCTGGCCACGCGCCAGATCGTCACCCACGGGCCGCAGCAGTTTGAGCTGATCTGGACCTACTTCGGCTACGTCGACGACACGCCCGCCCAGCGCGCCATGCGCATCAAGCAGATCAACCTGATCGGCCCGGCCGGGCTGATCTCGATGGAAGACGGCGACGTGTGCGAGCTGGTGCAGAACGCCATCGTGCGCGACGGCGATGCCTGCTCCATCGTCGAGATGGGCGGGCGCGACATCGCCGACATCGACAGCACGCTGACCGAGGTCGGCATGCGCGGCTTCTGGCGAGGCTATCGGGCGATCATGGGCCTGTGAGTCGGCCCCGGGCTTTCAAGCAGCAAGCCGTAGGGCATCGGGTTGCCGGCAATCAATGCCGCCGCCCGCGTCTGCGCCTATCGTGGCATCAGCCGCCGGGCACCCGGCTGCCAGCCAGTCTCCACAAGGAACCCCCATGAGTCTCGACAAGCACGACCTGCACCACGAATTTCCCGAGTTCAACGACGCCATTCATGCCCTGAAGGTCGGCGACCCGCATTTCGCGACCCTGTT
>JBPPMV010000453.1:0-13931 GCA_051306235.1 Mycobacterium sp. | reverse complement strand
ATCTTCCAGCGCCTGGTCGACGGATCCTGGACCGATGTCACCTGCGCCCAGGCCGCCGCGCAGATCCGTTCGGCTGCTTTGGGTCTGATCGCCCAGGGCGTGCAGGCCGGCGACCGGGTGGCCATCCTCTCCGCCACCCGCTATGAGTGGCCGATCATCGATTTCGCCATCCTGTCCATCGGGGCGGTCACCGTGCCGATCTATGAGACCTCGGCTCCCGAGCAGATCCGGCACGTGCTCACCGATTCGGGTGCGGTGCTGGTGATCGCCGAAACCGACGTCCATGCCGAACGCGTCGAGGCGCTCACCGACCAGCTGCCCGATGTGCGTGCGGTGCTGCGCATCGAGAGCGCCACCGCCGAGGCCGCGCTGGACGTGCTGGCCGCGGCCGGGCAGTCCGTGGAGGCCGGCCTGCTCGACGCGCGGGTGTCGGCCGTCAAGTCCACCGACCCCGCGACGCTGATCTACACCTCGGGCACCACCGGGCTGCCCAAGGGGTGCCAGCTGACCCATTCCAACCTGCTCTACGAGATCCGCGGCGCCAAGGCCGCATTCCCGACGCTGCTACAGAAGGGCGAGCGGCTGCTGGTGTTCCTGCCGCTGGCACACGTGCTGGCCCGGGCGATCACCATCGGCGCGTTCGCCAACAAGGTCACCGTCGGGTTCACCAGCGATATCAAGAACCTGGTGCCGGCGCTCGGGGTGTTCAAGCCGACGCTGGTGGTGTCGGTGCCGCGGGTGTTCGAGAAGGTCTACAACACCGCCGAGCAGAACGCCCGCAACGACGGCAAGGGCCGCATCTTCGAGATCGCCGCCAACACGGCCATCGAGTTCAGCCGGGCTCAGGACGGCAGCGGGCCGGGTCTGGTGCTCAAGGCCAAGCACGCGCTGTTCGACAAGCTGGTCTACGGCAAGCTGCGGGCCGCGCTCGGCGGCAACTGCCGCGCAGCGATCTCCGGCGGCGCACCGCTGGGCGCCCGGCTCGGGCACTTCTACCGCGGTGTCGGCCTGACCATCTACGAGGGTTACGGACTGACCGAGAGCAGCGCCGCCGTCACCGCCAACCAGGTCGGTGCCGTCAAGGTCGGTTCCGTCGGGAAGCTGTTGCCCGGCAACAGCATGCGGTTGGCCGACGATGACGAGCTGTTGCTCCGCGGCGGGGTGGTGTTCAGCGGCTACTGGCGTAACGACGAGGCCACCAGGGATGCCTTCACCGACGGCTGGTTCCACACCGGAGACCTCGGCGCCATCGACGCGAACGGTTTCCTGACGATCATCGGTCGCAAGAAGGAGATCATCGTGACCGCGGGCGGCAAGAACGTCGCACCGGCACCGCTGGAGGACAAACTGCGGGCACACCCGCTGATCAGCCAGGCGATGTGCGTGGGCGACGCCCAACCCTTCATCGCCGCCTTGATCACCATAGATCCCGAGGCCTTCGAGGGCTGGAAACAGCGCAACGGGAAGAATGCGGCTGCCACGGTGGCCGATCTGACCCAGGACCCCGACCTGCTCGCCGAGATCCAATCTGCGGTCGATGAGGCCGACGAATCGGTGTCCAAGGCCGAGGCGATCCGCAAATTCCGCATCCTGCCGGTCGACTTCACCGAGGACACCGGCGAGCTCACCCCGACGCTCAAGGTCAAGCGCAAGGTGGTCGCCGAGAAGTTCGCCGACCAGATCGCGGCGATCTACGGCTGATCCCCTGGTTTCAGGGCGTCAGCAGACGCTGCAGACGCGCCCCCTGGGTGCGCCACTGCCAGTTCTGCACGACCCACTCGCGGCCCGCCGCGCCCATCCGGGCGGCGGTCGCCGGGTCGGCGAGCAGATCGCCGACCGCGGTGGCGATGGCATCCACATCGGTGCCGTCGACCACCCTGCCGGTCGCACCGTCGCGCACCGTCTCCGGCGCACCCCCGGAGCGGCCGGCGACCACCGGCACACCGCACGCCGAGGCCTCCAGGTAGACGATGCCCAGGCCCTCGACGTCCAGGCCCGCCCCGCGGGTGCGGCACGGCATGGCGAAGACATCGGCCATCGCGTGGTGTGCGGGTAACTCCTCGCCGGGAACGCCGCCGGTGAACAGCACATCATCGCCGGCACCGGACCGCTGCGCCAGCTTCTGCAGATCGTCGCGGTAGGGCCCACCGCCGACGATCACCAGCGCCGCGCCGGGCACCCGCTGCCGGATCCGGCCGAACGCACGGATCAACATGTCCTGGCCCTTGCGCGGAACCAGCCGGGACAGGCACAGCACCACCGGCCGGTCCCCCAGCCCGTACCGGGCGCGCAGGTCCGCGCGGGCGGCCGGATCGGGGACGAAGCGGTCGACGTCGACCCCGGGAGACAGCCGTTCCAGGCAGGCCTGCGGGCCGAACGCCGAGGCGAACCTGCCGCGGGTGTAACCGCTCACGTAGGTGACGACATCGGTGTCATCGCCGATGCGACTCAACGCCGTTCGCGCCAACGGCAGCATCGACCAGCCCACCTCGTGGCCGTGTGTACTGGCCACCACCCGGGTGGCCCCGGCACCGCGGGCCAGCGGTGACAGCAGGGCCAGCGGTGCGGCCGCGCCGAACCACACCGTCTCGATATCGTGTTCGGCGATCAGCCCGCGCATCCGGTTGGCGACCGCCGGCTCCGGCACCATCAGCGTGGTGGGATGGCGCACCACGCGGTAACCGGCCGCCGCCGCGTTCTCGTCGTAGTCCGGCGCGCCCTTCCACTTCGGCGCGTACACCGTCAGCTCATGGCCGCCTGCTGCCAGCAGTTCGCCGACGAAGGCCTCCAGATAGGACTGGATACCGCCCCGGCGCGGGGGAAAGTCGTTGGTCACCAACAGCACCCGAGTCACCGGGTCAACGCTATCCGGTCATCCACTGTCGCCACTGCGCCACCACCTCGTCGATATCGGCGTGCAGTGTCTCGCGGACGGCGGTGGCCGAGTCGGGATGCCCCGGTCCGCAGGCGCGCAGGTACAGCGCCCGCAGCGTGTCCGCCCCGTATTGGTCGGCGATATACCGGCTGAACCACCAGGCCCGGTCATAGGCCAGTGAGCGGGTCGCACCCTCGGTGTGCAGGTCGGCATCGGTGGGCAACCGAGCCAGCAGATCGGCCTGTTCGGGGCCGGGCGGGCCGGTCGGCGGCCGCCCGATGTAGTCGGCCACACCCTCGGTGAGCCACAGCGGCGCATCGGCCACCGTCTGCTGCCGCGCCGCGTAGTGGAACAGCTCGTGGCGCACCACGATGCGCAGCGCGGTATCGCTCATCGCCGCCGCCCCCGGAGCGAACACCATGCCGTCGGCGGTGGTGGCGGCCGCGATATCGGGGCCGCCGTGGCCGAGCACGCGGAACTGTTCGTCGGATTCGGTCACCACGACGGCGATCTCGCGTGGCCACTCGGTGCCCCAGAAGGCGCTGACGGCGGCCGCGGCGCCGGCCAGCTCGCCGCCGATGCGCGCGATCATCTGCTCACTACGCGGGCCACCCAGGCCCCGCAGCAGGGCGGTGCGCCCGTCGGGCAGCTCGAGGCTGGTGGTCTGCGCGCTCGCGGACGGCGGGTCGGAAGCAACGGTGATACTCGAGGACGGTGCGACCGCAGGATCTGCGCCGCAACCGGACAGCAGGACCGCGGCGATCGAAACGACGCAGACGAGGCGTCGCAGGTTTAGTACCTGCGCACGTTGTGGATCGGCGCGTTGTTGACCGGGGCCACCACGACGGGCTTGCCGAAGGTCGAGGCGTGCACCATCATGCCGTCGCCGATGTAGATGCCGACATGGGAGGCATCGGAGTAGTAGGAGACGACGTCACCGGGTTGCATCTGGTCGGTCGACACCGCCTGGCCGCCGGCGGCCTGCGCGTAGCTGGAGTGCGGCAGCGAGATGCCGGCCTGCTGGAAGGCCCACTTCACCAGGCCGGAGCAGTCGAACGCTCCGGGACCCTCGGCACCCCACGAGTAGGGCGACCCGATCCGGGTCAGTGCGGCCTGCATGGCCACCGCTGCACCACCGGAACCCGGTGCGGCAGGCACGGCCTCCGGCGGAGCGATGTCACCGGGCGGAATGCCCTCGGGCGGGGCGGCCAGCACACCGGGGTCGTTGTTCGGCAACGTCTCGGGGGCCGGCGCCGGGACCGCCGCGGGCAGCGGTGGGATGGCGGCCAACGCCTCACGCTGGGCGGGGGTCAGGACCTCGTACTGGGACTTGACGACAGCAATCTCGACCTGCAGCTTGCTTTGCTTGGATTGCAGGTCGGCGCGCACGGCCGCGGCCTGTTCGGCGGCGGTCTTGGCGTTGGCAGCGGACTGCGCGGACGCGGACTCGGCCTGCGCGGCCCGCACGTTGGTGTTCCGGAAGTTCTGCATCTGCGCCGACATCTCGGTGGCCATCACGCGCTGCACGGCGAGCTGGTCGATCAGCACCTGCGGTGAGCTCGCGGTCAGCATCGAGTCCAGGCCGTCGGTGCGACCACCCATGTACTGGGCGGCGGCGATCTTGTCGACGGAGGACTGGAACTTCGCCAGATCGGCCTTCGCTGCGGCCACAGCGGTGGCATCGGCGGCATGTTTCTGTTCGGCGGCACGCTGTGCGACCAGCTTGGTATCGAGATCCAGCTGGGCGGCGTGCATGTTCTCGGTGGCGATCTCAGCCTGGTGCGACAGCTCATTGAGCTTTGCCAGCGCATCGTCGGCCGGGTCGGCCTGCACGCTCGTGGCCAGGATCCCGCCGAGAACGGTGAGGGCGGCTATCGCACCGACCAGGGTTCGTTGGACGCCACTGTTATGCCGGGGTGTGCGATCAGGCCTCAAGATATTGCGTCCTTACAACTGCGCTTCAGCCGCGATTAACTGCCGTCAGGTCTCGAATAGGTTACGAAACGGCATCGGGCTTGTCCAACGGGAGACGTGAATTTAACAGGCAACCGGGATTAGAATTTTGCTTCCGGTGGTTACTCGTGGTCACACGCGTGTCTTCACGCCACACCAGTTCTACCATCCGGACGCCCGTGCCGATGGATCGGAACGAGCCGCAACCGGGGTGCCAACCCGACATCGGCGAGCACTTCCAGCGCCTGGCGCTCATCGTCCAGCAAAGTCTCGGGGACACCGAGGAGCACGCTGACCACGCAGTCCTGGCAACCCGGACCGCGCACCGCGCAGTCATCGCAATCGATCACCACCGAGCCGATATCCGGCCCGTCGTCAGGCTGGTCCATCGGGCGTTTTTCCATCGGGCCTTGATTCATGTCTCGCACCGTATCGACGGGTACCGACACGCCCGCGACGAACGACACGCTGGGCTCGGATGTCGGGGGCGGGGCCTACCGTCACCGGTGTGCAGCAGCTCAGCTTCGCCGATGTGGATCCGATCGCCGGTCTGCTGCTGGCCGACACCACCTTCGTGGTGGTGGACCTGGAGACCACCGGTGGCCGGGCCAACGCCAGCACCCTAGGCGGCAGCGACCACGACGCGATCACCGAGATCGGCGCGGTCAAGATCCGCGGCGGGGCGGTGCTCGGAGAACTCGCCACCCTGGTGGACCCGGGCCGAAGCATCCCGCCACAGATCGTCCAGCTGACCGGCATCACCTCGGCGATGGTCCATGACGCGCCCCGCATCGAGAGCGTGCTGCCAGCCTTCCTGGAGTTCTCCAGGGGTGCCGTGCTCGTCGCCCACAACGCCGGGTTCGATATCGGGTTCCTGCGGGCTGCGGCACAGCGCTGCGGGATCAACTGGCCGCGCCCACCGGTGCTGTGCACGGTCCGGCTGGCCCGGCGCGTGCTGACCCGCGACGAGGCGCCGAGCGTGAAGCTCTCCGCGCTCGCCCGGTTGTTCGGCGCCTCCACCACGCCCACCCACCGGGCCCTCGACGACGCCCGGGCCACCGTCGACGTGTTGCACGCGCTCATCGAGCGGGTCGGCAACCAGGGCGTGCGCACCTACCCCGAGCTGCGGTCCTATCTGCCGGATGCCACCGCTCCGCAGCGCCGCAAACGCCACCTGGCCGGCGGCATACCGGCCCGACCCGGGGTCTATCTGTTCCGCGGGCCCGGCGACGAGGTGCTCTACATCGGCACCGCGGTGGACCTGCGCCGCAGGGTCGGGCAGTACTTCACCGGGGCGGACCCGCGCACCCGGATGAAGGAGATGGTGGCGCTGGCCACCCGGGTCGATCACGTCGAGTGCGCCCACGAACTGGAGGCCGGTGTGCGCGAGTTGCGGCTGCTCGCCGCGCACGCCCCGCCCTATAACCGCCGCTCCAAGTTCCCGCGGCGATGGTGGTGGATCACCTTGACCGAGGAGCCGTTTCCCCGTTTCTCGGTGGTGCGCGCGCCGCGCAGCCCACGGGCCATCGGTCCGTTCACCTCCCGCGCCGACGCCGTCACCACCGTCGACGTGCTGGCCCGCGGCAGCGGGGTGCGCACCTGCACGGCGCGGCTGGCCCGCAGCGCCCGGCACAACTGCGAGGAACACGAGCTCTCCCGCTGCCCCGCGCCCAGGGACGCCGATATGGCCCGGTACGCCGGCGCACCGCAGCGCGCCGCCGATCTGATCGACGGTGTCGACAGCACCGCCTTCGCGACCGTGCTGAGCCAGATCGAGGAACTGGCCGGCCTGCACCGCTACGAGAGCGCCGCCCGGCTGCGCGATCACACCGCCGCGGCGGTGGAGACGACCTGGCGAGGCCAGCGGTTGCAGGCGCTTGCCGCGGTGGATGAACTGGTCGCGGCGCGGCCCGACGGAAAGGGCGGCTGGGAGCTGGCGGTCATCCGGCACGGACAGCTCGCATCGGCCGGGTGTGCCCGCCGCGGTGTGCCACCGATGCCGGTCGTCGACGCCATAAGCGCTGCAGCGCAGACGATTCTGCCGCAATCGGCGCCGCTGGGCGGTGCGTTGGTCGAGGAGACGGCGTTGATCGCGCGGTGGCTGGCCGGGCCGGGCGTCCGGGTGGTGAGCTGCCCCAGCGGGTACGCCAGCCCGATCGGATCGGCGGCCCGCTGGACCGCCTGGGCCGCGACCGCGCGCTCGGCGCGACTGGCCGCCACCCAGATCGACGACCCGCTCGACAGCGGCGAACCGCTCGATGAGCGCTATGGCGTGCAGCGGCCCCGCCGGACCCGCGCCCAGGCGGTCTGAGTCAGTTCGCAGCCTTCTGGGTGAACCGCACCCAGTTTGCCAGAAGTCGTTGTGCCGCACCGGAATCGATCGCCTCGGTGGCGCGGGCCAGACCGGATTCCCAGGCCGGCGCCCACTGGGCGTCGCCGGCCAGCCCGGCATGGGCTACCAGCGCACCTGCGGCGTTGAGCACCACCGCGTCGCGTACCGGCCCCTGCTCGCCGGCGAGCACCGCGCGCACCGACGCGGCGTTGGCCTCGGCGTCACCACCGACCAGCTCGCTCAGATCGGCCCGCCGGAATCCGAACGCCGCCGGGTCCAGCGTCAGCCGATCCACGGTGCCCGCCTGCACCCGCCAGATGGTGCTGGTGGTCGTGGTGGTCAGCTCGTCGAGGCCGTCGTCACCGTGCACCACCAGGGCGCTGGCGCCGCGGGCGGCGAACACCCCGGCCATCACCTCGGCCAGATCCGCCCAGGCGCATCCGTACAGGCCGGCGCGCGGGGCCGCCGGATTGGTCAGCGGCCCGAGCAGATTGAAGACGGTGGGCACGCCGATCTCGCGGCGGACCACCGAGGCGTGCCGGTAGGACGGATGGAACTGGGGCGCGAAGGCGAAGGCAATACCGACCTCCGCGGCGCTGCGCGCCACCTCCTCGGGTCCCAGATCGATCCGGACCCCGAGTGCCTCCAGGGTGTCGGCGCCACCGGACAGCGAGGATGCCGCCCGGTTGCCGTGTTTGATCACCGGCACCCCGGCCGCCGCGGCGACGATCGAGGCCATCGTGGACAGGTTCACCGTGTTGGATCCGTCGCCCCCGGTGCCGACGATGTCGACGGCGTCCGCGCCGATCACTCCGGGCGGGATGCGGCGGGCGTGCTTGAGCATGGTGTCAGCCAGTTCGGTCACCTCCGCCGAGGTGGGCCGCTTCATCCGCATCGCCACCGCGAAGCCGGAGATCTGCGCCGGTGTGGCCGACCCGGTCATGATCTGGTCCATCGCCCAGGCCGATTGACCGCGCAACAGATCCTGATGCGTGGTGAGGCGGCCGAGAATCTGCGGCCAGGTGATCGGACTGTCGGATGAGCTCTCAGCGGATGACACGCCGTGATGTTATCGCCCGCGCGGACCCGGTACCGAGGCCGTCACGACTGCATACCCGGACACGTTTCAACTCAATTACGAACCCGGCTGGTGTTCGTCAACTACAAAGCGTCATACTTGCTTCTGTGACGAGCGCTGTTGGCACCTCGGGTACCGCGATCACCTCCCGCGTACATTCGCTGAACCGGCCGAATATGGTCAGTGTCGGCACCATCGTGTGGCTTTCCAGTGAACTGATGTTCTTTGCTGGACTGTTCGCGATGTACTTCACTGCGCGGTCCCAGGCGCAGGGCGCATGGCCGCCCGAGCCGACCGAGCTCAACTTGTGGCTCGCCGTACCGGTGACCGCGGTGCTGATCGCCTCCTCCTTCACCTGTCAGATGGGTGTGTTCGCCGCCGAGCGCGGCGACGTGTTCGGGCTGCGCCGGTGGTACACGATCACGTTCCTGATGGGCCTGTTCTTCGTGCTCGGTCAGGCCTACGAGTACGTGCACCTCGTCGAGACCGGCACCACCATCCCGGGCAGCGCCTACGGGTCGGTGTTCTATCTGGCCACCGGCTTCCACGGCCTGCACGTCATCGGCGGTCTGGTCGCGTTCGTCTTCCTGCTCATCCGCACCAGGTTGTCCAAATTCACCCCTGCGCAGGCAACCGCGGCGATCGTGGTGTCGTACTACTGGCACTTCGTCGACATCGTGTGGATCGCCCTGTTCGCCGTCATCTATTTCGTCCGATGATCGGCTCCGCCGATGAGTCCGGTGATACTCACGCCACGAGAAGGGGTTCGATGACCAGCAAGGCTCACGGAGCCGGGAAGCCGGCGACGATCAAGCGACGTCGGTTGCGTCGGCGCGCGTCTGCAGCCGTACTCCTGCTGATCGGGCTGTCAGCAGCCGGCGCCGTCGCCGCGACCCTGACGCCCACACCTCAGGTTGCGGTGGCCGACGAGTCGCAGTCTGCGCTGCTGCGCACCGGCGAGCAGTTGTTCGACACGTCATGCATCAGCTGCCACGGCGCCAACCTCCAGGGTGTCGCCGATCGCGGCCCCAGCCTGATCGGCACCGGCGAGGCCGCCGTGTACTTCCAGGTCTCCACCGGCCGCATGCCCGCGATGCGCGGCGAGGCCCAGGCACCCCGCAAGGAACCGGTCTTCGACGAGCACCAGATCGATGCGCTCGGCGCCTACGTCCAGGCCAACGGCGGCGGCCCCGTCGTACCCCGGGAAGCCAACGGCCAGATCGCCGACGGATCCCTGCTGCAGGGTGACGTCGCCCGCGGTGGCGACCTGTTCCGGTTGAACTGCGCCTCATGCCACAACTTCACGGGCAAGGGCGGCGCGCTGTCCTCCGGCAAGTACGCCCCGGACCTCGGCGAGGCCTCGAAGGTGCCCGCGCAGGTCTTCACCGCCATGCTCACCGGCCCGCAGAACATGCCGAAGTTCTCCGATCGTCAGCTCTCCCCCGAGGAGAAGGCCGACATCGTGACCTACGTGCGGCAAGCGGCGGACACCCCGGATCCCGGCGGCTACGGCCTCGGCGGATTCGGCCCCACCACCGAAGGTATGGCCATCTGGATCATCGGGATCGTGGCAGCCGTCGGCATGACGTTGTGGATCGGAGCACGCGCATGAGCGGGGATGTCCAGGGCGGTGACACCTCGGGACGTCCGGTCCCGGGTCAGCCCACCGACGCCCAGTTGGCGGAGATGTCGCGTGAGGAACTCCTCGCGCTCGGCGGCAAGCTCGACGGGGTCGAGGTCGTCTTCAAGGAGCCGCGGTGGCCGGTCGAGGGCACCAAGGCCGAGAAGCGTGCCTCGCGCACGGTCTCGTACTGGCTGCTCCTCGGCGGTTTCTCGGGCCTGGCACTGCTGCTGGTCTTCCTGTTCTGGCCGTGGGAGTACGTGCCCTACGGTGCCGAAGGCGAGCGGATGTACACGCTGGCCACCCCGCTCTACGGCCTGACGTTCGGTCTGTCGATCCTGGCGATCGGTATCGGCGCCGTGCTCTTCCAGAAGAAGTTCATCCCGGAAGAGATCACCATCCAGGACCGCCATGACGGCTCCTCGGCGGAGATCCACCGCAAGACCATCGTCGCCAACCTGACCGATGCGCTCGAGGGTTCGACGATCAAGCGTCGCAAGCTGATCGGGCTGTCGATGGGTATCGGACTCGGCGCGTTCGGCCTGGGCACCCTGGTGGCCTTCGCCGGCGGTCTGATCAAGAACCCGTGGAAGCCCGTCGTGCAGACGGCCGAGGGCAAGAAGGCGGTGCTGTGGACTTCGGGGTGGACCCCGCGCTTCACCGGCGAGACCATCTACCTGGCCCGGGCGACCGGTATCCCCGGCGAATCCCCGTTCGTGAAGATGCGCCCCGAGGACATCGACGCCGGCGGTATGGAAACGGTGTTCCCGTGGCGTGAGTCCGACGGCGACGGCGTCACCGTGGAGTCCAGCCATCATCTGTTCGAGGTCGCCATGGGTGTTCGCAACCCGGTGATGCTGATCCGCATCAAGCCCCAGGACATGGACAGGGTCGTGCACCGGCAGGGCCAGGAGAGCTTCAACTTCGGCGAGCTGTACGCCTACACGAAGGTCTGCTCGCACCTGGGCTGCCCGTCCTCGCTCTACGAGCAGCAGACATACCGCATCCTGTGCCCGTGCCACCAGTCCCAGTTCGACGCATTGCACTTCGCCCGGCCGATCTTCGGTCCGGCAGCACGGGCGCTCGCGCAGCTTCCTATTACCATTGACAAGGACGGCTATCTCGTCGCGAACGGCGACTTCATCGAACCCGTCGGACCGGCATTCTGGGAGCGTAAATCATGAGTCCCAAGCTCGGAGATATCGCAGCCGCACAAGGCGACGCGATCGATTCCCGATACCACCCGTCGGAGGCCGTCCGACGTGGCGTCCTGAACAAGGTCTTCCCCACCCACTGGTCCTTCCTGCTGGGTGAGATCGCCCTGTACAGCTTCATCATCCTGCTGATCACCGGTGTCTGGCTGACCCTGTTCTTCGACCCGTCGATGGCACACGTCACCTATGAGGGTGTGTACCAACCGCTGCGCGGTGTGCAGATGTCCCGGGCCTACGAATCGGCCCTGGAGATCAGCTTCGAAGTGCGCGGCGGCCTGTTCGTCCGCCAGATCCACCACTGGGCCGCGCTGCTCTTCGCGGCGTCGATCATGGTCCACCTGGCGCGCATCTTCTTCACCGGCGCGTTCCGGCGTCCCCGCGAAGCCAACTGGGTCATCGGCTCACTGCTGCTGATCCTGGCCATGTTCGAGGGCTACTTCGGTTACTCGCTGCCCGATGACCTGCTTTCGGGTACCGGCCTGCGCGCCGCGTTCTCCTCGATCACCCTGGGCATGCCGGTCATCGGAACCTGGCTGCACTGGGCGCTCTTCGGCGGCGACTTCCCCGGCGAGATCATCATTCCCCGGCTGTATGCCTTGCATATCCTGCTGATCCCCGGAATCATGCTGGCGCTCATCGGCGCCCACATGGCGCTGGTGTGGTTCCAGAAGCACACCCAGTTCCCCGGCCCGGGCCGGACCGAGAAGAACGTCGTCGGCGTGCGCGTCATGCCGGTCTTCGCGGTGAAGTCGGGTGCGTTCTTCGCCATGATCACCGGCCTGCTCGGCATCATGGGCGGTCTGCTGCAGATCAACCCGATCTGGGTGCTCGGCCCGTACAAGCCCTCGCAGATCTCGGCGGGTAGCCAGCCGGACTTCTACATGATGTGGACCGACGGTCTGGCGCGTGTGTGGCCAGCCTGGGAGTTCTACATCGGCAACCACACCATCCCGCAGTCGGTGTGGGTGGCGTTGGGTATGGGCCTGGTATTCATGCTGCTGATGGCCTACCCGTTCATCGAGCGCAAGCTCACCGGTGACACGGCCCACCACAACCTGCTGCAGCGCCCCCGTGACGCCCCGACACGTACCGCTGTCGGCGCGGCCGCGATCTCGTTCTACATCCTGCTGACATTCATGTGCATGAACGACATCATCGCGCTGAAGTTCCACATCTCGCTGAACGCGACGACGTGGATCGGCCGCATCGGCATGGTGGTGCTGCCGATGATCGTCTACTACATCACCTACCGGTGGGCGATCAGCCTGCAACGCAGCGACCGTGCGGTGCTGGAGCACGGTATCGAGACGGGCATCATCACGCGGCTTCCGCACGGTGCCTACATCGAACTGCACCAGCCCCTCGGCTCGGTCGACGACCACGGCCATCCGATTCCGCTGGAGTACCAGGGCGCGGCACTGCCCAAGCGGATGAACAAGCTGGGGTCCGCAGGCGCACCAGGCAGCGGCAGCTTCCTGTTCGCCGATCCGGTCGAAGAGCACGATGCGCTCACCGAGGCTGCCCACGCCTCCGAGCACCGGGCGCTCGCGGTCCTCGCCGAGCATCAGGGCACCAACGGCCATGGCTCCAACGGGCACGGCTCGAACGGCAATGGTTCCAACGGCAATGGCTCCAACGGCAATGGCTCCAACGGGCACCACTAGTCCGTGAGCACCGAGTAAGGCCCGCGCAGCACGTCTGCGCGGGCCTTTTTCGTGGGCCGTCGCAGCCCTCTCGATGTGAGAGGTTGCGGCGACCGTGTCTTTGGAGGGTCTGTGTTGAGACGTTTACGTGCGCAATGTCAGCCTGCTGGCGCCGCCATCGATATATGTGCGTGGCGCGGCTGTCAGGGTGACATTGCGATCGGACCTGGACCGCTTGGGGAAACCCACACTCCTGGACCCGGCGTGAGCAGGCGCCCGCGGCTCAGGCGCCGATGACGTTCTTCAGCTCGCGCAGATAGAACCAGGGCAGCACCGGCATCGCCACGACGATGAGCCCGGTGATGATGTAGAACGCCATCGCGGCGCTACCGCTGCCACCGGCCGTCAGATAGGTCGCCACGCCGACGGCGAGGGTGCCCGCACCAACCGCACAACCGATCGACGTCCCGCACCGCAGGTACACCTGGTCAACGACGCCCGACGGCACCGCTCTGCCACTTCCGGTCTCCACGGCGGGCTCGGCCTGCCGGCGTCGGGATTCGCGCGTCGACACCGCAGCGATATCGTCGGCCGCCGATCCACCGGCCGGGGTGTGCAGCGACCGCTGACCGGTCTGTCGGCGGGCCCGCACCAGCAGCGGGATCGCCACCGCGATCACCACCGCGGACACGCCGATCACCGTGTACAGCAGCCAGGGTGTCTCCGAACCCGACGCCTCGGACAGTTCGGCACGCACGGTGCCCCGCCCGTTGGCCAGATCCACCAGGGTCACGGTGGCGGCCACCGCAGCGCCCAGGGCGCCCAGCCAGATGACGGCACAGGCCGCCAGCAGGATGCGCTCCAGGTTCTCCGGGCCGGACAGCGTGCGGCGCGACGTATGGGCTAAATCGGTGTCTTTGGGCATCAGCAACTTGTCTGTGCGGCGTTACCTGCATTGGACGACAGCACGGTGCCATCGCTGGTGGTGATCGAGCAGTTCAGCCGACTCACCAGGAACAGGCTGGATGCCTGCACCGAACCGACCTCGGACTGCGAGATCGGGGTGACGGTCAGCGACCACGGAATGTAGACGTTGCGCTGGGTGCGGCTGCGTCCGGACGCGTCGATATAGGTGACGGTGATGATGTCACCGGGCGCCTTGGTGCCGGTCACCGAGTAGGTGACCTGCCGGGGTCCCGGCGGCCTCGTCGTGGT
>JBPPMV010000452.1:0-28160 GCA_051306235.1 Mycobacterium sp. | reverse complement strand
TGCGGCTTTTCCTTGGCGGTGTCGGGGATGACCAGACCGGAAGCGGTCGTGGTCTCGGCCTCGTTGGCCTGTACGAGGATCTTGTCCTCGAGTGGCTTGATGTTGACTGCCACGATGGGAGCCCTCCACTTGTTTAGGTATAGGAGTCCGGATTGACTCCGGGTCCTCATGGGTTTTCAGGTGTTCGGCATGCGTCCGTACCTTCGCTCCGTCGTCGCGGGAGCCGGCGCTGAGGTTGGTCGCTTGCCATCTAGCACTCTATACATGAGAGTGCTAGCACTCAAGGGCGGGTTGTGCCTGTCGGCTCAGAACCCCTCGATCCCCATCCCGATTCCCAGCTGCTCGAGGATCGCCTGCTGGATTTGTGCAGGAGTGAGGTGCCCCGGCGTCCAGGCACCA
The DNA here is from genome assembly GCA_051306235.1 of Mycobacterium sp. Classification (GTDB taxonomy): domain Bacteria; phylum Actinomycetota; class Actinomycetes; order Mycobacteriales; family Mycobacteriaceae; genus Mycobacterium. The sequence goes on along the minus strand of JBPPMV010000452.1, from coordinate 27,761 downwards.
TCACCGGGTATGAGCAGTCCGGTGTGCTCCGCGAGCTCGGCCCGAAGGCATTCCGCCCGATCAGACTGAAACGCCGAATCCCATTCGACATCGATATTGCCGTGATCGCCGGTGACGAAGGCCGACCGCGTCGGCGCCACGGCGCCGGATCCCTCGGACACCTCGACGCGCACCGAGAGGTCGACGTCGTAGAGATCCTCGGTCGTTCGCATCTCGAACTGGCCGTCGTTTACGGCGCAGTTGAAGAACACCGATCGTGTCGCTGGGTCCACGACACGTCCGCCGAAGAACAGGCAACAGACCGCGTCGACCTCCATGTGGCGGGCGGCCGGGTCGACCAGTACGTCATTGACGTACCAGGCGTAACGGGGCTGTTGGTACCCCAGCGCCCGGGCGACGAAAAGCTGGGTGGTGAAGTAGTAAGTCGCCCGGAACGAGTAGCTGCGTTCCGGATAGCTCCGGCAGGCCTTGACCTCGGCGGTGGTCCATTCACCCTGGCGATTCAGCGCGCGGGTCACCACCGGCTCGCTGCAGTAGACACCGTAGGACCCGCTGCCGCCACCGGAGCTGATGGACACTTCGACCGACCCGAAATCTGCTGCAGTGGAGGCAATGTGGGCCCTAAACGCGCCATCGGTCGACACGAAAGACCGTGGGCCACCGCCGCCGGTCAGGCCGATGCGGCCCAGGTACCTCAGCCGAACTGACCTGGTGTCGATCGCCACGCCGACGCCGTTGGGGATCTTGCCCGCCAGGATCACCACGGCCGGATCGACGATGCACTGTTCGTACCCTGAATCGGGCCTGCGAAGTTCCAGGAAGTAGCTCTCCCCACCCGCCATGACCGGGGGGATCACGGCGAGCACCACCCGCCGGGCCGGTAACGCGGCGATGGCGGCATCGCGTGCCACGAGGGTCACTCGACGCGGGCGCTGCACGTAATCCACCGGGACGACGGCGACCGTTTCCGGCTTGTCGAACCACACCTTGGGATCCACGGTTCGGCCCGCGTTCAGGTACAGGTGGGCGGCCGGCACGAACGGCCCGCACGTGCGGTTCCTGGACGTCGGGTCAGTGGCCTCCGGCAGTCGCGGATCGGGCGGGCGGTCAAAGGCGAAGCTGTTTGACGCACTCATCACCGAATACGGGCAGCCGTACTCGACGAGAGCGGCTGTCAGTTCGTGGCTCAGTCCCAGGCAGTGGCCGACTTCTTGGGCGATGGTGTCAAACCGGGCACCGCGACTGAACACTGCAACCTGGTGATACGAACTCGCGGGCGTGAAGTACCCGCCTCCGATCGGAGTCCCGAACAGATCGGTTCCCGGCTGCGAAAACAAGATGAAGCACTGGTCGATGGTGTCCCAGTCCGGACTGGCGGCGCGGTGGAGCTCGACGAGAACAGCGTTCACCAGCGCATGGCGCTGCTGGGTCCCGTCGGTGTACTCGGGGCGTGGGTCAGTGATGGTGATCGGCGCGAACAGGACATAACTCATGTCGACCTGGCCGAAGGTCGTCGCGGACCAGAAGTGGGCAAGACTGTACGGAATCGACGGGTCCATGAACGCCCGCGTCTCCGCGTCAGTCCATACGAACGAGGGCGACGTGTCGGGAAAGCTGACGCGGATGAAGGCGATCATGATGCTCCCTTTGACGATTCAGTCGAAGGGTATGCCAGATTCACCCGCGACGATCGCTCAACGGACGATCGGTCACCGGACCGACCGCGGCACCGTCTCAGGCGACCTGGCCCTGCACCACCGGCAGACCCGGATTGCTCGCCGCGTCCAACCCCGACGGCGGTGCTCCCGCCGCAATCAGATGCGCCGCGAAGGACGCGATCATCGCGCCGTTGTCGGTGCACAACCGCGGCCGCGGCACCCGCAGCGTCAGTCCGGCCGCCGCACAACGCTGTTCGGCGAGATCGCGCACCCGCGAGTTGGCGGCCACGCCGCCGGCGATCAGCAGTGTCGACACGCCGAGGTCGGTCGCGGCGCGCACCGCCTTGGCCGTCAGCACATCGGCCACCGCCTCCTGAAACCCGGCGGCCACATCCGCGGTGGGGGCGTCGGGATGTCGCTCGACATAGCGGGCGACCGCGGTCTTGAGCCCAGAGAAGCTGAACGCATACGGCTCGTCGCGGGGTCCGGTCATGCCGCGCGGGAACACGATCGCGCCGCGGTTCCCGGTGCGGGCCAGATCATCGAGCGGCTTACCGCCGGGGTAGCCCAGTCCGAGCAGCCGGGCCACCTTGTCGTAGGCCTCGCCGGCGGCGTCATCGACGGTGCTGCCCAATTCGAGGATCGGCTCGCCGAGTGAGCGCACGTGCAACAGGTTGGTGTGTCCGCCCGAGACCAGCAGCCCGACGCATTCGGGCAGCGGTCCGTGGTCGTAGACATCGGCGGCCAGGTGACCACCGAGGTGGTTGACGGCATAGAAGGGCACCTGCCAGGCGGCCGAATAAGCCTTTGCCGCAGCGACTCCCACCAGTAGCGCACCGGCCAGCCCGGGCCCGATGGTGGCAGCCACGACGTCGGGGCGAGCCACCCCGGCGATATCCAGCGCGCGCCGCATCGTCGGGCCGAGCGCCTCAAGATGCGCCCGCGACGCGATCTCGGGCACCACCCCGCCGAACCGGGCGTGCTCGTCGACGCTGGAGGCCACCTCATCGGCGAGGAGGCTGACCGTTCCGTCCTCGTCGAGCCGCGCGATACCGACTCCAGTTTCGTCACAAGAGCTTTCGATGGCCAAGATGATCATGCCGAGTCTCGCTTCATGGTGTAGGCATCGGCGCCGCTGACCTTGTAGTACCGCTTGCGCACGCCGACCGTGGTGAAACCGACGCTTTGGTAGAGGCCGATGGCCGCCTCGTTGTCGGTGCGCACCTCCAGGAACACCTCGCCCTTCTTGGCGAAGGCCAACAGATCGGCGAGCAGCAGGCGACCGATACCGCGGCCCTGATAGGCCGGATCGACACCGATGGTGTGCACCTCGTATTCGTAGGGCGGGATGCGGCCCAGCCGCGAGATGCCCGCGTACCCGACCATCTGGTCCTCGGCGCGGGCCGCCACGTAGTGATTGTGCCTGCCGTCCAGGGCATGCAGGAACGCCGCCCGCGGCCAGGGGTCGTCACCGGCGAACAGCTGTGACTCCAGCTCGGCACACCGGGAGGCGTCGGCCCGGGTCAGCGGATCGATCACGATGTTGTCAGAACCTGTCTTGTCAGAACCCGTCACGCCAGGCCCCGCTCGGCCAGTGTTTTGGCATCGGGCCGACGCAGGTACAGCGGCACCAGCGGTTCCGGTTCGCCGGTCCAGTCAACCACGGCGGCAACGAGTTCGGCAGCCGTCGGGTACTCCGGACCGATGACGCGCAGGCCGAACAGCGCGGCATGCGCCGGTGACCCGGCCACCGCCTGCACACCGTCGGCGTTGACATCGGCCGGGGCGGCGACCTCGGGTCCGCCGATCCGCACCCCATCGCGGTAACGCGCCCAGTACACCTCGCGGCGGCGAGCATCGGTGACGACCAGGACATCGCCGCGGGTCGGGCCGCCGATCGCGTCGAGAGTGCACACCCCGTGGACGGGGATTCCCAGCGCCTGCCCGTAGGCTGCGGCGGTCGCCATACCGACCCGCAGTCCGGTGAACGGGCCGGGGCCACACCCCACCACGACGGCATCCAGATCGCCCATCGACTTATCGCTGTCAGCAAGTGCGGCAATCACATTGGGAGTGAGCTGTTCGGCGTGCGCGCGGGCGTCGACGATGGTGCGCTCGGCCAGTGTCACGATGGTCTCCCCCACCGCGACGATGCCGGCGGTCACCGCGGGGGTGGCGGTGTCGAGGGCCAACACGATCATGAACTGCTCCATCGCCATGACGCGGTGCGCAGCTCGGAGTCGGCGGCACGGTCCAGTTGAATGTCCAGATGGTCCTCCGAGAGCCGTTCGGCCAGACCCTCGCCCCATTCCACGACGACCACGGCATCATCAAGGTCGGTGTCGAGGTCCAGCGAGTCGAGCTCACCGAGTAGATCGCCACCGTGGTCGAGCAGCCGGTAGATATCGACGTGGACCAGTGCGGGCGCCCCGGTCTTGCGGGCCGGATGCACCCGCGCCAGTACGTAGGTCGGTGAGGTGACCGGCCCGTCGACATCCAAGGCCTGCGCAATTCCCTTGGTGAACATGGTTTTTCCCGCACCCAGCGGTCCGGACAGGACCACCACGTCACCGGCGCGCAACGCGGCGCCCAACCGGGCACCGAGCGCGACGGTGTCGGCAGGGGTTGGCAGTTCGGCCGCGCCGTTGGTGCGCTCAGCCATGGTTGCGGGCCCGTTCCTTGAGCCGGCGGGTCAGCGCCACCAGCTTGGACGGGGTGGCCCGTTCCACCAGACGCACCAGCGCGTCGTCGATCAGTTCGGGCCGTTCCAACTGGATCAGGTGCCCGGCGCCCTCGGCGACCACCAACTCCGACTTCGGAAGCGCCGCCGCCATGTCTTGCGAGTATTCCAGCGGGGTGAGCAGGTCGCGGTCACCGCAGGCGATCAGGGTGGGGATCTTGGCCAGGGTCTGCAGGCCGGCCGTCTCGTCGTGCACCTCCAGCGCGTGCAGGAATCCGACCAGCGTGTGCACCGGGGTGTCGTGCATCATCCGCTCACTGAAGGCCACCACGCTCGGGCTGATGCTCTCGTCGCCGTAGGACGCCGCGCGCAGTACCGGTCCGATGATGTTGCGGGCCACCCCGCGGCCGCGGTGCACCAGTCCGGGCGCGTAGCGCACGACGAATCGCGCTGCCTCCAATGCCGGGTTACGCAGGATCTCACCGAGCGGCGAGCGCGAAACACCTTCGGCGGCAGACGCGATCAGTGCGGCGCCGACGACGCGGGTGGGATAACGGTGTGGGTACTGCCGAGCGTGCGACAGCACGGTCATGCCACCCATGGAGTGGCCGACGAGCACGACCGGCCCGCGCGGGGCCATGACCGCGAGCACCGATTCCAGGTCGCGCCCCAGTTGCGGCACGGTGAAGGTGTCCGGTGAGGCGTCACCGGACAGGCCGTGTCCGCGTTGGTCGTAGAAGACCATCCGCACCTGATCGCCCCACTGCTGGGCCAGTCGGTCGCGCTGGAAGTGGAAGGCACCCATCCGCAGGCAGAATCCGTGCGAGAAGACCACGGTCAGCGGGGCGTTCTCCGGTCCGCATTCACGCACCGCGAGCGGGACCCCGTCGTCGGCGGTGACCACGACGCTGCGGTCATCGTGCAGAAGCTCGAAATCCTCGGCGGCATACGGGTCATCGCTACTGACCCGGCGGGCCAGCGATCGTGCCACCGAGACTCCGGCCACCGACCCGACGGCGGCCAACCCGGCCGCACCCGCCAGCCAGCGGGCCAATGCCCAGCCGGCAGTGTCCCCGCCCGGCTTGGGCCGGCCAATATCGTCTTCTGCCAACGGTTTCAGCCCGTCTCGTCGCGGTAGACGCGGGTGATCCGGCCTCGTGGGGCGGTGACCACCTCGTAGTTGATGGTGCCGATCAGGTCGGCCCAGTCCTGGGTGGTCGGCTCACCGGAGTCGCCGGGACCGAACAAGATTGCCTCATCGCCGACGCTGACGTCGACCGGCCCGGGACCGAGATCGACCACGAACTGGTCCATGCAGATCCGGCCGACTCCCGGGCGGCGGAGGCCGTTGATGGACACCTCCAGGCGGCCGCTCAGCGTCCGGAAGATGCCGTCCGCGTAGCCGAGCGGAATCAGGGCCACTGTGGTGTCGCGGTCGGCGATCCAGGTGTGCCCGTACGACACCCCGTCGCCGGCGTTGATCGAGCGCACCATCGCCACCGGGACTTTCAGCGTCATCGCCGGGCGCAGCCCCATGTTCCCGAGGGCGGGAATCGGGGTCTGGCCGTAGACCGCGATACCGGGTCGGACCAGGTCGAAGGCCAGGTCCGGGCGGGTCATCGCCGCAGGTGAGTTGCTCAGATGCGCGATCTCGAAGTCGACGTCGTATTCACGCGCGAGCGCACGCCACTCCTGCAGGCGGGCAGCCTGCCGATCGTTCATCGGGTGATCCGGATCGTCGCCGTACGCCAGATGGCTCATGATGCCCCGGGCGCGCACCGTCCCCTCGGTGACCGCGTGTGCCAGGGCGCCCAGCACCTTGGGTAGATCGGCGGCGGCCACCCCGTTGCGGCTCAGCCCGGTATCGACCTTGAGCGTGGTCACCGCGGTGACACCGGTGCGTCGTGCCGCATCGACGAGATCGTTGAGTTGTTCCAGTGCGGACACCGCGATCTGCACATCGGCGGCCAGCGCCGGCGCGAAGTCGGTGCCCGGTGCGTGCAGCCAGGCCAGTATCGGCGCGGTGATGCCGTCCGCCCGCAGCGCGAGTGCCTCGTCGACGGTGGCCACCCCGAGTTCGGCGGCGCCGGCGGCGAGTGCGGTGCGGGCGACCGGAGTGGCACCGTGGCCGTACCCGTCGGCCTTGACCACCACCATCACCGCCGCGGGGCCCGCATGTTCGCGCAGAACACGCACGTTGTGTGCGATGGCGCCGAGATCCACCACGGCCGTGGGGCCGGGCGGCGCGGTCAGCTCGGAGGGGTGCATTGCCTCGATTTTGTCATGCCGCTGGTTCGCACCTACCCCGACGACTCCTCGGTCAGTGCGCGAACGGCTGCTCCGAGTCGAAGTGCCCACCCGGTTTGAGCTGGTCGAGGTGCTCCAGTGCGGTGATGGTGTCATCGCGTAGTGCCCGGGCCAGATCGGCCGAGAAGCCCTCCCGGACCACCACCCGCAGCACTGTGACGTCCTCGGCGCCCTCGGGCATCGTGTAGGCGGGCACCTGCCAGCCGGAGGCCCGCAGAGCTTGGGAGACATCGAACTCCGTGTAGCCGGGATCGCCCTTGAGCCGGAAACTCACCACCGGGATGGCCGACCCGTCGGTGATCAGCTCGAAATGTTCGCTGTCACGCAGCTGATCGCCCAGCCAACGCGCGGTCTCCGAGAGACAGTGCATGACCTGGGAGTATCCGGCCCGCCCCAGGCGCAGGAAGTTGTAGTACTGGCCGATGACCTGGTTTCCCGGCCGGGAGAAGTTCAGCGTGAAGGTCGGCATGTCACCGCCCAGATAATTGACCCGGAACACCAGTTCTTCGGGTAGATGCTCGGCGTTGCGCCACACCACGAACCCGATGCCCGGATAGGTCAGCCCGTATTTGTGACCGCTGACGTTGATCGACACCACCCTGGGCAGCCGGAAGTCCCAGATCATGTCGGGGTGCAGGAACGGCACGACGAAACCGCCGCTGGCCGCGTCGACATGCACCGGAACATCCACCCCGCCGTCGGCGGCAAGTTTGTCCAGCGCGGCGCAGATCTCGGCGATCGGTTCCAGCTCGCCGGTGAAGGTGGTGCCCAGGATGCCGACCACACCGATGGTGTCCTCGTCGACGGCGTCGAGCACCTGTTCCGGGGTGATCACGTAGCGTCCCTCGGCCATCGGCAGATACCGCGGCTCGACGTCGAAGTAGCGGGTGAATTTCTCCCACACCACCTGCACGTTGGAGCCCATCACCAGGTTGGGCGTGCGCCCCTTCCAACCGTCCCCGACCTTCGCGCGCCAACGCCATTTCAGGGCCAGCCCTGCCAGCATCACGGCCTCGCTGGACCCGATGGTCGACACCCCGACCGCAGTGGCGGCGTCATCGTCGCGCAGGTCCTCGGCGTGGAACAGGTCGGCCACCATGGCCACACAACGCGCCTCGATCGCCGCGGTGGCCGGGTACTCGTCCTTGTCGATCATGTTCTTGTCGAACGTCTCGGCCATCAGCTTCTCGGCCTCGGGGTCCATCCAGGTGGTGACGAAGGTCGCAAGGTTCAGCCGCGAACTGCCGTCGAGCATCAGCTCATCGTGGATATAGCGGTAGGCCGCCTGCGGATCCATCGATTCGCCGGGCATTCGCAGCGCAGGCACCGGGTCGGTCGACAGCCTTCCGGTGTACGCGGGGGCGATGTGCGGCGGATGCTGGCGGTGCCTGCGGCTCATGTGGGGTTATCCCTTTCCACTCAACGATGCGATGGCGGCGCGCAGGTGGGCGAGGATGCCCCCCGCGGAGGTCGGTGCGGCCTGTGGGCCGGGGTCGGCGGCGGCGAGCGCGGCCGCGCGGGCGTGGACGAAGGCGGCCATCGCGGCGGCCTCGGCGGGTGCAATCCCTGCCGCCAGCAACGCTCCGATCACCCCGGACAGGATGTCCCCGGACCCGGCGGTGGCGGCCCAGGACTGCCCGGCGGGGTTCAGGTAGACCGGTCCGGTCGGGGAGGCGACGACGGTGACGTTGCCTTTGAGCAGGACGGTCGCCCCGAGGGTGTCGGACAGGGTCCGCGCCGCACCGACCCGATCGGACCCGACGTCCGCCCCGGCCAGCCGCCGGTACTCCCCCGCGTGCGGGGTCAGCACCGTCGGCGCGGACCGGTCGGCCACCAGCGCGGGCGAGGCGGCCAGCACGGTCAAAGCGTCGGCGTCGACGATGACCGGAAGATCCGATGACAGTGCGAATCGCAGTGTTGCCGCGGCCTTTTCGTCGGTGCCGAGCCCCGGCCCGACCACCCATGCCTGCACCCGGCCCACCGATTCGGTGTCCGGGGTGGCGATGACTTCCGGCCAGTGATTCACCACGTCGTGTGCAGCGCTGCCGGCGTAGCGGACCATGCCCGAGGTGGCCGCCACCGCGGCGCCGGTGCTGAGGATGGCGGCTCCGGGGTAGGTCGCCGAGCCGGCCAGGACTCCGGTGACACCCTGGGTGTACTTGTCGTCGAGCGGGCCGGGGATCGGCCAGCGGGCCGCCACATCGGTGGCCTCGAATCCGCGGAGATCGGCCGGTGCCAGATCCAGTCCGATGTCGATGAGCTCGACACGCCCGCAATCGGCCAGCGCGTGCACGGGTTTGAGCCCGCCGAAGGTGACGGTGACGACCGCCGCCACGTGTGCACCGTCGGCCGCGCCGGTGTGGGCGTCGACGCCGCTGGGCAGGTCGACGGCGATGACGGGCGCGCTTGCGGCGTCGAAGACGGCTGCGGCGTCGGGACGCAGGGCGCCCCGCCCGGAGATGCCGACCACGCCGTCGATGACGAGATCGGTTGCCGCGGGGATGCTCTGCTGCACGCGGCCACCGGCGCGACGAAAGGCCGCGAGCGCCGCGGCGTGGGTGTGGTCGGGTCTGAGCAGCACCGCGGTGGCCTGTGCGCCGCGGCGGTGCAGGAACGTCGCCGCCCACAGCGCGTCGCCGCCGTTGTCACCCGAACCCACCACGGCACAGATCCGGCGCCCGTTGACCCCGCCCGTGCGGTCACGTAATTCGTCGGCGATCACCCCGGCCAGACTGTAGGCCGCCCGGCGCATCAGTGCGCCGTCGGGCTGTGCTGCCAGCAGCGGTGCTTCGGCTGCACGGATCGCGTCAGCGGTGTAATAGTGCCGCATCAGCTCCCGTTCTCACTCGATGTGCGCGCGCGCCAACAGGTTACGCGCTCACCCAGCTTCATGGGGCCGATCGCTGGTGACGGATCCAGCAAACCGCCAATGACAGCGTGAGCGGTTAGCCTGTCAGAGCTGCTCCACATCGCCGAAGAACCGGTGTGAACGGTCGGCGATTTGGTCCGGGAACTCGCCGTTGATCGCATGCGAGGCATCCGGCCATACTTCGACCTGCCCGTGGCGCAGCACGGTGCGGGCCCGGGCGGCGGCCCGCGGTGCGTCGACCATGACGCTGCGACCGGCCAACAGTGCGAGCACCGGCACGTCGAGGGACCGCAACTGCTCGTCGGTGAATGTCCGGGGCATCGGGGTGCGGATCACGAAATCCTTTGCCGCCGCGTCGATCAGGCCGGCCACCGGTTCGATCGAGACATCTTCGACATCGGCACCCCCGGATATCCAGCTCATGACGCCGCGGCGCCACGCCGCGGGCGTCCCGGGCATCAGCAGGATCACCGAGGCCAGCATCGGCGCCACCTTCAACCGGCCGAACGTCATCACCGGGTCCAGCAGGGTCAGCGACGCGACACGAGCAGGCCGGTGCACCGCGCAGTTCACCGCGGTCCAGCCGCCGATCGATACCCCGAGCAGGTGTGCGCGATTCAATCCCAGACCGGCAAGGCTCTCGTCGAGCCATTGCGCCTGGTCGGGTGCCCCCGCAATCGGCCGGTCCTGTACCGACAGCCCGGCCTCGCCGAGTAGATCGATGCAGTACACGGTGCGGAAGCGCAGCAGCGCGTCGAGGTTGCTCTGATACATCGGGGTGGACGCGTTGCGGCCGGGCAACAGGACAACGGGCGGCCCGGTATCGGGCCCGGCGAAGCGGTATGCCCGGACTGTGCCGAAAGATGTTGCGAGGTCGAAGAGTTCGAACGGCGGTAGCTCGGCCATACCAGTCCGATAGGCCTCGAGGAAGTGCTCGAACTCGCGCCGCCCGGCATAGGCGCCGAGCTTGCCCCGGCTGAACCGCGCCGCGATGTTGACATTCGGTACCGCAAGTTCCATTGCACCGAGCCTAGCCCGGTCGGCCTACGGCTCGACGGTCACCTTGATCGCCTCACCCTTCTTGACGATGTCGAAGGCGTCGAGCACGTTCTCCAGCGGAATGCGGCGGGTGATGAGGTCCTTGACCGGCACCTGCCCGGTGGAGATGTACTGCAGCGCACGCTTGTTGTGCTCGGGCGCGGACCCGTTGGCGCCGTGGATGTGCAGCTGGCGGTAATGCACGATGTTGGAGTCGCAGGTGATGGTCGGGTCGGTCTTGGGCAGACCGCCGAAGAAGGAGATGCGGCCGTTGCGGGCCGCCATCGAAATGGCCTGCTCCTGCGCGACATTGGCCGCGGTCGCGGTGATGACGATATCGGCGCCCCGGCCCCCGGTGAGCTCCATGACCTTCTCGACCACGTCGACCTCTGCGGCGTTGATGACGCCGTCGGGGTTGACCGCGTCGGCCGACATCTTCAGCCGCGCGTCGTTGACGTCGACCAGATAGATCGGTCCGCATTTGTGCACACCGCGGGCGATCCGGATGTGCATGCACCCGATGGGTCCGGCGCCGAAAACCACGACGGTGTCCCCTTCTTCGATGCCGAGCAGTTCCTGGGCATTGATGGCGCAGGCGAACGGTTCGGCGGCCGAGGCCTCGTCGAAGCCGACGTTGTCGGGAATCTTGTTCAGGCCGTCGACCTTGAGCACCTGCTGGGGCACGATCATGAACTCGGCGAAACCGCCGTCGTACTGGTAGCCCATCGAGGTCTGGTTCTGGCAGACCGCCATCCAACCCTTGCGGCACTCATGGCATTCGCCGCACGGCACCGCAGCGATCACCTGGACGCGGTCTCCGATGGTCCAGTCGCTGCCGTAGGTCGCGTTCACATCCGAGCCGACCTCGACGATCTCGCCGGCGATCTCGTGGCCGATGGTGCGCGGCGGGGTCAGGTTCTGGTGCCCGTTGTGGAAGATCTTGACGTCGGTACCGCAGGTCGAACAGTTGCGCACCCGCAGCTTGACCTCGTCGGGCCCGCACTGCGGCTCCGGCACATCTTCGAGGCGAACGTCCTCGGGGGCGTAGAAACGCAGGGCTAACATGCGCGGTCCTTTCGGTCGTCGGCCGGATTGCCAGGCTTTGCTGACAGCACTCTAACGCCAATACGGTCACAAAACCACAGAATCGGCTGCCCGTTTTTGCCCGAATTGCTTGCGAAAGTGCCCACCTATGCGTTTTACTGGGGATACTTGTGACCGGCATCACCCATGTGCCGGCGGAACCGGAGGTCATCGGATGTCCACTGTCGAAGCGTCTGCCGCGGCGTCCCCGCAGACCGGCATGCGGGTACGTGTGCAGAAATTCGGCACCGCGTTGTCGAACATGGTCATGCCCAATATCGGCGCGTTCATCGCGTGGGGCCTGATCACCGCGCTGTTCATCGAGCAGGGCTGGCTGCAGGCCATCTTCACCGGCTTGCAGGATCCCAACGGGTGGGTCGCCAAGATCGGCGGCTGGGGCGCCTATGACGGCGCCGGGATCGTCGGGCCGATGATCACCTACCTGCTGCCGGTGCTGATCGGGTACACCGGCGGCCGGATGATCCACGGCAACCGCGGCGCGGTGGTCGGTGCCATCGCCACCATGGGTGTGGTCGCCGGCGCGGACGTGCCGATGTTCATGGGCGCCATGATCATGGGCCCGCTCGGCGGCTGGCTCATGAAGAAATTCGACGCGCTGTGGGACGGCAAGATCCGGCCCGGCTTCGAGATGCTCGTGGACAACTTCTCCGCAGGCATCCTCGGCATGATCCTGGCGATCTTCGGGTTCTTCGGCATCGGGCCGATCGTCTCCGCATTCACCCGGGGCGCCGGGAACGCGGTCGACTTCCTCGTCAACAACGATCTGCTGCCGCTGACCTCGATCCTCATCGAACCCGCCAAGGTGCTGTTCCTCAACAACGCCATCAACCACGGCGTGCTGACCCCGCTGGGCACCACCCAGGCCTTGGAAACCGGCAAGTCGATCCTGTTCCTGCTGGAGACCAACCCCGGCCCGGGCCTGGGAATCCTGCTCGCCTTCACCCTGTTCGGCAAGGGTGCCGCGCGGGCCTCGGCGCCCGGCGCGGCCATCATCCAGTTCTTCGGCGGTATCCACGAGATCTACTTTCCCTACGTGCTGATGAAGCCCAAGCTGATCATCGCCACCATCCTCGGCGGCATGACAGGCGTCTTCATCAACGTCCTGTTCGGCTCGGGTCTGCGCGCCCCGGCCGCACCCGGTTCGATCATCGCCATCTACGCCCAGACCGCCAGCGGCAGCTTCCTCGGCGTCACCCTGTCGGTGCTCGGCGCCACCGCGGTGTCCTTCACCGTCGCGGCCTTCCTGCTCAAGACCGACAAGGCGACCGAGGAACCCGATCTGGCTGCCGCCACCGCCTCCATGGAATCGATGAAGGGCAAGAAGTCCAGCATCGCCTCTGCCCTCGTGGGCGCAGGCAGCGGGCCGATCAGGACGATCGTGTTCGCCTGCGATGCCGGCATGGGATCCTCGGCCATGGGAGCATCGGTACTGCGCAGGAAGATTCAGCAGGCCGGCTTCGGTGACGTCAAGGTGACGAACTCGGCGATCTCCAACCTCACCGACACCTACGATCTGGTCGTCAGCCATCGTGACCTGACCGCCCGGGCCACCCAGAAGACCGGGTCCGCGGCACATGTGTCCGTCGACGACTTCATGAGCAGCCCGCGCTACGACGAGATCGTCGAGCGCCTGCAGCAGTCCAACAGCGGCGGAACCACCGAGGCCGCCGCGCCGGCGGTCGAGCAGGCCACCGCGGCCGGTGGTGATGTGCTGCCGGTGAGTTCGATCGTGTTGAACGGCAACGGCAGTACCGCAGCGCAGGCCATCGACGAGGCAGGCGCCCTCCTGGTGGCCGCCGGGGCCGTCGAACCGTCCTATGTCGGTGCCATGCACGACCGGGAGAAGTCGGTGTCCACCTACATGGGCAACGGGCTGGCCATCCCGCACGGCACCAATGAGGCCAAGACGGCCATCCGTCGGACCGGCATCTCGTTCGTGCGTTACCCCGAGCCCATCGACTGGAACGGCAAGCCGGCAGAGTTCGTCGTCGGGATCGCCGGCGCCGGCGACGATCACATGGCGCTGCTGACCCGTATCGCCCACGTATTCCTGGACAAGGAGCAGGTCGCCCGGTTGCGCTCGGCGACCACGGCCGAGGAAATCCAGGGCGTCCTGAACGCCGGGGAATGACACCGACCAGAATGTGACCGTGGATTCGGACAGCCGCCAGCGTCAGATCGTCGAGTTCGCCCGCAGCCGCGGGCGGGTCGAGGTGCCCGCCCTGGCCGAGGAGCTTCAGGTGGCGACGGAGACCATCCGCCGCGATCTGAAGGTGCTCGCGGGACGCCGGCTGCTCAAGCGGGTCCACGGCGGGGCGATCCCGCTGGAGACGGTGGCGTTCGAATCCGGGATCGAATACCGCAGCCAGATCGACCTGGCTCAGAAGCACCGGATCGCCGGTGCCGCGGCCGACCAGCTGCACGGCGCCGAAACCGTCTACCTCGACGAGGGTTTCACCCCGAGACTGATCGCCGAGCTGCTGGCCGACGAGGACCTGACGGTGGTCACCTCATCACTGCTGGCGGCCGAGGCACTGGCCCACAGCAGCACCGTCACGGTGTTGCTGCTGGGCGGCCGGATGCGCGGCAGAACGCTTGCCACGGTGGATGAATGGGCGCTCGAACGGCTGCGCGCCCTGGTGATCGACGTGGCGTTCCTGGGCACCAACGGTATCTCGCTGGATCACGGCCTCACCACCCCCGACCCGGCGGTTGCGGCGGTGAAGCAGACCGCGGTACGCGTCGCCACCCGCCGCGTCCTGGTCGCCGCGCATTCGAAGTTCGGCCAGACCAGCTTCTGCCGGTTCGCCGAGGTGGCCGATTTCCACACCATCGTGACCGGGACCGAGTTCCCGCTCGCCGAGGCGCATAGTTACGAGACGCTGGGGCCCAGCGTCGTTCGCGCCTGAAACCCGGCGGACTCGCGGTCGGCATGCGTACCGGGACCGCGAGTCCGGCGGTGCTCAGACCTTGCTCGGTACGGGAGTCCGGTCCACCGAGACCAGATCCCCCGGACGCGGCCGCGATGGCGCCGTCTTGGCGTGCGTCGCGTAGATGACAAGACCGACGAAGGCCAGTCCGCCCACCAGATTGCCCAGCACCGTGGGGATTTCGTTCCACAGCAGATAGTCGACGATGGTGAACTCGCCGCCCAGAAGCAGGCCCGACGGGAAGAGGAACATGTTCACGATCGAGTGCTCGAACCCCAGATAGAAGAACACCATGATCGGCATCCACATCGCGATCACCTTGCCGGACAGACTGTCTGACATCATGGCGCCGACCACGCCCATCGACACCATCCAGTTGCACATCACGCCACGCAGGAACAGCGTGAGCATTCCCGCGGCACCGTGGTCGGCATAGCCGACGGTGCGACCCTCGCCGATCTCGCCGATCGCCTGCCCGACCGCATCGGGTTCCACGCTGAACCCATAGGTGAAGTAGATCGCCATGAACACCGCGACGGTGAGCGCACCCAACAGATTCCCGAGGAACACCAGCCCCCAGTTGCGCAGCATAGGCTTGAGCGTGACGCCCGGGCGCTTGTCCAGCCAGGCCAGCGGCACCAATGTGAAAACCGCTGTCAGCAAGTCGAATCCGAGAAGATGGAGCATACAGAAACCGACCGGGAACAGTACTGCGCCCAGCAGCGGCTCCCCGGTCTTGACCGAGATGGTCACCGCGAATGCTGCGGCCAGCGCGAGAATGGCGCCGGCCATGAACGACCGGATGAGCGTGTCCCGGGTGGACATGAAAACCTTGGATTCACCGGCATCGATGATCCGGACTGCGAGTTCGGCGGGTTTGACATATGACATGGGCTGATTCCTTTCGGTCGGAGTCACCACTGGTAGGGCAGGAACTTGCCGTCGATGGTCACCACGACCCGGTCTCCCCCGGGATCCGCGCGCCGCTCGAACGACACGTTGCAATTGATCGCACTCATGATGCCGTCGCCGAACTCCTCGTGGATCAGCGCTTTGAAGGCTGGGCCGTACACATTGATCAGTTCGACGAACCGGTAGATCGTCGGGTCGGTCTGCAGCGCCGGGTCGGCTGTCCGGTAGGGCTGACGCTGCAGTGCGGCAACGGTTTCCGCGCTGAGATCGAGTAGGTCACCCGCGGCGGTTGCTTGCTCGGCGGGCATCGGGTGGCTGCCCAGCAGGGCGGCCACCGTCCACACCAGCGGTCGGTCGATGTGATCGGCCAGCTTCTGCCAGCTGACCCCGGTCTCGGAACGACGTTGTTCGATCTCGGTGATGACGGATGAGGCAGGGTCGTACACCATGCTCGGGCTCCTGAGGTGAGAGGTGGCGGTTGTGGCGACCATCGTTGTCGCTGTGGCTCCATATCACCGGGTGCCGGACGCCCTGCCCATGGCAGAAGGCGCAGGGCATCCGGCATTTTGCGCACCGCGGTGGCGTCCGGCCTCCGTTTAACCACCCCGTAACGAACGGAGAAACATACCGAAACGCCCCGCACCTAGCGTGAGCTCATCATTCGGAAGCCAGGTGGAGAATGGCCGACCACAAGAACACGACCGCAACCGCGCTCGATGCCGGCACGCTGTCGGCGGCGATCGATATCGCACCGACACCGCTGTGGGTGATCGGCCCCGACGGCACGGTCGCATTGGCGAATCAGGCGGCGCTGAGCATGCTCGGCTACCGATCCGACGATGACGTGATCGGCGCACCGAGCCACGACACCCTGCACGAGTGGCACCCTGACGGTTCGCGCTACCCGTCGCATTCCTGCCCGATACTCGACGGTTGCGGCTCACCCGGTGTGACGGCGCACGAGTGGTTCATCAGCCGAGCCGGACAACCGATCCCGGTCACCTGGTCGGCGAAACCGTTGGGGGCCGACGGCACCCGATTGCTCGCGTTCGCCGATGCGACCGAACGCCTGGCCGCCGAACCGCCCAGCGTCGGAGGATCCGAGGACGCACCGTCCCGCACGGAGTTACGGGCGCGCCTGCTCGCGCATGTGGGCACACGCCTGCGCGACCCGGATTTCACCGCGGCCCGGCTGGCCGCCGAGTTCCACCTCTCGTTGCGCTCCGTGCAGCAGGTGCTCGCCGAGGACGGTCGCTCACCGGCGATGGAAATCCGTCGTCAGCGGCTGGAACTCGCGAGTGCCCTGATCTCCCGGGGCTCCTCGGTGAGCAGCGCCTCCCGCGCCAGCGGCTTCGCCGACCCGGGTACCTTCAACCGCGCCTTCCGCAGGCACTTCGGCGTCCCGCCCAGCGAATGGGCCAGGCGCGCCGGCTGACAACTGCTACTCGACGGTGACGGACTTCGCCAGGTTGCGCGGCTTGTCCACGTCGTAACCACGCGCCTGAGCCACCCCGGCGGCGAATACCTGCATCGGGATCGTCGACAGCAGCGGCTGGAAAAGCGTTGACACTGCCGGTATCTCGATCAGGTGATCGGCGTACGGCGCCACGGTGTCATCGCCCTCCTCGGCGATGACGATGGTGATCGCGCCGCGGGCCTGGATCTCACGGATATTGCTGAGCAACTTGGCGTGCAGCGTGGCGGCACTCTTGGGTGACGGCATCACCACGATGACCGGCAGACCGTCCTCGATCAGCGCGATCGGGCCGTGCTTGAGCTCACCGGCGGCGAACCCCTCGGCGTGCATGTAGGCCAGCTCCTTGAGCTTGAGCGCGCCCTCCAGGGCCACCGGGTAGCCGACATGGCGGCCCAGGAACAACACCGCGGACGACCGGGCAAACTTCTTGGCGAGTTCGGTCACCGGCTCCATGCAGGTCAACACCCGTGCGACCTGATCGGCCATGGCCTCTAGGTCGTGGTATTCGCGCGCCACCTCGTCGGCGTATTTGGTACCCCGGGCCTGCGCCAGCGCCAGCCCGACCAGGTAGTTCGCGGTCAGCTGCGCCAGGAACGTCTTGGTGGACGCCACGCCGATCTCCGGGCCGGCCCGGGTGTAGAGCACCGCATCGGCCTCGCGCGGGATCTGGCTGCCGTTGGTATTGCAAATGGCCAGCACCTTGGCCTTCTGCTCCTTGGCATGGCGCACCGCTTCGAGGGTGTCGGCGGTCTCGCCGGACTGGGAGATCGCGATCACCAGCGTGCTGCGGTCCAGAACCGGGTCCCGATAACGGAATTCGCTGGCCAGTTCGACCTCGACCGGCAGCCGTGTCCAGTGCTCGATGGCGTACTTGGCCAGCATGCCGGAGTGGTAGGCGGTACCGCAGGCGACGATGAAGACCTTGTCGACCTCACGCAGTTCCTGATCGGAGAGTCGCTGCTCGTCGAGCACGATCCGGCCGTCGATGAAATGCCCCAGCAGGGTGTCGGCGACAGCGGTGGGCTGCTCGGCGATCTCCTTGAGCATGAAGTATTCGTAGCCGCCCTTCTCGGCGGCCGACAGATCCCAGTCGATATGAAACGGCCGAGCATTCGCGTCGTCACGGTTTCCATCGAAACCGAAGATCTGGTAACCGTCCGCGGTGATGACGACGGCCTGGTCCTGACCGAGTTCGACTGCCTCACGGGTGTATTCGATGAAAGCCGCCACATCGGATCCGACGAACATCTCACCGTCCCCGACTCCGACCACCAGCGGGGTGGACCGCCGCGCGGCCACGATGGTGCCGGGTTCGTCGGCGAAGGCGAACACCAGCGTGAAATGGCCCTCGAGCCGGCGCAGTACCGACAGCACCGACGCCGTGAAGTCACCGGCGGTCTCTCCCCGCCGGTAGGCCTCGGCGACCAGGTGCACGGCCACTTCGGAGTCGGTATCGCTGGCGAACTCGACGCCCGCGGTCTCCAACTCGGTGCGCAGCACCGCGAAGTTCTCGATGATCCCGTTGTGCACCACGGCGAACTTGCCGCTGGCGTCACGGTGCGGGTGGGCGTTGCGGTCGGTGGGCCGGCCGTGCGTCGCCCACCGGGTGTGCCCCATTCCGGACGTGCCGACCAGACCGTCGTCGCCGACATCCTTGAGCGCGTCTTCGAGATTGGACAAGCGGCCCGCCCGTCGCTGGACGGTGAGACCACCGTCACCGTCGAGCAGGGCGACTCCCGACGAGTCGTAACCGCGGTATTCCATCCGCCGCAGCGCATCGACGACGATGCCGCAGGCAGGGCGCTGCCCGACGTAGCCGACGATTCCACACATAGGCACCCAGGATAGTGCAGTCGGCGACCACCCTCGTCCGCGCGCTCACACCCGGAGGCCGTCGACTAGGGTCTATCCGTGGCCAAGACGAAGAAACTCTTCGCTGCTCTGACCCGGCGCGGACCGCACCGCGTCCTGCGCGGAGACCTTGCTTTCGCCGGCCAGCCCGGCATCGTCTACACCCCTGAGTCAGGTTTGAGCCTGCCCGGCGTGGCGTTCGGCCATGACTGGCTGGCTGCGGCGGACCGCTACACGGGCACCTTGGAACATCTGGCGTCGTGGGGCATCGTCGCGGCGGCCCCCGACACCGAGAAGTCGCTGGCGCCGTCCGCGCTGAACCTCGCCGTCGATCTCGGGACCACCCTGGACATCATTTCCGGGGTCCGGCTCGGGCCCGGCAAGATCAGCGTGCACCCGGGCAAGCTCGGGGTCGTCGGGCACGGCTTCGGTGGATCGGCCGCGGTGTTCACCGCCGCGGGACTCGGCTCGCGGCTCACGGCTGCCGCCGCGCTGTTTCCCGCGGTCACCAGCCCACCCGCCGAGCAACCCGCAGCCGCGTTGAAGATGCCCGGGCTGATCCTGCGGGCGCCGGCCGACGCCACCGCCCTGAAATCCAATGCCGACACGCTGGCGCGGGCGTGGCCCGCAGCGATCCTGCGGACCGTCAGCAAAGCCGAGGCCGGTGGCCTGATCGAGGGACGCCGGCTGGCCAAGGCGGTCGGGCTGCCGGGCGCCGACAAGGCCACCCAGAAGGCGACCCGCGCGCTGCTGACCGGCTACCTGCTGCACGTGTTGACCGGCGACCAGCAGTATCGGGATTTCGCCGACCCGGACGTGGTGCTGCCCAAGACGGTCGGTCCCGATCCCGAGGCCGTGCAGCCGACGCTGGAGGAAAAGGTCGTCGCCCTGTTGAAGGGCTGAGAGGCCAGTCCTGCTGAAGGGCTGACCGGATCGCAGTACTGCCAACCAACCGGTTGGTGATATAACTGCCCCATGCGCACAGGTATCTTCCTCAGCTACGCCGGCGGCTTCAAACAGGCCGTCGAACAGGTCGTCGAACTGGAGAAGGTCGGTGTCGACATCGCCCTGGTGGCCGAGGCGTACTCCTATGACGCCATCAGCCAGCTCGGATACCTGGCCGCCAAAACCTCGACCATCGAGATCGGTTCCGGCGTCGTGCCGATCTACACACGGACGCCCACCCTGCTGGCCATGACGGCGGCCGGCCTGGACTACGTGTCCGACGGCCGGTTCCGGCTCGGCATCGGCACCTCGGGCCCGCAGGTCATGGAGGGCTTCCACGGTGTCCCGTTCGACGCACCGATGGGCCGCACCCGCGAGGTCATCGAGATCTGCCGCCAGGTGTGGCGCCGCGAGAAGGTGTCCCACGACGGCAAGCACTACCAGATCCCGCTGCCCGCAGATCGCGGCACCGGCCTGGGTAAACCTTTGCGTCTCATCAATCACCCTGTGCGGGAAAATATTCCGATCACCATCGCCGCGCTCGGACCGAAAAACGTTGAGCTGACCGCAGAAATCGCTGAGGGCTGGCAGCCGGTGTTCTTCTACCCGGAGAAGGCCGACGAGGTGTGGGGCGACGCCCTGCGGGCGGGTTATGCCAAGCGGGATCCTGCCCTGGGCCCGTTGGACATCATGGTCAGCGCCAGCCTCGCCATCGGCGACGATGTGGAAGACCGGCTGGCCTGGGCGAAACCCCAACTGGCGCTGTATATCGGCGGCATGGGGGCCAAGGGCAAGAACTTCTATCACAATCTGGCCACCCGGTACGGGTTCGGTGAGGTCGCCGATCACATCCAGGATCTGTTCCTGGCCGGCAAGAAGGACGAGGCGATCGCCGCGGTGCCCGACGAGCTGGTGCGCCAGGTGTCGCTGGTCGGCCCGCGCGGTTTCGTCAAGGAACGCCTGGCCGCCTACGCCGAAGCGGGCGTGACGACCATGCTGGTTCACCCGCTGGCCACCGACGATGCCGAGGCCGTGCGATTCACCGAAGAATTGGTGACGCTCGCCTCATAGTTACCGACAAACGGCTTCGTTGGGTACCATCAGTAACAGCGGCATCGTCTGTTCTGCCTTTTGCCGCTTCGCCAGGGCCATTTCTTGCGCCCTGCTCGATCGTCACACCGAGAGCCGCGGGAACCATCCGCGCCGGGCAGGACGACCATTCCTATCCATGGAGCATTCTTGTCTACGTTTGCCGACTTCGGCTTGCCCGAAGCCGTTGTCACCACACTCACCGCCGCCGGCATCGAGTCCCCTTTCCCCATTCAGTCCGCGACACTTCCCGATTCGCTGGCCGGCCGCGATGTGCTCGGCCGCGGTCGTACCGGATCCGGTAAGACCTACGCGTTCCTGCTTCCGGTCGTCGCACGGCTGGCAGCATCTGGCAGTCCCCGGCGCTCCGGCCGGCCCCGCGCGCTGATCCTTGCGCCGACCCGTGAACTGGCCACCCAGATCGACGTTGCACTCGCACCGTTGGCCAAGGCCACCAACCTGCGGTCGGTGACCGTCTTCGGTGGCGTCAGCGCCGGACCGCAGATCTCGAAGCTGCGTGAAGGCGTCGATGTTGTCATCGCCTGCCCCGGCCGACTCGAGGATCACGTCAAGTCCGGTCACGCCGATCTGTCCGCGGTGGAGATCACCGTGCTCGACGAGGCCGACCACATGGCCGACCTCGGCTTCTTGCCGCCGGTGAAGCGCCTGCTGGACCGCACCCCGCGCGACTGCCAGCGACTGCTGTTCTCGGCCACCCTCGACGGTGGCGTCGACGTGCTGATCCAGCGCTACCTGCGCGACCCGATCGTGCACAGCGTCGATTCCGAGAACTCGCCGGTCTCCACCCTGGTGCACCACGTCCTGCATGTCGACGGCTCGGCACGTTTCGATGTGCTGGCCGATCTGGCCGCCTCACCCGGTCGCACCATCGTGTTCGCCCGCACCAAGTACGGCGCCAAAGGCCTTGCCCGCAAGCTCAATTCACGCGGTGTCCCGGCTGTCGAGCTGCACGGCAACCTGTCTCAGAACGCACGCACCCGTAACCTCGGGGCGTTCACCGACGGTTCCGCCTCGGTGCTGGTCGCCACCGATATCGCCGCGCGCGGTATCCACGTCGACGATGTCAACCTGGTCGTGCACGCCGATCCGCCGGTCGAGCACAAGGCCTACACGCACCGCTCCGGACGCACCGCGCGCGCAGGCAACGACGGCACCGTGGTGACCCTGATGGTCGACGATCAGGTCGCCGATGTGCGGGTGCTGACCCGCAAGGCCGGCGTCAAGCCGACGATCACCAAGTTCAGCGGCGCATCGCACCCCGTGCTGCAGGAGATCGCCCCCGGCGAACGCTCCTTCAGCGGCGGTCTCGTGATCGACACCCCGGAACCGCCCGCCCGCACCTCGCAGCAGCCTTCGCGCCGTCGTCGGCCGCAGCGTTCCGGAACGGGCAGCTCCGGCCAGTCCGCCGGTGGACACGGGCGACCGCGTCGTAGCGGTTCGGGAACTACCCGCACCGGTTCGCGCTAGCCGCTAACATCCTTTCCGCCGAGATCGGCGAAATGGTCGTGAAATGCCACCCGGCAACGATCATTTCGTCGATTTTTGCGTCGAAGGGGGAAACTGCGTGAGCCGACGTGTGACAGCAGTCCTGCTAGCGGTCGCCGTGGCGGTGTCGGTCGGCATTGCACCGGCGGCATCGGCGCAGCCCGCCGACATCACCGTGACCCTGGTGCGCCATGCCCAGTCCGCGGGTAATGCCTCCGGGCTGATCGACACGTCGACTCCGGGACCCGCAGTGACCGAGCTGGGTCGCAGCCAGGCCCTGGCCGTTACCGCCGCACTACGCGGTAAAGGCGACACCTACGACGGGGTTTACGCCTCGACCATGATCCGCACCCAGGAAACCGCGCAGCCGATGGCCGCCGCACTGCACGAACCGATCGTGGTACTGGCCGGGCTGCGCGAGATCGAAGCCGGTGTGTACGAAGGCCTGCCGGAAGCCGAGGCCGCGGGCACCTACTGCGCTGCACCCCTGCAATGGCTACGGGGCGATCGCGCTGCGCGGATACCCGGTTCCGTCGACGGCAATGAATTCGATGCACGCTACGACGAGGCCGTACAGACCATCTACGCCGACACCGTCGGTGACGCCGCCCCGAATGCCATCGCCTATTCGCACGGCGCGGCCATCATGCTGTGGGTCGCCATGAACGTCCGGGGCGTGGACACCGCCGCACTGTCTGCCACTCCCCTGCAGAACACCGGATACTTCGTCATCCGCGGCAATCCGACCGACGGCTGGGATCTGGTGGCCAGCCGCAACTCCCCACAGCCGGCGTAGCTCAGGGCCCCGCCTGCGGCAGCTCGTCCGCGGCGATCTCGCACGGGGTATCCGCGGGCGCTGCAGGTGGCGGCACGCCGGGGTCGGCCAACGGTTCGGGAACCGGTGTCGGAACCGGTGGATCCCCCTCAGTGGCAAAGGTTTCCGCAGGCACGACGGGTTCCTCGGTGCCAGGGTCCTCGGCTGCCGGGTCTTCGGGTACCACCGCACCCTCGTCGAGTGCGTCATCCTCATCGGCCGTTTCGTCGTCGGTCTCGTCGTTGTCTTCGCCGTCGGTCTCGTCGTTGTCTTCGTTGTCGTTGTCTTCGGTGTCGAGGCCCTCTTCATCGGCCGGGTCGCCGAATTCTGCGTCCCTCAGTTCCTCATCCGGGACGGGTTCCAGATCGCCCAGCCCGCGGAGAGCGTCTCCCCCAGATCCCAGCAGACCGCCCAGGAGGTCGGCGACGGGCTGACCCGCGCCGGAAAGTCCCGACAGTCCGGAACCGAGCGGTGATGTGCCGCCGCCGAGTCCGCCCAGCGGCGGCATCGGCGCGGCAGCCATCGGATCGGGCACCGGCGCGGCGGCTGCAGGCGCGGCCGACGGGAGTATCACCGGTGGCGGGGCGGCAGCCGGCGCGACGGGTGCGGGTGCGGGCGCAGGCGGGGCTGGGTCCGGCCACGCCGTCGACGCTACCGAGTACCCAGCCGGAGCGGTGGCCGCCGCTGGTACGGGGGCCATCGCTGTTCCTGGAGCGTTAACCTGCTCTGCGGCAACAGGAACCGGTGCCGATGACACACTGGGGCCGAGCGCACCCGGGCTGTCGAACACCGCCGTTGCACCCGCGCTCATCGCCGCCGCCGCGGCGCCGTACGCCTGCCGGACCGCCGACTCCGTCCGCTGCAATGACGACGCCCAGTCCACCGCGATGTCATCGGCCACGAACGGCGCCACCTGCAGGTCCACCAGTTCGCTGGCACCCGAGCGGTCCCCGGCGCCGGTGTTCACAATGCGGGCCGCACTCAGCCATTCGGCTCTCATCCCCCGCGCTTCCACATCGATAGCGGTGCCGACCTTGGCATCGATCAGCTGCCACAACCGGTTTCGCAGTTCAGCCAGGGCGCCTGCGGCGCTGCGCAGGCCGTCGACGGTGACACCCGCAGCATCGGCATGCCGCAACAGATGATCGACGGCGGCCTCGGCCCCGGCTCCCTGCCAGGCCCCGACCAGGGTGCGGCGAGCATGCTCCTGCAGCAGCATCGCCTCCTCGGCCGCAGCGACGGCCGCCGTCAACGCCCGACCGTCATCGTCGAGCGCCTGCAGATCCAGCCCCTCCTCGGCGGTGTAGGCGGCCATCAGTTGCGCCGGGTCCGGCGTCGGGTGACCCAATCGGCGGCAGGCCCGCATGTACTCGGTCAGCACGTCGACCACGGGCCTGGCCGCGTCGAGCATCTCGCCGGCCGCGTCGCTCATCCGATCCGCCGCGCGGCGCTGTCGTCGACCTGGAGGTAGCCGGCTCCGGAAACCCGCAGCACCGAGGCGATGTCACGCGATCCCCGGGACCAGGCGCGTAAAGCGCCCACCGTGTGGTCGACGGCCCGCCGCACCTCATCGCCACCGGCGGTGTACTCCCGGCCTGCCCGCGATCCGCTGAATGCCAGCGCCGGCAGACATCGCTGCACGGCGCTGTCCAACAGCCCGGCCGCAGTGTCGTAGCGGTGCGCGGCGTCGAGCACCGCGGCGATGTCCACCCGGGCAGTGGTGATGAGTCCCATACCTGAATTGGACGCACCAGACCACGGATCGGTTCCGCGGGCGACTACATCATTTCTGTTGGCTGACCGATTCTGCGACCCGCACCGCAAGCTGGCGGGCGGTGTTCTCGTCGGCGGCCTCCACCATCACCCGGACCACCTGCTCGGTTCCCGACGGCCGCAACAAGATACGGCCGGTATCGCCGAGTTCGGCCTCGGCCGCGGCCACAGCGGTCCGCACCGACACGGCCTCGGCGACGGTCGCCTTGTCGGCGACCTCGACATTGATCAGCACCTGCGGCAGCGTGTGCATCGGTTCGCACAGCTCAGCCATGGTGGCGCCGGTCTGAGCCATCCGCGACATCAGCCGCAACCCGGTGACGATCCCGTCGCCGGTGGTGCCGAAGGTCGGTAGCACGATGTGGCCGGACTGTTCGCCGCCGAGGGAGAACTCGCCGGCCCGCAGTTCTTCGAGTACGTACCGGTCGCCGACGGCGGTGGTACGGACCTCGATACCCGCCGCACGCATCGCTATGTGCAGGCCGAGATTGCTCATCACGGTGGCGACCAGGGTGTCCGACGCCAGCTCACCGGCTTCCTGCATGGCCAGCGCCATCATCACCATGATGGCGTCACCGTCGATGAGCTCCCCGCGGGCGTCGACGGCCAGGCAGCGGTCGGCGTCACCGTCGTGTGCCAACCCCAGGTCGGCGCCGTATGCCAGCACGGCCCGCTGCAGCACCTCCATGTGCGTCGATCCGCAGCCGTCGTTGATATTGAGTCCGTCGGGCTCGGCGTGCAGCGTGATGACCTCGGCACCGGCCGCGCGGTAGGCCAGCGGTGCGGCCTCCGATGCGGCGCCGTTCGCGCAGTCCACAACCACCTTGATGCCATCCAGCCTGGTGGTGACGGCCTTGGCGACATGGCGCAGGTAGCGGTCCAGGGCGTCCTCGGCATCGACCACGCGGCCGATACCGCCGCCGAGCGGACGGGCGCCCGGACCTGAGCTCAACAGTTCATCGATGCGGTCCTCGGTGGCGTCGTCGAGCTTGTGGCCGCCCGGGCCGAAGATCTTGATGCCGTTATCGGGCATCGGGTTGTGCGATGCGGAAATCATGATGCCGAGATCGGCGTCGTAGGCGCTGGTCAGGTAGGCCACCGCGGGTGTCGGCAGCACACCGACGCGCAGCGCGTCGATCCCCTCGCTGGTCAGACCGGCGATCACCGCCGCCTCCAGCATCTCGCCGCTGGCGCGCGGATCGCGACCCACCACGGCGAACCTGCGTCGGGCGCCGGCTGCCGAACCCAGCCGCCGGGCAGCGGCTGATCCCAGAGCGAGCGCCAACTCGGCGGTCAGGTCGAGATTGGCGACTCCACGCACACCATCGGTGCCGAACAGTCGAGCCATGACGACAAATTTCTCACACACTGCGCCCAAAGAGCCAACTGGCAACCCCGGTGTCCGTGTCGGCGCCGGACCGATACCGGGCCGTGCCCCGAACGGACCGCCGCCCGCACCCTGATGGGTGCGGGCGGCGGAGGTGCTCTTCGACCCGATCAGCCGGCGCTGGGCGCAGGGACCGTGGTCGTGGTGGTGGGGACCTCAGAACCCTCGATGGTGGGTTCCTCGACCTCTTCGTCACCGGTCACCTCGTCGGGGGTGGGCTCCTCGGTCGTGGCCGGCTCCTCGGAGAAGGAGGCGCCCTCAGCGGTACCCGGCGCATCGGTCACAGCGGACGCGCCCTCTTCGACGGTGGTGCCGTTCTGGCGGAAGTCGACGGCACCCAGCGCGTTGTTGCACACGCTCTGCTGGCTGCCGCTGGCGTCCACGCTCTCGGCAGCCGTGGTGATGGTCGCGGCGTCGCTGTCGCAGACGCCCGCGGCGATCTGCGCGGCGGTCTCGATCGGAACGCTCGTCAGGACGCCGGCCGTGCCAATGGCGAGGTCCACCCGTCCGTCGGCCGGCTCGGCATTTGCCGCTGCGGCCCCTCCGAACAGGAGCAGTGCGCTACCAAGGGCGGCACCGGCGGTCACTCGTGTCACGGTCGTTTTATTCATGTGCATCCTTTCAGTCAGAGGAGCGGTCCGGTTTTCCCGCGAGCTGACTGACTCGCACCGACGGCAGATTCGGTCTGCCTGGGCATGTCGAATCGCCCCCGCTCCGGACCAACGCTGTTCGCCGGTCGACGTGAAGTCAAATCCACCCGGCAAACATCGGCCCCAGGGCCAACACATCGTCGAGACGCAATACTTAGCTGCCGCAAAGGGCGAGATACGGCAAAACGCCGTGATGAACAGGGCTACATCCGCGGCTCTCCGCGGCATCGGATCCGTTACCCCTGCCCGATGGACGAAGCCTCAGCTAACAAGGTCACGATAAAAAGAAACCGCCGGGTATGGATTGAATCCACACCCGGCGGCGTAAAGCAGAACAGATCAGCGCTTGCTGTACTGCGGAGCCTTACGGGCCTTCTTCAGGCCGTACTTCTTGCGCTCGATAGCACGCGGATCGCGAGTCAGGAAGCCGGCCTTCTTCAGGGCCGGACGGTCCTCGGGCTGCACGATGATCAGCGCACGGGCGATGGCCAGGCGCAGCGCGCCGGCCTGCCCGGACGGGCCGCCACCATCGAGGTGGGCGAAGATGTCGAAGGCGTCCACCCGGTCGACGGTCACCAGCGGGGCCTTGATGAGCTGCTGATGCACCTTGTTCGGGAAGTACGCCTCCAGGCTGCGGCCATCGAGGGTGAACTTGCCGGTGCCGGGCACCAGGCGGACCCGGACGACGGCTTCCTTGCGGCGGCCGACGGTCTGGATCGGGCGGTCGATGAAGATCGGCTCGCGGGGCGCGGCCTCTTCGACTGCAGCTTC
>JBPPMV010000451.1:0-8099 GCA_051306235.1 Mycobacterium sp. | reverse complement strand
TCCTCCGGGCAGGCGGCCGAGACGTTCGCGATCCTGAACCTGGCCGGCGCCGGGGACCACATCGTGTCCAGCCCGCGGCTCTACGGCGGCACCTACAACCTGTTCCACTACACCCTGCCCAAGCTCGGTATCGAGGTCAGCTTCGTGGCCGATCCCGACGATCCGGCGTCGTGGGCCGCCGCGGTGCAGCCGAATACCAAGGCATTCTTCGCCGAGACCATCTCCAACCCCCAGATCGACATCCTCGATATCCCCGGCGTCTCGGGCGTGGCCCATGAGCAGGGCATCCCGCTGATCGTCGACAACACCATCGCCACCCCGTATCTGATCCAGCCCATCGCGCACGGTGCCGACATCGTGGTGCACTCGGCCACCAAGTACCTCGGTGGGCACGGCACCGCGATCGCCGGCGTCATCGTCGACAGCGGCAACTTCGACTGGACCCAGGGCCGTCATCCCGGTTTCACCGAGCCGGACCCGAGCTACCACGGGGTGGTGTTCTCCGCGCTCGGCCCGCCTGCCTACGCACTCAAGGCCCGGGTGCAGTTGCTGCGCGACCTGGGCTCCTCGCTCGCGCCGTTCAACGCGTTCCTCATCGCCCAGGGCCTGGAGACGCTGTCGCTGCGTGTCGAACGGCACGTGTCCAACGCGGTCAAGGTCGCCGAATACCTGGTCGACCGGCCCGAGGTGATCTCGGTGAACTATGCAGGCCTGCCCACCTCGCCGTGGTACGAGCTGGGCAAGACGATCGCCCCCAAGGGCACCGGCGCGGTACTGGCCTTCGAACTGGCGGGCGGTATCGAGGCCGGCAAGGCCTTCGTCAACGCGCTGACGCTGCACAGCCACGTCGCCAACATCGGCGATGTGCGTTCCCTGGTCATCCACCCCGCGTCGACGACGCACGCCCAACTTAGCCCCGAGGAGCAGCTGACCACCGGCGTCACCCCCGGTCTGGTGCGCCTCGCGGTGGGCATCGAGGGGATCGAGGACATCCTGGCCGACCTGGATCAGGGGTTCGCCGCGGCGACGGCATTCGCAGGCACCGGCCAGAGTGTCGCGTCGGTCTGAGCGCAGCCACATGACCATTTTCGACATACTGAGCGACGTGCCGCCGACGCTGCCCGCAGAAAGTGAGATCGGGATCGTCGAGATCGGCGCCCTGACCCTGGAAAGCGGCGTCGTCATCGACGATGTCTCGATCGCGGTGCAACGCTGGGGCGAGCTGTCCCCCGCGCGTGACAACGTCGTCATGGTGCTGCATGCCCTGACCGGCGATTCGCATATCACCGGCCCGGCCGGCCCCGACCATCCGACACCGGGATGGTGGGACGGGGTGGCCGGACCCGGCGCGACGATCGACACCGACCGGTGGTGCGCGATCGCCACCAACGCCCTCGGCGGATGCCGCGGTTCCACCGGGCCCAGCTCCTTGGCGCCGGACGGAAAGCCTTGGGGCTCAAGGTTCCCGGCCATCACCATCCGGGACCAGGTGAACGCCGACCTGGCCGCACTGGCGGCACTGGGCGTCACCCAGGTCGCGGCGGTGATCGGCGGTTCGATGGGCGGAGCTCGGGCGCTGGAGTGGATCGTCGGGCACCCCGACACCGTCCGCGCCGGGCTGATCCTGGCGGTCGGCGCGCGCGCCACCGCCGATCAGATCGGCACCCAGAGCACCCAGGTGGCGGCCATCAAGGCCGATCCGGACTGGAACGGCGGCGACTACTACGGCACCGGGCGGGCCCCGGCCGCCGGTCTGGAGATCGCGCGACGCGTCGCACACCTCACCTACCGCGGCGAGGCCGAGCTGGATTCCCGGTTCGCCAACCTCGCCCAGGACGACGAGGACCCCACCAACGGTGGCCGCTACGCGGTGCAGAGCTACCTGGAACACCAGGGCGGCAAGCTGGTCTCGCGCTTTGACGCGGGCACCTACGTCGCGCTCACCGATGCGCTGAGCAGTCATGACATCGGCCGCGACCGCGGTGGCGTCGCCGCCGCGCTCGCCGGATGCCGGGTACCGGTGCTGGTTGCCGGGATCACCTCGGATCGGCTCTACCCGCTGCGCCAGCAGCAGGAACTGGCAGATCTGCTGCCCGGTTGCCCCGGACTCGACGTCGTCGATTCGATCTATGGGCACGACGGATTCCTGGTGGAGACCGACGCGGTGGCCCCACTGATCCGGCAGACGCTGAAGATCGCGTCCCGATGAGCCCGCCACAACCTCGGTCATCGGAACGATCACTGTCCTTCGGCGAGGAGGCCGCGGCCTACGAGCGGGGGCGCCCGTCGTACCCGCCGGAGGCCATCGACTGGCTGCTGCCCACCGATGCACAGCGGGTGCTGGACCTGGGCGCCGGCACCGGCAAGCTGACCGTGCGGCTCGTCGAGCGCGGCCTCGACGTGGTGGCGGTGGACCCCATCCCGGAGATGCTCGAGGTGCTGAGCCGGTCGCTGCCGGCGACCCCGGCGCTCCTGGGCACGGCCGAGGATATTCCGTTGTCGGACAACAGCGTCGACTCGGTACTGGTGGCTCAGGCCTGGCACTGGTTCGACCCACAGCGCGCTGCGCAGGAGATCGCCAGGGTGCTGCGCCCCGGTGGACGGCTCGGGCTGGTGTGGAACACCCGCGACGAACGGTCGGGCTGGGTCAAGGATCTCGGCGCCATCATCGGCCACGAGCACGACCCGCTGGGCGATGAGGTGACCCTGGGCGATCCGTTCACCGACGTCGAGCGCCGCCAGGTGGAGTGGACGAGTTACCTCACCCCGCAGGCGCTGATCGATCTGGTGGCCTCGCGTAGCTACTGCATCACCTCGCCGGCGGCGGTGCGTGTCCGGACGCTGGAAAAGGTGCGCGAACTGCTGGCCACCCACCCGGCGCTGGTGAACAGTTCGGGACTGGCGCTGCCGTACGTCACGGTGGGGATCCGCGCGACGCTGTCCTGAAGAGCACACCGCCGGTGATTCAGGATGTGCCCAGCGGGTCGATGGTCCAGGCGATGTAGAGCATCGTTGCGCTGACGGTCGCGGTGGTCGCGAAGTCGATTGTCCGAGAACGGATCACCAGCAGGCCGGCGCGGTCATCGGAGAGCGCCAGCCGCAGTACCGCGGCGACGCCCACGCCGATACCCATGACCAGCGCACCGCGCCGCCAGTACCCGGCCACCACCAGCCCGAAGGCGGCCACCAGGATCAGGGCGACCGTCAGGATCGGCCACTGACCGGCAAAGACCTTGCGGGACAGCTCCTTCAGGGTCACCGTCGGCTCACGCGTCGCGCTCGGCGCGCTCCACGACATTGTCGCGCTCGGCGCGCTCCACCACATTGGTCAGCAGGAACGCACGGGTCAACGGGCCCACCCCGCCGGGGTTCGGTGACACGTGCCCGGCCACATCCCAGACATCGGGGGCCACATCGCCGGTGAGCTTGCCCTCCACCCGGCTGACGCCGACATCGACGACGGCCGCCCCGGGCTTCACCATGTCCGCGGTGAGCATGTAGGGCACCCCGACCGCGGCGACGATGATGTCGGCTTGGCGGGTCAGCTCCGCGAGGTCACGAGTTCCGGTGTGACACAACGTCACCGTGGCGTTCTCCGAACGGCGGGTCAGCAGCAACCCCAG
The DNA here is from genome assembly GCA_051306235.1 of Mycobacterium sp. Lineage (GTDB taxonomy): Bacteria > Actinomycetota > Actinomycetes > Mycobacteriales > Mycobacteriaceae > Mycobacterium. Next base: position 4,476 of record JBPPMV010000451.1, on the reverse strand, counting down.
CGGGCGGCCCACCGTGACACCGCGGCCGATCACCACCACGTGCGCGCCGGCGATCGGGACGTCGAAGCGGCGCAACAGGTGCACGATGCCGCGCGGCGTGCACGGCAGCGCGGCCGCTTTACCGAGCACCAGCCGGCCCAGATTGGTGGGATGCAGGCCGTCGGCGTCCTTGTCCGGGTCGACCCGCTCCAGGGCGGCGTTCTCGTCCAGATGTTTGGGCAGCGGCAGCTGCACGATGTAACCGGTGCACTCCGGGTTGGCGTTGAGCTCGTCGATCGTCTCGTCGAGGGTGGCCTGGCTGATATCGGCGGCCAGGTCGCGACGGATCGAGGTGATGCCCACCTTGGCGCAGTCGGCGTGCTTGCCGCGGACGTAGGCCTGCGATCCCGGGTCGTCGCCGACCAGGATGGTGCCAAGTCCGGGAGTGCGGCCCGCGGCCGTCAGCGTCGCCACCCGCCCCTTGAGATCGTCGAGAATTTCGTCGCGGGTGGACTTACCGTCCAATGTCGTCGCTGCCACGCCTGTCATTGTGGCAGGCTCGCCCGGTATGGACACTCAGCCCAAGGTGTTCACCGACGTGTTTGGCGAGGCCAAGCTCGGTCCGGTGACGTTGCGCAACCGGATCATCAAGGCCGCCACCTTCGAGGCGGCCACTCCCGACGCCCTCGTCACCGATGACCTGATCAAGTATCACCAGCTCCCCGCCGCAGGTGGGGTCGGGATGACGACGGTCGCCTACTGTGCGGTCACCCCGGGCGGGCGCACCGACGGCTGGCAGATGTGGATGCGCCCGGAGGTGCTGCCCGGGCTGCGCAGACTGGCCGATGCCGTGCACTCCGAAGGTGCGGCGATCAGCGCCCAGATCGGCCACGCCGGTCCGGTGGCCAACGCCAAGACCAACAAGGCACCGGCGCTCGCGCCGGTGCGGTTCTTCAACCCGCTGTCGATGCGCTTCGCCCGCAAGGCCTCCGCCGATGACATCCGCGCGGTCACGGCGGCGCACGCGAACGCCGCACGGCTGGCCATCGATGCGGGCTTCGACGCCGTCGAGATCCACCTCGGGCACAACTACCTGGCGAGCTCGTTCCTGAGCCCCATGCTCAACCGGCGCACCGATGAATTCGGCGGCTCCCTGGAGAACCGGGCCAAGGTGGCTCGCGGGGTGGTGCGCGCGGTACGCGATGCCGTCGACAACTACGGAGCCAACCAGATCGCGGTCACCGCGAAGCTGACGATGACCGACGGGGTGCGCGGCGGCATCCCCCTCGATGAGTCCCTGCAGACCGCCAAGTGGCTGGAGGAGGACGGCGGCCTGGACGCGATCGAACTGACAGCGGGCAGCTCGCTGGTCAACCCGATGTACCTGTTCCACGGTGACGCACCACTCAAGGAGTTCGCCGCCGCATTCGCACCACCGATCAGCTGGGGCATGCGACTGACCGGGAAGAAGTTCCTGCGGGAGTACCCGTACCGGGAGGCCTATCTGCTGCGCCACGCCCGACAGTTCCGGGCCGAACTGGGCCTGCCGCTGATCCTGCTGGGCGGTATCACCAACCGCGAGACCATGGATCTGGCGATGACCGAGGGGTTCGAATTCGTGGCGATGGGCCGGGCGCTGCTGGCCGAACCCGACCTGATCAACCGGATCAAGGCCGACGGGGATGCGCACACGGTCAAGGCCTTGTGTACGCACTGCAACAAATGCATGCCGACCATCTACACCCACACCCATTGCGTGGTGACCGGGGCCCCGGATGTGCTGACGGTCTGACCTGGGCGTCCAGCCCGGTGCCGGGGTCGCCGGCCGAGCATCCGCAGCAACCACTCGGCAGTTCCCACCGCGTGCGGCGCAGCACGCGAGCGCACCCAACCGATACAGTTGGTCCCGATGAGCCGCCCCGGAACGCCCGCGCTGACCGTTCGATACGACGGGTCTTCACGCACCTTCTCTGCGGGTAACGACGTCGTCGTCGGCCGCGATCTGCGTGCCGATGTCCGTATCGCCCACCCACTGATCTCCCGCGCGCACCTGGTGCTGCGGTTCGATCAGGGCCGATGGATCGCCATCGACAACGGCAGCCTCAACGGCATGTACATCCACGGCCAGCGGGTGCCGACCCTCGACATCGCCGACGGTCAACTCCTCAACGTCGGCAACCCGGATGGCCCGCAGCTCGCGTTCGAGGTCGGCCGCCACCAGGGTTCGGTGGGCAGCCCGCCGCCGACGGCTGCGGTTCCGACCGGGCCCCGGCCCAGTGCGTCCTGGCCGACCCAGGCACCCATCCCGCCGTCGGCGCCGCCCGCGTGGCCCACCGGCGGCACCCCGTCGCAGGCCCAGCCGCGCTACCCGTCCGGTCCGCAGCCCTACAACCCGACGGGCCAGCAGCCATACCAGCCCAGCGCACCGCAGCCGGCCGCCTACGCGCCGCCGCCGGTGTCGCGCTCGCAGCCGTCCTACATCCCGCCCGCCGATCCCTCGCAGACCGCGATGGGGCCGACCGCGGTGCCGCGCCCGTCGGAGAACAATCTCGCGACGAGCATGCTCAAGATCCTGCGTCCCGGAAAAGCACCCGAGGTGCCCCCGGGCGGGATCAAGATCGGTCGGGCCACCGACAACGACATCGTCATCCCCGATGTGCTGGCCTCCCGGCATCACGCCACCTTGGTCTCCGGGCCCGGCGGCACCGAGATCCTCGACAACCGAAGCATCAACGGCACCTTCGTCAACGGTGCCCGGGTCGATGACGCGCTACTGCGCGACGGCGACGTGGTCACCATCGGCAACGTCGACCTGGTGTTCACCAACGGGTCACTGGCGCGGCGCTCCGAGACCCAGGCCGCCACCCGTACCGGTGGTCTGGAGGTCCGCGGTCTGACGTGGACCATCGAGGGCAACAAGACGCTGCTGAACAACATCTCGATCGACGCGCGGCCGGGCACGCTGACCGCCATCATCGGGCCGTCCGGCGCGGGAAAGTCGACCTTCGCCAGGCAGGTCGCCGGCAGCACCCACCCCACCAGCGGGCGGGTCACCTTCGAGGGCCACGACATCCACCACGAGTACGCCTCGCTGCGCTCGCGGATCGGCATGGTGCCCCAGGACGATGTGGTGCACGGGCAGCTGACGGTGAAGCAGGCGTTGATGTACGCCGCCGAGCTGCGGCTGCCGCCCGATACCACCAAGGAAGACCGCGAGCAGGTCGTCAACCAGGTCCTCGAAGAACTCGAGATGACCAAGCACCTGGAGACCCGGGTCGACAAGCTGTCCGGCGGTCAGCGCAAACGCGCTTCGGTCGCACTGGAACTGCTGACCGGTCCGTCGTTGCTGATCCTCGACGAGCCCACCTCTGGCCTGGACCCGGCGCTGGACCGTCAGGTCATGACGATGCTGCGTCAGCTCGCCGACGCCGGCCGCGTCGTGCTGGTGGTGACGCACTCGCTGACCTACCTCGACGTGTGCGATCAGGTGCTGCTGCTGGCCCCCGGCGGCAAGACCGCCTTCTACGGCCCGCCCAGCCAGATCGGTGCCGAGCTCGGCACCACCAACTGGGCCGATATCTTCTCCAGCGTCGCCGGCGATCCCGACGAGGCCGGCCGGCGCTACCTCGCCCGCAGCGGGCCGGCTCCACAGGCGGAGGCCTCCACGGAGGAGCCTGCCGACCTGGGCAAACCCTCGAAAACCAGTGTGCGACGGCAGTTCTCCACCATCGCGCGCCGACAGATGCGGTTGATCGTCTCCGACCGCGGATATTTCGTCTTCCTGGCGATCCTGCCGTTCATCATGGGTGTGCTGTCACTGTCGGTGCCCGGCACCGTCGGCTTCGGCATTCCCGACCCGATGGGCGACGCGCCCAACGAGCCGGGCCAGATGCTGGTGCTGCTCAACGTCGGCGCCATCTTCATGGGTACTGCGCTGACGGTGCGTGACCTGATCGGCGAGCGGGCCATCTTCCGCCGCGAGCAGGCCGTCGGATTGTCGACCACGGCATACCTTTTGGCCAAGGTCTGCATCTACGCGGTGTTCGCCATCATCCAGTCCTCGATCGTCACGGCGATCACGGTGCTGGGCAAGGGCGGTCCCACCCAGGGCTCACTGTCCTTCCTCCCGCCGACGGCCGAGCTGTTCGTGGTGATGGCGGCGACCACGGTCGCGTCCGCGATGCTGGGCCTGCTGCTGTCTGCGCTGGCGAAGTCCAGCGAGCAGATCATGCCGCTGCTGGTGGTGGCCGTCATGAGCCAGCTGGTGTTCTCCGGCGGCATGATCCCGGTCACCGACCGCCTGGTGCTCGATCAGCTGTCCTGGTTCACCCCGGCGCGCTGGGGCTACGCGGCGTCGGCGTCGACGGTGGACATCACCAAACTGGTGCCCGGCCCGCTGACACCGAAGGATTCACACTGGGAGCACACCGCGTCGGCATGGTGGTTCGACATGGGCATGCTGGCCCTGCTGAGCCTGGGCTACCTGACCTTCGTGCG
>JBPPMV010000450.1:0-30212 GCA_051306235.1 Mycobacterium sp. | reverse complement strand
GCGTTCGACAAGAAGTTGGCAAAGACCTCGCCCGAGCGCGCCGCCAAGATCATCCTGGAGGCGGTCCGCAAGGATCGCGCCCGGGTGCTGGTCGGCGCCGACGCCAAGATCCTCGACGTGTTCGTGCGGATTACCGGTTCGGGCTATCAGAAGCTGTTCGCGACGGTGGCCAACGGCCTGATCCCGAAGTAGGCCTGATCCATCCTTACGTGGCCTAGTGGCCGAGCGGGTGGGCGTCCAACCAGGTGTTGGCCACCGCGCCCGGCTCGGCACCGGCGGCGACCTCGGCGCGCATCTGCGCCAGTGCATCGGTGTCGAGCACCCCGGCCAGCTCGTTGACCGACCGTAACTGCCCCTGGTTCAAGCTGTTCCGGCGGAACACCGGCACCACATTCTCGGCTCGGATCAGCGCGGTCCGGTCCGCGAGCATGCTCAGATCCTCGGGAAAATCGGGCGCCGCCGCCGATGTCCACGCGATATTGACCTCACCGCTACGCAGCGCGGCCCACAGCACCTCGGCGTCCGGGAACTCCTCGGCGGTCCGCGGCGTGCAGGTGCCGAACGATTTCGGTACCTGAACCCCTTGCAGCGCACCGGGTCTCAGCGAATCGCACCGGGAAACCAGCGCGGTGACGTCACCGGCCTGCCAGTCCGATGCGGTGCGACCGGTCACCGCGACGGCCGGTTTGTCTGATGCGCCTTCGGCGTAGTCGCCGGCGCCCAGGCCCTCGGGCAGCGATCCCACCATGGCCCGGTAGACCTGCGCCGCCGCACGGGCCGGCGCGTCGGGAGCGAACCGGGTCAGCACCTCACCGGTGAACGCCGGTGCCACGTCGATGTCACCGGAGTCCAGCGCCGCCAACGGATCCGGCGTGTCCTGCACATGTGCGGGGCTGCCGTAGTACCGCAATGCCGCGGCGTAGAGGTAGGACAGCAGCGGTTCGGCACCGGCACCCACGGAGATCGACGGCGGTGGCGGCGCCTGACCCCCGCAACCGACGGTCAGCAGCGCGAGGAGCACCACCGCCATGCGCCGCATACCGTGCAGATCCCGGGTCGCCCGCCGAATCAGACCCCGGAGGCTTCCGCGACCGCGGCAGCCACCGCGGGACCGACCCGCGGGTCCAGCGCACTGGGCACGATGTGATCGACCGCCAGATCGTCCCCGACGACCGAGAAGATCGCATGCGCTGCAGCGACTTTCATCTCCTCGGTGATTCGCCGCGCACCTGCGTCCAGCGCACCCCGGAACACACCCGGGAAGGCCAGCACGTTGTTGATCTGGTTGGGGAAGTCGCTACGGCCGGTGGCCACCACCGACGCGTACTTGCGTGCGGCGTCGGGATGGATCTCCGGGTCGGGGTTGGACAGCGCGAACACGATGCCGCCCGGCGACATCGTCGCGATGAGCTCCTCGGGAACCAGACCGGCCGACACGCCCAGGAATACGTCGGCGCCGTTGAGCGCCTCGGCGACCCCGCCGGTCAGTCCACGGGGGTTGGTGCGCTGGGCCAGTTCGGCCTTGAACGAGTTGAGGTCGCTGCGACCGTTCTCCACGATGCCCTTGCTGTCGAGCACGATGATGTCGGTGATCCCGCTGTTGAGCAGGATGTTGGTGCAGGCGACACCGGCGGCACCGGCGCCGGAGACCACGACCCGCAGATCGTGGATATCGCGCTCGAGCACCTTCACCGCACCGAGCAGTGCGGCGAGCACCACGATGGCGGTGCCGTGCTGATCGTCGTGCATCACCGGGCAGTCCAGCGCCTCGATGGCGCGACGCTCGATCTCGAAGCAGCGCGGTGCCGAGATGTCCTCCAGGTTCACCGCACCGAAGGTCGGGCGCAGCCGGATCAACGTCTCGATGATCTCGTCGGGATCCTTGGTGTCCAGCACGATCGGGATGGAGTCCAACCCACCGAAGGTCTTGAACAGGGCGCTCTTACCCTCCATGACCGGAAGCGAGGCCGCCGGACCGATATCGCCGAGGCCCAGGACGGCGCTGCCGTCGCTGATCACGGCGACCAGACGGTTGGCCCAGGTGTACTTCTTGGCCAGCGTCGCATCGGCGGCGATGGCGCGACTGACCTGGGCGACGCCCGGCGTGTAGGCGATGGAAAGTGCGCGCTGGGTGTCCAGCGGCGCTTTCAGCTCTACCGAGAGTTTGCCACCCTCGTGGGCCGCGAAGATCTCCGCGTCATCGATGACGACCTGTGGGGTTTTAACCAGTTCCGACACGGCCGTCACGTTACTTCACGCCGGGAACTCACAGGCAGAGGTTCCCCGTCCGTGAGAGGTTGGAAATGCGACCGACGAGTAACATCCTGCACGCGGGAGGCGCGGTCGCGTCCCCGGACGATGGAGGTCGCGATGCCGTCTTTCCGCCCCCTGCCACCGTCGATGCTGAGGCCCCCCGGACGCCGGGCGCCCACCCTGCCGGACGCCTCCGGTATCCACGTCCCGGTCTCACAGGCGATGGTCGACTGCGGGGTGTACTGCGACGGCACCCGATTGCCGGGCAAATACACCCACGCCGCGGCGCTGAACAAGGTCCATGAGATCGAGGCCGAGGGCGGTTCCGCGTTCGTCTGGATCGGCCTGCATGAACCCGATGACCATCAGATGCAGGCGGTCGCCGATGTATTCGGTCTGCACGAACTGGCCGTCGAGGACGCGGTGCACGCACATCAGCGACCCAAGCTCGAGCGCTATGACGACACGTTGTTCCTGGTGCTCAAGACGGTCAAGTACGTGGCGCACGACTCGGTCGCCAAAACCCGCGAGATCGTCGAGACCGGCGAGATCATGGTGTTCGTCGGCGCCGATTTCGTCGTCACGGTCCGGCACGGCGAGCACGGTGGACTCGCCACGGTGCGCAGGCACATCGACACCAACCCGACAAGCTGCAAGCTCGGCCCGTACGCCGTCATGCACGCCATCGCCGATCATGTCGTCGACGACTACCTCGACGTCACCGATCTCGTCGAGACGGATATCGACGAGATGGAGGAGAACGTCTTCTCCCCCAACAGCGCCACCGAGATCGAGCACATCTACCTGATGAAGCGCGAGGTCGTCGAGCTCCGCCGGGCGGTCAGCCCGCTGGCCACCGACCTGCAGCGCATCACCTCCGATCACAACGACCTGATCTCCAAGGAGGTCAGGCGCTACATGCGCGACGTGCTGGACCACACGATCAAGGCAGCCGACCGTATCGAGGGCTACGACGAGGTGCTGAGCTCACTGGTCCAGGCTGCGGTCGGCAAGGTCTCGATGCAGCAGAACACCGATATGCGCAAGATCTCGGCCTGGGTGGCGATCGCCGCCGTGCCGACCGCGCTGGCCGGGGTCTACGGGATGAACTTCGACTACATGCCCGAGCTGCACCAACCGTGGGGCTACCCGGCCGTGCTGCTGCTGATGCTGACGGTGTGCACGCTGCTGTACCGGACGTTCCGGCGCAATCACTGGTTGTGATTTGAGGAGCCGCAACCGGAATCACTCCGGCGGAAACTCCACAAATCGCTCAAGAAGGTTCGGAGGCGCGCCGGTTGGCGTCGAGCACGTCCACCCCGTCGCTGCGCCACGCCTCACGCATCGCGTCGGCGCCCTTGAGCCGCACCCAGGCCGCCTCGGTGGGGGTGATCGGGATGGCCTGCAGCACCCGTACATCGGAGAGCGGCTCGGGTAGCGCGATATCCTCGATGACGCTGGGGCCCAACAGAAATGCAGTGAACGGCGCCCGCTCGAACAGCGGTCCGCTCAGATCCACCAGGGCGTCGGGCTCCAGCACCAGACCCTCCACGGACGGCGCCGCCGCCAGTACGGCCATCGACCGGGCCAGCCCGGTGGGACTCGGTGCGCGCAGTGAGACCATCACCTCGGCGCGCGGCCCATGTTCAGGGTCGGCCAGAAAATCGGTCGGGTCGCCCATCGGATAGCGCGAACAACCCAGCGAGACAAAGTGATTCACGCCGCTACCATCGGGGCCGAAGCGCAGGATCGCGATGCGCTCGGCACCCAGGAAGGTGATTTTGGCTTCGGCGGGCTCATCGAGCACCCCCGCGGCGGTGAAGTGCGCCTGGAACCGGCTGCGCACCTCGGCCGTCACATCGACCACTAGCCGACCGGCGGGACGGACAGGTTGGCCCCGGTGTCGGCGTCGAAGATCACCAGCTTGGAGGTGTCGACGGCCAGCTCGGCCGTCTTACCCGACGCGACCTTGGAGTCCGCCGAAACCCTTGCCACGAACTCGTTTTCACCGACACCGGAATCCGCGGCCAGCTCGGCCAGCTGCGCCGATTTCGCGCCGGACCCCTCGGTGCGGAAGTGCAGGTACTTGTCGGCGCCCAGCGATTCCACGAATTCCACGTTCACCTCGAAGGTGAGTCCCCGGATGCGGGTGTAGGAATCGATCAGCGCGGCATCGTCGAAGTGCTCGGGCCGGATACCGGCGATCACGTTGGTGGGCTTGGGATGCTGATCCAGCACGCGCTGCGCCTCATCGGTGAGCACCACCTCACCGAACGGGAGCGTGATCCCGCCGTCGGTCAGCGTGGCCGGGAAGAAGTTCATCCCCGGCGAGCCGATGAAGCCGGCGACGAACAGGTTCGCCGGCCGGTTGTAGAGCTCCTCGGGGGTGCCGATCTGCTGTGCGACACCGGCCAGCATCACCACCACCCGGTCCCCCAGCGTCATCGCCTCGGTCTGATCGTGGGTGACGTACACGGTGGTGGTGCCCAACCGGCTCTGCAACCGGGCGATCTCGCTGCGCATCTGCACCCGCAGCTTGGCATCCAGGTTGGACAGCGGCTCATCCATCAGGAATGCACTGGGGTTGCGGACGATCGCCCGTCCCATCGCGACGCGCTGGCGCTGACCACCCGAGAGCTGGCCGGGCTTGCGGTCCAGCAATTCGGCCAGATCGAGGATCTTCGCCGTCTCGTCGACCTTGCGCGCAATCTCGTCCTTGCTGAGCTTGGCCAGGGTCAACGGGAACGCGATGTTCTGCCGGACCGTCATGTGCGGGTACAGCGCATAGGACTGGAACACCATCGCGATATCGCGGTCCTTGGGCGCCTTGTCGTTGACCCGCTCCCCGCCGATGCGCAGATCACCGGAGCTGATGTCCTCCAGTCCGGCGATCATGTTCAGGGTGGTCGACTTCCCGCAACCCGACGGGCCGACCAGGATGATGAACTCGCCGTCGGCGATGGTCAGCGACAGATCCTTCACCGCCGTGGCGCCGTTGGCGTAACTCTTCGACACGTTGTCCAGCACGATTTCCGCCATGAACTACCCCTTCACCGCGCCGGAGGTCAACCCGGCCACGATCCGTCGCTGGAATATGAGAACAAAGATGATGATCGGGACGGTGATGACCATCGCCCCGGCCGCGATCGACCCGGTCGGCTCCTCGAACTGCGAGCTGCCGGTGAAGTTCGCGATGGCCACCGGAGCCGTGATGGCCCGCTCCGTGGCCGTCAGCGACAGCGCCAGCAGCAGGTCGTTCCAGGCGAAGATGAACACCAGGATGCCGGCGGTGACGATGCCCGGCGCCGCCAGCGGGGCGATCACCTTGCGGAAGGCCTGCCCGGGGGTGGCGCCGTCCATCTTGGCCGCCTTCTCCAGGTCCCACGGGATCTCCTTGAAGAACGCCGACATGGTGTAGATCGCCAGCGGCAACGCGAAGGTGATGTACGGAATGATCAATCCGGGCCAGGTGTCGAACAGCCCGAGCCGGCGTTCGATGTTGAAGATCGGTGTCACCAGCGAGATCTGCGGGAACATCGCGATCAGCAGGGCGGCGCCGACCAGAACCTTCTTGCCGGGGAAGGCCAGCCGGGCGATCGCGTACGCGGCCATCCCGCCGATCGTCACGGCGATCAGGGTGGTGATCAGCCCGATACCGATCGAGTTGATCAGCGCCGAGGAGAAGATGTTGCCCTCGAAGATCGCCTTGTAGTTTTCGAAGGTGATCTCGGCCGGGATGAGCTTGCCGTCCTTGACCGATGACGTCGGCTTCAGCGACAGCGACAGGATCCACAGCACCGGGAACAGTGCGTAGAGCACGACGATGATGTTGACGACGGCCCATCCGGTCGCGCGGCGGGCACCTACGTGGTCGGACATCTAGCGACCCTCCTCGTCCGCGCCCGGCGCTGACGCACCGAAGATCTTGATGAAGATGAAGGCGATCACCGCGACGCACAGGAAAATCATCACGCTGATGGCCGAACCCAATCCGAGGTTGAACGCCTTGAACAGGTTGTTGTAACCGAGGATCGACACCGACCCGGTGTCATTGGCACCGCCGGTCAGCACGTAGATGTTGTCGAAGATGCGGAAGGCATCCAGGGTGCGGAACAGCAGCGCCACCAGGATGGCCGGCTTGATCAGCGGGATGATGATCTTGGTCAGCCGCTTCCACGCACCGGCCCCGTCGACCTGGGCGGCGTTCAGCAGATCCTGCGGCACCAGCGCCAGACCGGCCAGCAGCAGCAGTGCCATGAACGGTGTCGTCTTCCAGACCTCGGCCAGCACCACGATCGCCAGCGACGGAAGCTGCTCGGTCAGCGGCGCGCTACCCGTCGGCAGCAGATTGGCCAGGTAACCGGTGCCCGGCGTCCAGGCGTAGTACCAGCTGTAGGACGCCGCGACGGTGACGATGCCGTAGGGCACCAGGATCGCCGTGCGTACCGTGCCCCGGCCGAAGACGGTGCGGTGCATGACGAGTGCGAGCGCCAGCCCGAGCACGAACTCTATGGCCACCGAGACGATGGTGATGCCGAGCGTGACGACGAACGCCGTCCACCAGTACCGGTCGGTGAGGATGGTGACGTAGTTGTCGATGCCGACGAACGCGGTGTCATCGGGCGCGGCGAGGTTGTAGCGCTGCAGGCTCAGCCAGACCGCGTAGCAGATCGGGTAGGCCGTGACCGCGAGCATCAGGAACACGGCCGGGCTGATCAGCCAGAATGCGAGCCGCCGCTGGGAGGCGACGTCATCGGTCTTCGTCGTCGTACTCATGCGCGATCCCGCTCCGCTTCTCGCTTGGATCACGGGATCAGCCCCTTGCCGTCGATGGCCTTCTGTACCTGCTCGGCCAGTTCGTCGGCGGTGCTCTCCGGGTCGATGTCGGTGATCGGCGCCAGCGTGGCGGAGATCCGGGTCGACACCGACTGGTACACCGGTGTCGCCGGGCGCACTGCGGCGTTGGTGAGCTGCTGCCGGATGATCTCGTACTGCGGGTACTTCTCCTGGAACGCCGGGTCGTCATACAGCGACGCCCGCACTGCGGGCAGGCCGCCCTCCACCGAGGTGTAGCGCTGGTTCTCCACGTTGCGCAGGCACCGGATGGCCTCGAACGCCTCGGCCTTGTGCTGGGTGTTCTTCCCGACCGCCAGATTCAGCCCGCCCAGGGTCACCTTGGCCGGCTCGCCGTCCCGCACGCCGGGGAACGGTGCGAACCCGAAGACCTTCTTGCTGGCCTCGTAGGCCAGGTCGAACTGCTCGTCGGTCGGGGAGAAGCTCCCCGCGTCATTGATGGCGCCGGCCAGCGCCGGGTCCTCGTTGAGCGGCAGGTACGCCACGCCGCCCTTGACGGCGTTCTCCAGCATCGACGGGAGCACGAAGGGCCAGTTGACCTCGAGCGCGGCTTTGCCCTGTTCGAGTGCCAGGCGTGCGGTGCCCTCGTCGGTCTGGGTGATCGACGGGTCCGCACCCGGCGCGGTGGCAACGTCTTTGATGATCTGCAATGCCTTCACCGTGGCGGCGCGGTGCTCGGGAGTGTCGGTCAGGGTGACGGTCTGTCCGTCATCGGAGAGCACCCGGCCCCCGGCACTTTCCAGCAGCGTGTTGAACCACACGACCAGGCCCTCGTACTGCTTACCCTGCACCGCGATCCAGCTGGGCCCGCCCGCGGCGTACTGACGTTTGGCCTCGGCCACCGTCTGATCCCAGGTTGTCGGCGGCGCGGGCATCAAATCGGCCCGGTACCAAAGCAATTGGGTGTTGGTGGTGATCGGCGACGCGTACAGCTTGTCCTGCCACCGCGCGGTCTCCAGCGGGCCGGGCAGGGTGTTCTCCGCGGCATCGGCCTCGGCCTGGCCCGCGGGATCGTCCGACAGCGGCAACGCCCAACCGGCTTCGGCGAATTCGGCCGTCCAGACCACGTCGAGGGCCATCACGTCGAGCGACTTGTCATTACCGGTGAGCCTGCGCGCCAACTGCAGACGCTGATCATCAGCACCCTTGGGCAACGAAACCTGTTTGATGGTGAACCGGCCACCGAGCTGCTCATTGCACTTCTCCGCCACCGCGGTGAACGTTGCCATCTCGTTGGCCGGTGTGTAGTAGCTGATGACGATGCCGTCCTCGGCGGAACCACACGCCGAGACCACCGACGCGGCCGTCAGCGCGCCCATCACCGCCGCACAAAGCCGTCGTGTACGCACTACCGGCCTCCACATCCGTCGGGAACGTCCCGCGGGGCAAACCGTAGAGCCACAACCGCGTATTATGCAACCACTTCGCGGGCGCGTCGGGCGATCAGATCTTCAAGCGCGCCAGCAGATCCCGCCCCTGCTCCGCGCTCGGCGGGTCGCAGAGCACGTCATAGCGTCCCGCGACGAGTTGCATCGTCGAGCTGAAATCCCTTGTGCCGCGCGCCATCGCATACGGAATGGCCGAGGTGATGAGACCGAAGAACACGCCGGCGATCAGGCCGGTGGCCAGTGCACCCCAGGGACTCGGGCTGAAGAACCCGAGGATCAGGCCGATGAACAGGCCGAGCCAGGCGCCCGAGAGCACCCCGCCGCCCAGCACCTTCGGCCAGGACAACCGGCCGGTCACCCTTTCGACCTGCATCAGGTCGACGCCCACGATGGTGACCTGCTGTACCGGAAACTGTTGATCGGAGAGGTAATCCACCGCACGCTGCGCCTCGGCATAGGTCGGGTAGGACCCGATGGGCCAACCCTTCGGCGGGGTGGGCAATGCCGCGGGACCGCGGGCACCGGGCCTGGCAACGGAATCTCTGCCGGGCTGTAAGGGACCGGTCATGGCTACTCGTTCTCCTTCGTTCGCGTCGGCGCTCCGCGATCTGTGCAGGCGGGCACGCGTCCTTCGGGTTCTCCCGGAACAAGACTAGTCTCACCGCACCGGCGTGCGCGCCTGCGCCGGACCGGCGAATCACCGCAGGGACCAGCACGTACGCTAAGTTCGGGGTATGACGAATCCGGGTGAGGACGCAGGGGCAACACCACCATCGGATGCGGGTTCGGGCTCCGAGCCGACAGCCGCAGGGTCCGGCGGGGACGCGGCATCCACCGCTTATGAGGCGCCGCCGATCGAGCAGGCACCTGCCGAACCAGCCCCGCCGAGCGGCCCGAGCTACCCCGAATATTCGCCGCCGCCCGCCTACGGCGGCTACCAGGCCCCGCCGAATTACTCGCAGCCGGATTATTCGCAGCCGAACTATTCCCAGCCGAACTATTCGCAGCCCGACCCCACGCCGCCGAGCTATGGCGCACCCGGGTACGACCCGGCCTCCGGGTATCCGCCGCCGCCCGGCTTCCCGGCGCCCGACCACTCGTCGACGGGCTACCCACCGCCGCCTCCGGGCTACGGCGCGCCGCAGGGCGCGCCTCCGTTCGGCGGTCCCGAGTACGGCGCGCCCCAATACGGGGCCCCACAGTTCGGAGCCCCCCAGTACGGGACGCCGCCGTTCGGGACGCCTCCTCCGGGCTACCCGCCGGCCGCGCCCTACGGTGCGCCCGGCTACGGCGGGCACGGCGCACCGCAGGCCGGCACCAATTCGCTGGCCATCGGGTCGCTGATCGCCTCGCTGGTCGGAATCCTGTGCGGTGTCGGTTCGATCGTCGGCATCGTGCTCGGCTTCGTGGCGCTCAACCAGATCAAACAGCGCAATCAGGCCGGTCACGGCCTGGCGGTGGCGGGTATCGCCGTCGGTGCGCTGACTCTGGTGTTCAGCTTCATCCTGGCCTTCTCGCTGCTGTGACCGAGGGTCCGCAGCAGCCCGCACCGGGCGATCCGAACGCACCGTGGGACTACCCGGCCGATCCCGGGCTGCCGCCGCCGATCTACCCTCCGCCGCCAGTCGGCTTCTCGGGCGCACCGGGGTACCCACCGCCGCCCGGCTACCCGGGCGGGTACCCGATGTACCCGGGTTATGACCCCTACCGGCCGCCGAAACCGCTGGGCACCAACGGCAAGGCGATCGCCGCACTGGTCAGCGCTCTGCTCGGGCTGGTGTTCTGCGGTCTGCCGTCGGTGGCCGGGCTGGTGCTCGGCGTCATCGCGATGCGCGAGACGAAGCGCACCGGCCAGGACGGTTACGGTCTCGCCCTGACCGGCGTCATCATCGGCGGACTGATCAGTGCCGGTCTCGTGCTGATGATCCTGCTGTGGATCGGGGTTTTCGCCAGCGGTTTCAGCCTGGTCTGAACGGGTCAGGCGGGCGGCTCGTAGCGGGCGCCCGTACGGGCCATCCCCGCGGCCCGTCCCTTGCCCGCCACCACCAACGCCATCTTGCGGCTGGCCTCGTCGATCATCTCGTCACCGAGCATCACCGCTCCCCGCGCGCCGCCTGCGGCGGAGGTGTGCCATTCGTAGGCCTCCAGGATCAGCTCGGCGTGGTCGTAATCGGCCTGCCGCGGGCTGAACAGCTCGTTGCCCGCCGTGATCTGATCCGGGTGCAACACCCACTTGCCGTCGTATCCCAGCGCGGCCGACCGTCCCGCCACCCGGCGGAATCCCTCGACATCGCGCACTTTCACGTAGGGCCCGTCGATCGCATTGAGGCCCCGGCTGCGTGCCGCGATCAGGATCCTCATCAGCACGTGATGGTGGGCGTCGCCGATGTCGTACCCCTCGGGCTGACCGCCGACCTCGAGGGTCCGCATGTTGAGGCTGGCCGCCATATCGCCGGGTCCCAGCACCAGGGCCTGCACCCGCGGCGCGGCCGCGATGGCGTCGATATTGGTCAGGCCCTGCGCATTCTCGATCTGCGGTTCGATGCCGATGCGGCCCACCGGCAGACCGTGCGTCATCTCGAGCTGGGTGAGCAGCATGTCCAGCGCGTGCACATGGGTGGCGTCGGACACCTTGGGCAGCACGATGATGTCGATATTCGCCCCGGCACCCGCCACCACCTCGATGACATCGGCGTGTGTCCACGGGGTGGTCCAGTCATTGACCCGCACACCGCGCAACTGCCCGGACCAGCCCGGTGCCGCCAGCGCCGCGGCGACCCGGGTACGGGCCTCGGCCTTCGCATCGGCGGCCACCGCATCTTCGAGGTCGAGGAACACCTGATCGGCGGCCAGCGCCTTCGCCTTCTCAATCATCTTGTCGCTGCTGCCCGGAACCGACAGACACGTTCGGCGGGGGCGATACACGTTGTCCACGCCTTAACTCTCTACGCTTTGTGTCATGGCGGCGGTTACTCGGGTATATGCGGCCCGCCTGGCGGGCATGGTCGTCCTCGGCCCGGACGGCGAATCCGTCGGCCGGGTGCGCGATGTGGTGGTGAGCATCAGCATCGTCCGCCAACAACCGCGGGTGCTCGGCCTCGTCGTCGAACTGCTCACCCGCAGAAGAATTTTCGTGCCGATCCTGCGGGTGACCGCGATCGAGCCGAATGCCGTCACGCTGATCACCGGCAATGTCTCGCTGCGCCGGTTCGCCCAGCGACCGGGCGAGGTTCTCGTGCTCGGCCAGGTGCTGGAGACCAAGGTGCGGGTCAACGATCCCGAGCACGAGGCGCTGGCCGGCGTGGACGTCATCGTCGTCGACCTCGGCATCGAACAGGCCCGCTCCCGGGACTGGGTGGTCAACAAGGTCGCGGTGCGCAGCCACCGCCGTCTCGGCCGCCGTACCTCGGTGCACATCGTGGACTGGCAGAACGTCGCAGGCCTGACACCGTCGGCGCTGGCGCTGCCCGGCCAGGGGGTGGCCCAGCTGTTGGCGCAGTTCGAGGGTCAGCGACCCATCGAGGTGGCGGATGCGATTCGCGAGCTGCCCGCCAAACGCCGCTACGAAGTGGTCAACGCACTCGGCGACGAACGCCTGGCCGACATCCTGCAGGAACTCCCCGAAAGCGAACAGATCGAACTCCTCGAGCAGCTCGACACCGAGCGCGCCGCCGACGTCCTGGAGGAGATGGATCCCGACGACGCGGCCGACCTGCTCGGCGAACTCGGCGCCGCCCGGGCCGAGGCGCTGCTGGCCCGGATGAACCCTGAGGACTCCGAACCGGTGCGCCGCCTGCTCAAGCACTCCCCCGACACCGCCGGCGGGCTGATGACGTCCGGGCCGGTGGTGCTGGCACCGGACACCACCGTCGCCGAGGCGCTGGCCCGGGTCCGCGATCCCGACCTGACGCCGGCGCTGGCCTCACTGGCCTTCGTCGTCCGCCCACCCACCTCCACCCCGACCGGCCGATACCTGGGCTGTGTGCACCTTCAGCGGCTGCTCCGTGAGCCGCCCGCATCACTGGTCGGCGGCATGCTAGACAGCGAGCTGCCCAATCTGTCGCCGGACACCTCGCTGGCGGCGCTGACGCGGTACTTCGCGGCCTACAACCTAGTGTGCGGACCGGTGGTCGACGAGGAGAACCATCTGCTCGGCGCCGTCACCGTCGACGATGTGCTCGACCACCTGCTGCCGCACGACTGGCGCGTCAGCACCGGGGAACCTGAACTGCCCATCGGTAGCGGATCCGCCGCCGGGAGCGAGTCATGAGCGATCTGTCGGCCCGCCAGCGCCTCGACACGCCACGCACATCCCGACGGCGGTTCACCCCGCAGTTCGACGTCGAGGCGGCCGGCCGGTTCGGTGAGCGGTTCGCACGGTTCCTCGGCACCGGTCGCTACCTGGCGATGCAGACCGTCTTCGTCATCGTCTGGATCCTGCTGAACATCTTCGCGATCGGGCTGGAGTGGGATCCGTACCCGTTCATCCTGCTCAACCTGGCGTTCTCCACCCAGGCCGCCTACGCGGCGCCGCTGATCCTGCTCGCCCAGAATCGGCAGGAGAACCGGGACCGCGTCTCGCTGGAAGAGGACCGTCGTCGCGCCCAGCAGACCAAGGCCGATACCGAGTACCTGGCCCGCGAACTCGCCGCGCTCCGGTTGGCGGTCGGCGAGGTCGCCACCCGCGACTACATGCGCCGCGAACTGGAGGAGTTGCGGGACATGCTCGTCGAACTCGTCCCGCCCAAGCCGAAGAAAGGCAAGGGCAAACGCCCGGCCGCCACCGACCCCCAGGCCGAGCAGCCCGATCCCGGATCCGAGCCCACACTCGGTCTCTGACGATGATTGCCACCCATTGCCGCACCACAGTGACAGGCGAGTAGGTATGGTGACCTGGTTCACAACGGTCGGGTAACAGATCTAGGACGGTTGAGTGGTCAAGCTGGGAGCCTCCGCGCTTGCTGCAGCGCGGCGTGGGGCAGGGCGAACGATGCGCACAGTGGCTGACTCCGCTCCCAGCACCCGCGGCTTGCTGGGTATCGCCATCATCACCCCACTGGTCCTGACGCTCGGGGTGGGAGCGTCCGCGCCCATCGTCAAGCCGGTCCTGGAGACCACTGTCACCCCACTGGCTGCCGTGGTCACCACGCCGGACGCCGATTCCGGCGTCAGCGTGGTCGCCGCCGTGAAGGTGCCGCGGCCGTTCCAGACCGCAGGCACCGCACTCTCGGCACCCCCGCCGGCAGCCGTGGTCAGTTCGCCTGGCAACCTTCGCATTCCGACCGTCGCCCTGAACGCCTACCGCAATGCCGAACAGATGATGGCATCAGCCGCGCCCGGGTGCGGGATGAGCTGGAATCTGCTCGCCGGCATCGGCCGCATCGAGTCCATGCACGCCAACGGCGGCGCCACCGATGTCAACGGCACCGCGGTGAAGCCCATCCTCGGACCCGCCCTGGACGGCACGCTGCCCGGCAACGAGATCATCGTGCAGAACCGCAACAACGAGCGGGTCACCTACGCGCGGGCGATGGGACCGATGCAGTTCCTGCCCGGCACCTGGTCGCGGTATGCCTCCGACGGCAACGGCGATGGCAAGGCCGAGGTGCAGAACCTGTACGACGCGACGCTGGCCGCGGCCCGCTATCTGTGCAGCGGCGGGCTCAGCATGCGTGATCAGGGCCAGGTGATGACGTCCATCCTGCGTTACAACAACTCGGTTGCCTACGCACGCAACGTGCTGGGCTGGGCCGCTGCCTACGCCACCGGCGTGGTTCCGGTGAACCTGCCGCCGATTACCGGCCCGATTCCCGCGCTGGGCATGGCCGATGTCCACCTGGACACCAATGCCGAGGGCCTCGGCCCCGGCTTGCCGCTCAATGCGCTCGGGCTGCCGGCCACCGATCCGATGGCGGTGATGCCGTTCTTCGATCTGGGTCGCGCCAATGTGGCCGACCGGCTGCCGATCGCACCCGGTCCTGATCAGCCGATGGCACCGCAGAACTGCGCGGTGTTCTGCATCGGTGAGGTCACCCCCGCCCCGGCCGCGCCGTTCAATCCGTTCGCACCGCCACCGCCGGTCGCCGCACCGTTCAACCCCTTCGCACCGCCTCCGGCGGCTCCTCCTGCACCGTTCAATCCGTTCGCGGCACCGCCGCCTGCTGCGGCACCGCCGGCCCCGTTCAATCCGTTCGCACCGCCGCCCCCGCCGGCGCCGGTGCTGCCCGCCCCGGTCGGTCCCGCTCCCGGCCCCGCGGCCTGAGCGTTCAGGACGGCCCCGCGGCCTGAGCGTTCTGGCGGCCCCGCGGCCTGAGCGTTCTGGCCGGCCCCGCGGCCTGAGCAGCCCGGCGGTCCGGGGGTCCGTCCTCGCGGCCTAGACTCGACGGTGATGTCCTCGACACATACCGATCTGGAAGCAGCGGTTCGCACCGCGCTGACCAAGGTGATCGACCCCGAACTGCGCCGACCGATCACCGAGGTCGGCATGGTCAAAGATGTCACCATCGACGCCGACTCCGGTGTGCACGTCGAGGTGTACCTGACCACCGCGGCGTGCCCGAAGAAGAGCGAGATCACGGACAAGGTCACCTCCGCCGTGGCCGACGTGCCGGGCACCGGCACGGTCAAAGTCACCCTGGACGTGATGAACGACGAGCAGCGCACGGAGCTGCGAAAGTTGCTGCGCGGCGACTCCCGCGAGCCGGTGATCCCGTTCGCCCAACCGAACTCGCTGACCCGCGTCTACGCCGTCGCCTCCGGCAAGGGCGGCGTCGGAAAGTCCAGTGTCACAGTCAATCTCGCTGCGGCGCTGGCCGCCCGCGGGTTGTCGGTCGGCGTCCTGGACGCCGATATCTACGGCCATTCGGTGCCGCGGATGATGGGTATCGTGGACCGGCCGACCCAGGTCGACTCGATGATCCTGCCGCCCATCGCCCATGACGTGAAGGTCATCTCGATCGCGATGTTCACTCAGGGCAACACCCCGGTGGTGTGGCGCGGACCCATGCTGCACCGCGCGTTGCAGCAGTTCCTGGCCGACGTCTACTGGGGCGATCTGGACGTGCTGCTGCTGGATCTGCCGCCGGGCACCGGTGATATCGCCATTTCGGTGTCGCAGCTCATTCCGGGTGCGGAGATCCTGGTGGTCACCACCCCGCAGTTGGCGGCCGCCGAGGTCGCGGAGCGCGCCGGTGCGATCGCGCTGCAGACCCGTCAGCGCATCGTCGGCGTGGTGGAGAACATGGCCGGGCTGACACTTCCCGACGGGACCGTCATGGACATCTTCGGCGCCGGCGGCGGCGCGCAGGTGTCGGCGTCGCTGACCCGCTCGGTGGGTGCCGATGTGCCGCTGCTGGGCCAGATCCCGCTGGAGCCGGCGCTGGTGGCCGCGGGAGATTCCGGCGTGCCGCTGGTGCTGTCCGATCCGGACTCGCCCGCCGCCAAGGAGCTGCGCAAGGTCGCCGACGCACTGGGAGCACGCAAGCGTGGCCTGGCCGGGATGTCACTGGGACTGGACCCCGCCGGACGCTGACACTCGGTGTCAGGTGGCGTCGCTGTCGAACTTCGCGACCTTCGATTCGGTCGGCGACGGTGGTGTCGGCGGGTCGATCGGCCTCGGGTCGACGGGCTTCGGGCCGTCCGGTGAGACCGGTTTGGTGGACTTGTCGAAATTACCGGTGAGGAACGAGTCGTCACCGTCGAGCAGGTGTTTGGTCAGCGCCGCCCGCGGCGTCATACCGCGCAACTTCTGCAACTCGCTCAGCGGCTCCCGCAGATCGTCGAATTCCGGGCCCAGGTCTTGCCGCAGCTGACTGGTGGCGCCGCTGAGGTATTCGCGGGCCTGGCGCACCGCACCGGAGGTCCACCGGATCGCTCCGGGCAGTCGTTCGGGACCCAGGATGACCAAGCCTGCCACCACCAACAGCAGCATCTCGCCCCAGCCGACATTCGCGAACATGACTAGGTGGTGCCGTCGCCGATCGGGGTGACGGTCAGGGTGACCGGGCGACCGTCGCGCACCACCTCGATGGGTGCGGGCTCGCCGATCTTCAGCTGGCGCACAGCGACGACGAACTCGTCGGCGTCGGCCACATCGCGACTACCGACCTTGACCACCACGTCGTTCTCCAGGATGCCGCCCTGCTCTGCGGGACCACCGGGTTTCACATCGGCGATCTGCGCACCGGAGGCGATGTCGTTGCTCACCGACCGGGCGGTCAGGCCGAGAGTGGGATGCGAGATCTTGCCCGCCTCGATGAGCTTCTGCGCGACGTCCTTGACCTCGTTGACCGGAATCGCGAAGCCGAGACCACTGGCGCTGTCGGACAACGACTTACCCGCTGTGTTGATACCGATGACCTCGGCGGACATGTTGATCAGCGGGCCACCGGAGTTGCCGTGGTTGATGGAGGCGTCGGTCTGCACACCGTCGATGACGGTGTCGGTGTCCGAACCGTCGCCGGAGAGCGGCAGCGGGCGGTGCAGCGCGCTGATGATGCCGTGCGTGACGGTGCTGCGCAGACCCAGCGGGGCGCCTGCGGCAATGACCTGCTCGCCGACCTGCAGCTTCTCCGAGTCACCCAGTTTGGCGACGCTGAGGTTGTCGACGTTGTCGACCTTGATCACCGCGAGGTCGGTCTTGGGGTCGCGGCCGACGAGGTTGGCCGGGACCTCTTCGCCGTCGTTGAACACCACGGTCATCTTGTACTTGCTCGGGTTGATCGCGGCCTCGGAGATGACGTGATTGTTGGTCACGATGTAACCGCGTCCGTCGATCACGACGCCGGAGCCCTGCGAGCCCTCCTGGTCGCTGCTGGCTTCGATGGTGACCACCGAATCAGCAACGGCAGCTGCGACTTCGGCGAACTGTCCGGCGGGTTCGGCCGGCTGGTCGCTGGTCTCCAACGTGACCTTGGAAGTGGTGAAGGCCTCGACGACCTCGGCGGTCCTGCGGCCCACCACGCCACCGAGGGCACCGATGACCAGCGCGATGATCGCCAGCACGGCAAGGGCGACCACGGAGACCCTGCGCCCGAAGAGCACGTCGCGCACGCCGAGCTTGCCTTGCGGCGCCTGCACCACGACCGGAGCGCTCGGTGCGGCCGCCGGGGCGCCCAGTGCCGCGGCAGCCGACGGGTCGCGCCACGGATCGGCCACGTCGTCGACATCGGTGTCCCGTTCGGCGTCCAGCGCACCGGCGTCGGCCGGGTGCCGCTGCAGGGAGTCGCCGCCGGTGTAGGGCCGACCGAAAGCCTCGGCGAGTACGGGGTCCGGGGACTGGTTCTTCGGGGTGTATTCGCCCTGGTCGCGATGCTTGTCCGCGCCGAGGAACGAGCCGTCGACGCCTTCGGGCCTGCCGAAGGCACGCTGGGACGCCTGGTCGACCGGTGGCCGCGAAACCGGGCGGGGCGCAAGACGGGGCTTATCGCCCGATTGGTCCTGATTGGTCACCCGTGCATCACTCCCCGCTCAAGCGCGCGCCATCCACGGCGCCCGCGACTGATCGTCCTGCTATCAACCCTACCGGCGCTTGCGCCGGGCGCGACCTGCGCCTTCAGTGACCTGCTGAGGCGGTTCCTCGATGGCGGGGATTTCGGGATTGCGCTCCGGAATCTGAGACAACAAACCCAGTAATGAGTTCGGCATCGCGATCGGACAGGCATCCCGCAACGCCGTCCGCGCCTGGCGCTGAGCGTCGACCTCAGCGGCGCACGACGGGCACAGCGACAGGTGGTGTCCGGCGCGCAGATGGGCCGTCATCCGGAGTTCGCCATCGACGAAGGCCGCGATGGCCTCCGTGGACAGGTGCTCGGTGGAGCCGAACTGGCGCGGACCCACTGGTTCATTGCTCTGCGATGCGAACTGTGCGGGCAGCCAGGAGAACGCACGACGGAACACATCGCCCGGGTCAGCCATCACCCGACTCCTCTCGGAACGCCGCGTCTCCACACATCTACTGCTCATTTGAATGTAGCGCGGTAATCCGCGCCTCACACCCATGACGCTCAGGCAGACGCGCTCAGCTGATCCGAATGCTTGGCAAGATGCTCGCGCAACGCCTGCCGACCACGGTGGATACGGCTGCGCACGGTGCCCAGCTTCACCCCGAGCGTGGCGCCGATCTCCTCGTAGGACAGACCCTCGATATCGCACAGCACCACGGCGGCGCGGAATTCCGGCGGCAGCGAGTCCAGCGCGGCCTGCAGATCCGGGCCCAGCCGCGAGTCGTGATAGATCTGCTCGGGGTTGGGGTCCTCGGCGGGCACCCGGTCGTAGTCCTCGGGCAGCGCCTCCATGCGGATGCGGGTGCGGCGCCGCACCATGTCGAGGAACAGATTGGTGGTGATGCGGTGCAGCCAGCCTTCGAACGTCCCCGGCTGGTAGTTCTGCACGGACCGGAACACCCGGATGAACGTCTCCTGGGTCAGATCCTCGGCATCCTGCTGGCTGCCCGACAGGCGGTAGGCCAGCCGGTACACCCGATCGGCGTGCTGGCGGACCAGCTCATCCCAGGACGGCATGGCCGCCTTGTCGCCGGTGGCATCGAAGACCGCGGTGCCGGTCAGCTCGTCGGAGGGCTCCACCCAATCGCCGTCGGTGTACTGCTCCAGGTGAGGCATGGAAACAGGGGAAGTCACGGGACTGCCGTTATTTCCCGTGCTCGTGGACGCTGAAGCGGTGGCGATCGGATCCTCCAAATCAAGGTGGCAGGCGACAATGGTCGGCGTCTGCTCGTTGTCGTTGGAAACGTGGCCGCGGCCATTCGTATTCCGTGATCGCAAGCTTTCGCCGTGTTCCATGGGAGTACCGTCTCCGACCGGGGTGTGCCTGGCATATGAGCAAACTGAACAATTCCTGAGAATGCGGAATACCCCGGGTTCGACCAGGTAAAACCAGCGGAAATCGGGTGTGATTCTCGTATCAGCAGCGGGCGTGTCGGCCGCTTGGCCGGTCTGTGTTCGCTCTACGCTGCGGGCATGGCCAGCACCGACGACTCCGCACGCGCCCTGTCGCTCGTCTCGCACGCCGAGGGATCGATCACCGAGGATGCCGTGACGGCCGCCGCCCGGGAGCGTGCTGTGGACAGCGGCGCGGGAGCTGTGACACCCGCCGTCGGTGCCCTTCTGAGCGTGTTGGCGCGGCTGACCGGCGCAAAAGCGGTGGTCGAGGTCGGCACGGGTGCCGGCGTCAGCGGTCTGTGGCTGTTGGCCGGCATGCGCGAGGACGGTGTGCTGACCACGATCGATGTCGAGCCCGAACACCAGCGACTGGCCAAACAGGCGTTCACCGAGGCCGGGGTCGGCGCCTCGCGTACCCGGTTGATCGGCGGCCGCGCTCAGGAAGTGCTCACCAGATTGGCCGACGAGTCCTATGACCTGGTGTTCGTCGACGCCGCTCCGGTCGACCAGCCGCAGTTCGTGGCCGAGGGCGTGCGTCTGCTGCGAGCGGGCGGGGCGATCGTGGTGCATCGTGCCGCGCTCGGCGGCCGGGCCGGTGACGCATCGGCCAATGATGCTGAGGTCAGCGCCGTTCGCGAGGCCGCCCGCCTGATCGCCGAGGACGAGCGGTTCACCCCGGTGCTGATACCGCTGGGCGATGGCCTGCTCGCGGCCGCTCGCGACTGAGCCTTCTCCGCGCCGCCCCTCCTCGCCTCCCTTTCCCCCGCGCCAAACCACCGCGAGATTGCGGTGTCGAGGCGCCCTCTCGCTTTTTCGTCCGACAACGGCAAGCTCGCGGCGTCTTGACGATTTCTTGACGTGTTGGATCCTTGACGCCGCACTGAACAGCTGTTTAACGTACTGAACATGCGTTCAAGTGACGATCTGACCACGACCGACCGCATCCGCGATGCGGCGATCAAGCAGTTCGGCGAGCACGGCTTCCGCACCAGCGTTCGGGCCATCGCCGCGGCGGCGGGCGTCAGCGCCGGCCTGGTCATCCACCACTTCGGCTCCAAGGACGCTCTGCACAAGGCGTGCGACGATTACATCGCCGAGCAGATCCGCACCACCAAATCGGAGTCGATCCAATCCTCCGATCCGGCGACCTGGTTCGCCCAGATGGCCGAGATCGAGGACTACGCGCCGCTGATGGCGTATCTGGTGCGCAGCATGCAGTCTGGTGGCGATCTCGCAAAGTCCTTCTGGCAGAGGATGCTTGACAACACCGAGGAATTCCTCGACGTGGGGGTGCGGGCCGGCACGATCAAGCCCAGCCGCGACGCCAAGGCGCGCGCGAAGTTCCTCGGGATGATGAGCGGCGGAGGCTTTCTGCTCTACCTCCAGATGCACGACACCCCGACCGATCTGCGGGTGGTGCTCCGCGATTACGCCGCAGACATGGTGTTACCGGCCCTCGAGCTCTACACCGGGGGCCTGATGACCGACTCCACGATGTACGACGCCTTCGTCGCCCGTCAGGCCGCAGGCACACCTACTCCCACATCCGATATTCCCGAGTCTCACCTTCCCGATTCCCAGGAGAACTGATGCCGACATCCACAAACGCCATCGAAGTCGAGGGCCTGATCAAGAATTTCGGCGCCGTACGCGCACTGGACGGCCTCGACCTGACCGTCGCCGAGGGTGAGGTGCACGGGTTCCTGGGCCCGAACGGTGCAGGCAAGTCGACCACGATCCGGGTTCTACTCGGCCTGGTGCGCGCCGATGCCGGCACCGTGCGCCTCCTCGGTGGCGACCCCTGGGCCGACGCCGTGGACCTGCATCGCCAGATCGCCTATGTGCCCGGCGATGTGACGCTCTGGCCCTCGCTGACCGGCGGGGAGACCATCGACCTGCTGGCCCGGATGCGTGGCGGTATCGATGAACAGCGTCGAGCGGAACTGGTCGAGCGATTCGACCTCGACCCCACCAAGAAGGCCCGCACCTACTCGAAGGGCAACCGGCAGAAGGTTTCCCTGATATCGGCGTTCTCCTCCCATGCCCGACTGCTCATGCTCGACGAGCCCAGCTCGGGCCTGGACCCCCTGATGGAGAACATCTTTCAGCAGTGTGTCGCCGAAGCGCGGGACCGCGGGGCGACCGTGCTGCTGTCCAGTCACATCCTCGCCGAGACCGAGGCACTGTGCCGGCGGGTGACCATCATCCGCGCAGGCCGCACCGTGGAGAGCGGAACCCTCGAGTCGATGCGGCATCTGTCCAGGACCTCGATCAAGGCCGAGATGGTCAGCGTCCCCGGCGATATCGACCGTATGCCGGGCGTCGAAGATGTCGTGGTGGACGGCAACACGCTGCACGCGCAGGTCGAGGCCGCGAACCTCGGCGAGGTCATCAAGCGACTCGGCGACGCCGGGGTCCGCAGCCTGGTCAGCCGGCCGCCCACCTTGGAGGACCTGTTCCTGCGGCACTATGACACGGCAAGCGCGTGAGCACCGCACTCGAGCACCGGCCCGCTCACCAAGCCCCGCAACGTAGTTCGGCGTTCACCGGGACCGGCTACCTGCTGCGCCTCTACCTGCGACGCGACCGGGTGGTGCTCCCGCTGTGGGTGCTGCTGCTGTCGGTACCGCTCTCGACGGTGTACGTCGGTGGCACCGAGGCGGTGTACCCGACGCAGGCCGGCCGGTCCGCGCTCGTCGCGAGCATCATGGCCAGCCCCGCCCAGCGGGCGATGTACGGGCAGATCTTCAACGACAGCCTCGGCGCCACCGGCATCTGGAAGGCCGGGATGTTCCACCTGCTGATCGCCGTCGCGGTCATCCTCACCGTCATCCGGCACACCAGGGCCGACGAGGAGGCCGGGCGCACCGAGCTGCTCGACTCGACCGCCGTCGGACGGTACGCCGGTCTGACCGCCGCGCTGCTGCTGGCCGCGGCCGGATCGCTGCTGACCGGATTCATCGGCACCGCAGGGCTTCTCATGCTCGATGTACCGGCAGGCGGATCGGTGGCCTTCGGCCTGGCGCTGGCCTGTTCGGGACTGGTGTTCACCGCCGCCGCCGGGCTGGCCGCCCAGCTGTCGCCGAGCGCGCGGTTCGCCCGTGGTGTCGCCTTCAGCATGCTGGCCGCGGCGTTCAGCCTGCGAGCAGTCGGAGACGCCGGCGCGCGCGCGGACTTCCTGACCTGGCTGTCGCCGTTGGGCTGGTCACTTCAGGTCCGTCCGTATGCCGGCGACCGATTCTGGGTGCTGCTGCTGCACATCGCTCTGACCGTGGTGCTGGTGGTCGTGGCCTACCGGCTGCTGGCCCGACGTGACGTCGGGGCGGGGCTCATCCCCGAACGACCCGGGCCGCCGCGTGCCGCGCCGGGACTGGCCGGGGTCACCGCGCTGGCCTGGCGGCTCGACCGCGGCTCACTGGCCCTGTGGACGGTCGGCCTGTGCCTCTACGGTCTGCTCATCGGCAGCGTCACCAACGGTATCGGTGACGAGATCGGCAACAGTGCGGTCGCTCGTGACATGGTGTCCCGTCTGGGCGGAACCGCCGCCATGGAGCAGGCGTTCATCGCCGTCGCGTTCAGCATGCTGGCGATGGTGGCCTCGGCCTTCGCGATCTCGTTGACCCTTCGCCTGCAGCAGGAGGAGTCGAGCTCACGCACCGAGACATTGCTGGCCGGCGCGGTCGGCAGAACCCGTTGGCTGGTCAGCCATCTCGTCTTCGCCATAGGCGGATCGGCCGCGGCCATGCTGATCGCCGGTCTGGTCACCGGACTCACCTATGGCGCGAGCACCGGGGATCTGACCGGCACGCTGCCCGCCGTGCTGGGCACCGCCGCGGTGCAACTGCCCGCGGTGTGGTTGTCGGTGGCAGTGACGGTCGCGCTGTTCGGGCTGTTGCCGCGGTGGACGTCGGCGGCCTGGGCGATCCTGGTGGCGTTCGTAGCGGTCTATCTGCTGGGGTCACTGGCCGATGCACCGCAGTGGCTGGTCCATCTCGAACCGTTCACGCATATCCCACACGTGGGCACCGGCGAGTTCACCGCGACGGCACTGGGACGGCTTCTGGCCATGGACATCGCACTGATCACAGTGGGCGTCATCGCCTTTCGCCGGCGTGACCTGAGGTGACGGATATCCATCACAACCGCGCTGCAGACCATCGCCTCGATGGTGTTCGGCCCGGGCCCTCATCGGCTGGTTCCCGGCCTCTGGTGAGCCTGAATCGGTGGACGTCGCAGCAGCGGCGTTAGGGTTCTTCATCATGACCGGGAAACCATGCCGAGGCGGCGGGAAGAGTTGGACCGTCGACATGTCGGGCAGGCCGATATGTCCGCGCTGCCGTCGGACGATCAGCACCGTCGCAGGTAAGGGCCGAACGCCGCAGAACACGCCCATGGTCCCGGCGCACGACCGGCTGTCCGACAAGCTGCCCAAGCCCTCGGACAGGCAGCCCAAGAACCCGCGCCGCAGCTGATCAGACGGCGCACCGTGCCCTCGGAAAGCCGCTCGTCGGGGCCCGACCAGATCGCATACTGATCCCATGGAGCTGCTCACCGGGTTGGGGCTGGCCACCGCCGCGGGACTGAACGCCTACATCCCGCTGCTGGCGCTGGGCCTGCTGTCCCGTTACACCGAACTGGTGTCGCTACCGGCCGGCTGGGACTGGCTGGAGAACGGCTGGGTGATGGTGATCGTCGGCGTGCTGCTCGCCGTCGAGGTCGTCGCCGACAAGATTCCGGCGCTGGACTCGGTGAACGACGCCATCCAGACATTCGTGCGGCCGACCGCGGGCGGCATCGTCTTCGGGTCCGGCACCGCCGCCCAGACCGCCGCCGTCACCGATCCTGGTGCCTTCGCCTCATCGGGGCAGTGGATCGGCGTCGTCCTCGGCGTCGTGACCGCACTCATCGTGTCGCTGACCAAATCGGCCGTGCGCCCGGTGGCCAACATCGGCTCCGCCGGGATGGCCGCGCCGGTGTTGAGCACCGCCGAGGACATCACCAGTGTGGGGCTTGTCTTCGTCTCACTGCTGCTGCCGCTACTGGTCCTGGTGGCGCTCGCGGTGGTCGCCTGGGCGGTGTTCGGAGTGTGGCGGTGGCGACGGCGACGCAATCAGGCGCAGGTCTAGATCCACACACCCTTGCCGACGGCGACGATCCCGCCGGAGCTGATGGAGAACCGCTCCCGGTCCTTGTCCAGATCGACGCCGACCATCTCCCCCGGGCCGACGACGACGTTCTTGTCCAGGATCGCCTTTCGCACCACTGCGCCGCGGCCGATGCGCACTCCGGGCATCAGCACACTGCCCTCGACGATCGCTCCGTCGTCGATGGCGACGTTGGACGACAGCACCGAATTGCGGACCGACGCCGCCGAGATGATGCTGCCCGCACCCACCACCGACTCCTGCGCGGAACCGCCGTTGACGAACTTGGCGGGTGCCAGGTTCTCCGAGCCGCCGCGGATCGGCCAGCGCTTGTTGTAGAGGTTGAACACCGGGTGCACCGACACCAGATCCATGTGCGCGTCGTAGAAGGCGTCCAGGGTGCCCACATCGCGCCAGTACCCGTGGTCGCGTTCGGTGGCGCCGGGCACCTCGTTGTCCTTGAAGTCGTAGACCGAGGCCATCCCGTCGGCCACCAACCGCGGGATGATGTCGCCGCCCATATCGTGATCGGAGGTGTCCTCGTCGGCATCGGCCTTGATGGCGTCGATGAGCACCTTGGTGGTGAAGATGTAGTTGCCCATCGATGCGAACGTCGATTCGGGGTCATCGGGGGTGCCGGGCGGATCGGACGGCTTCTCCGCCCAGCCACGGAGGCGGCCCGACTCGTCGGCGTCGATGCAGCCGAAGGCCGAGGCCTCCGCGCGCGGCACCCGGATACCGGCGACCGTCGCACCGGCGCCGCTCTCGATGTGGTGCTGCAGCATCTGTTCGGGATCCATCCGGTACACGTGATCGGCACCGAAGATCACGATGTAGTCCGGATCCTCGTCATAGATCAGGTTCATCGACTGGTAGATCGCATCGGCGGAGCCGGTGTACCAACGCGGACCGAGTCGCTGCTGCGCCGGGACGGGGGTGATGTACTCGCCCGCCAAACCCGACAGCCGCCAGGTCTGCGAGATGTGCCGGTCCAGCGAGTGCGATTTGTATTGCGTGAGAACACAGATCCGCATGAACCGCGCGTTGACGAGATTCGACAGCACGAAATCGATCAACCGATAACTACCGCCGAACGGCACCGCCGGCTTCGCGCGATCCGCGGTCAATGGATACAGCCGCTTGCCCTCACCGCCGGCCAGGACGATGCCCAGCACATGTGGCGCTTCCCTCATGCTGCCAACCTATCGGGCGTACCGCAGTGCGGCTAGCCAATCGCCGTATCGAAGTGCTGTAAGTCAAGGTGTTTGGACGCTCTTGACTGCGTTTCGGCACTGATCATGCTCCGCTGACGGGAACAGGGGTGCGCAGGCAACCGACGCCGATTACCGTGCAGACCATGCGGGTGGCAATGATGTCTCGGGAGTATCCACCGGAGGTCTACGGCGGAGCGGGCGTGCACGTGACGGAGCTCGTCGCCCAGCTGCGAAAGCTGTGCGAGGTGGACGTGCACTGCATGGGCGCGCCGCGGGACACCGCGATCGTCGCCGCACCCGATCCGGCGCTCAAGGCCGCCAATCCGGCCCTGTCCACGTTGTCGGCCGATCTGGTGATGGCCAATGCCGCAGCCGGTGCGACCGTCGCGCATTCGCACACCTGGTACACCGGGATGGCAGGCCACCTGGCCTCGCTGTTGCACGGCATCCCGCACGTGTTGACCGCGCACTCGCTGGAACCGATGCGGCCGTGGAAGGCCGAACAGCTCGGCGGCGGGTACCGGGTGTCATCCTGGGTGGAACGCACCGCCGTCGAAGCGGCCGACGCGGTCATCGCCGTCAGCTCCGGGATGCGCAAAGATGTGCTGGCCACCTACCCGGCGTTGGACCCCGCCCGGGTGCATGTGGTGCGCAACGGGATCGACACCACGGTCTGGTACCCCGCACCGCCGGAGCCCGACGGCTCGGTGCTGGCCGAACTCGGTGTCGACACCGGCAAGCCGATCGTCGCCTTCGTCGGCCGGATCACCCGGCAGAAAGGTGTCGCGCATCTGGTCGCCGCGGCGCACCGGTTCGACCCCGAGATTCAGCTGGTGCTGTGCGCCGGCGCCCCCGACACCCCGGAGATCGCCGCCGAGATCGGCTCCGCGGTCCAGGATCTGGCCGCGTCGCGGTCGGGCGTGTTCTGGGTGCGCGAGATGCTGCCGACCGGCAAGATCCGCGAAATTTTGTCGGCGTCAACCGTTTTCGTGTGCCCGTCGGTATATGAGCCATTGGGCATCGTGAACCTGGAGGCGATGGCCTGTTCGACGGCCGTCGTCGCGTCCGATGTCGGGGGCATTCCCGAGGTGGTTGCCGATCACGAAACCGGACTGTTGGTGCATTACGACGCGAAGGACACCGCATCCTTCGAGACGAAGCTGGCCGACGCCGTCAACTCCTTGGTCGCCGACCCGGACCGTGCGGCCCGGTACGGCGAGGCCGGACGCCGACGCTGTATCGACGAGTTCTCCTGGGCACATATCGCCGAGGAGACCCTACGCATCTACAACCTGGTCACGAGCTAGATCTCCCGGGCTCTCGCCCGGGAGATCGGCACAGCCCGAACCTAACCAGCCGGGCTGGTGACGGCTCTGAGTTCTTCGCCGAGTGCCGCGGCTTCATCCGGGGTCAGTTCCACGACGAGTCGGCCACCACCTTCCAGCGGTACCCGCATGACGATTCCGCGCCCCTCTTTGGTCGCTTCCAATGGACCGTCACCGGTCCGGGGCTTCATCGCCGCCATCGTGTGCTCCCTCCGCATGAGCCGGCCCGCATGGATACGGACCCGATCAAGCCGGCGTACACCGGCACAGAATTGCTAGTTGACTCATCCTATTGTTCCCTATGGTGGCGGTGTGGTGTGAAAAGACCCGGCGATATGCCCGACCGTGACCGGATAGAGAGCGCTCAGACCGCCGCCGGAACCCAGCACGACGCGATGTGATCGTCGACCATTCCGGTTGCCTGCATCAACGCGTACGCCGTCGTCGGCCCCACGAACCGGAAGCCCCGGCGCTTGAGTTCCTTGGCCATGGCAGTGGATTCCGGTGTGACCGCGGGCACCTCGGATAGCTCCGTCGGACGCGGACGGGCGGGCGGGGCGAAGGACCACAGCAAATCCGAGAGGTCGATATCGAGATCGTTGATCGCACGGGCGTTGTTGATCGTCGCCTCGATCTTGGCGCGGTTGCGCACGATCGCGGCATCCTCCATCAGACGGGCGATGTCACCGTCGCCGAAGCGCGCGACCTTGTCGATGTCGAAACCCTCGAACGCGTGCCGAAACCCGTCACGCTTGCGCAGGATGGTCAGCCAGGACAGGCCGCTCTGAAAGGCCTCCAGGCTGACCCGCTCGAACAGCGGTACCGTGCCCCGCAACTGCTGACCCCACTCGGTGTCGTGGTAGTGCCGGTAGAGAACCCCGTTGGGGCTGGAATCGGTGGGCACCCAACCACATCGGAGCTTTCCGTCGTCGGCGGCCGGTTCACTCACAGATCGTCCGGCCGTGCGTGGGCCGCCTCGTGAGTCGCCTGCAATTCGGCATCGTCATCGAGCCCGTGGGCCGCCCGCACGGCCGCCAACTCGCCACGCAGCGAGTCGAGTTCGGCGCCCAGCCGGTCGAGCACCCAGTCGACCTCGCTGGTCTTGTAGCCGCGCAGGGTCTGGGTGAACTTCACGTCATCGACATCGAGCCCGGTCACCCCGGAGGCGGGTAGCACCGTCGCCGTGGTGGCGTGCGGCAGCGGCGGCAATCGCTCACCGCGGCCGAACAGCACACTGCCCAGGGCAAACAACACCGTGCCGACGAGAATCAGCACCACCAGGTACAGCAGTATCAGCGTCACGTTCTCGATACTGCCCTACCGGTCCGACAACCGGAGAGCCGCTAGCGCGGCCGCAGCGTGTTCATCGGCGGCCGATCGGCCAGCGATACCGAGGATGTCCGCGGCGTGTAGTCGTCGCCGTCGGCGAAGAACTGCGTCAGTCCCACCCCGGAGTCCGGAATGCCGCAGCGGCTCAGCAGTGTGGCGATCACCTGCCGGCTCATCGCGGCCAGCTCGGTCAGCGGCCGGTTGCGATGCTCGCGCACCCCCAGATTGACCTGGGCGATGCCGTCCAGCCCCAGCCGGTCGTAGGTGTCGATGAGCAAGCCGATCTCCACTCCGTAGGCGGGCGCGAACGGTATCGAGGTCAGCAGTTCCCGGGTGCCGGCGTACTCGCCGCCGAGCGGCTGCAGCAGGCAGGTCAGCTCCGGTCGCAGAGCCGCCAGCAGCGGGCGCGCGACAAGTTCGGTGACGCGGCCGCCACCGTTCTTGTCCTCGCTACCGCTGACCTTGAGCGGACGCCGGTAGAAACCCTTGACCAGGTGCACACCATCGGTGGTGAGCAGTGGGCCCAGCAGTTTGGGAACGAACATCGGATCGGGATCGATCAGGTCGGAATCGACGAAGACGACCAGGTCGCCGGTGGTGGCGGCGAGTGACCGCCACAGCACCTCCCCCTTGCCGGGGTTGGGCGGCACCTCGGGCAGCGCCTGTTCGCGGCTCACCACGCGGGCGCCCGCGGCGACAGCACGGATCTCGGTCTCGTCGGTCGAGCCGGAATCCAATACGATCAGCTCGTCGACCAGTCCGCCGAGCAACGGGGTGATCGTCGCGACCACCGACGCGACGGTCTCCTCCTCGTTGAGCGCCGGCAGCACCACCGAGATGGTGCGTCCCGCCTTGGCGGCGATCAGCTCCTGCACGGTCCAGGACGGGCGACCGAAACTCCTGTCTGCCATCCAGCGGTGCCCTGACACAGCGTCAGTCTCGTCGATCTCGGCCAGTTCTGGTGTCAGCTCCGATATCACCGTCATGACAGTCCCCTCACCGTGCGCGTCGGCGGACGCGATCCGTGGATCGACGCGACCATTTCCAGTACGCGCCGAGTGGGTCCGACCTCATGCACCCGGAACATGGCGGCTCCGTCAGCGGCGGCGAGGGCCGTCGCTGCCAGGGTGCCTTCCAGGCGTTCGGTCAGTCCCACACCCAGAGTCTCCCCGACAAAATCCTTGTTACTCAGGGCCATCAGGACAGGCCATCCCGTGTTTACAAGATCTTTCACGTGCCGCAACAAACTAAGGCCGTGGTAAGTGTTCTTGCCGAAATCGTGGGTGGGATCGATCACTATCGCGTCCCTGGCAACCCCCACCGCGACCGCGTGTTCGGCCGCCGACGTCACCTCGGCGATCACATCGTCGACCACACCGCGTTCGGTGATGCCGTAATTCACCCGGAACGGTCGGGTACGCGGGATCGCGCCGCCGGTGTGCGAACAGACCAGTCCGGCGCCGAATTCTGCGGCGACCTCGGGCAGTCCCGGATCGGCACCGGCCCAGGTGTCGTTGATGAGGTCGGCCCCGGCCGCGCAGGCCTGTTTTGCGACCGTGGCGCGCCAGGTGTCGACGCTGATCAGCTGATCGGGATACTCGCCGCGCAGCCATTCGATGAACGGCACCACGCGGGCGATCTCCTCATCCGCATCGACGGTATTGCCCGGCCCCGCCTTGACGCCGCCGATGTCGATGATGTCGGCGCCGTCGGCGATCTTGCGGTGGGCGGCCTCCATGGCGGCCCCATCGCTGAAGGTGGCACCGCGGTCATAGAAGGAATCCGGTGTGCGGTTGACGATCGCCAT
>JBPPMV010000449.1:0-14820 GCA_051306235.1 Mycobacterium sp. | reverse complement strand
CAGCGCAGGTCGTCGACGCCATGCTGGCGGCCTTCGGCCATGACATCGGCTACCGCATCGCCCACCACGCAGATCTCACCGAACCACCGGCCGTCGAGGTGCACGAATACACCGAGGGCGTGGTGTGGGACCACGACGGAGTCCGCATCCTGGCCGCCCCGACCGATCACCGACCGGTGGCGCCGACCATCGGTTTCCGCGTCGAGCACGCGGACGCGTCGGTGGTGCTGGCCGGTGACACCGTGCCGTGCGCCGGCCTGGACGCCCTGAGCGCGGGCGCAGGCGCATTGGTGCACACCGTGATTCGTCACGACCTCATCGACGCGATGCCCCTGCAGCGGATCCGCGATATCTGCGACTACCACTCAAGCGTCGAGCAGGCCGCCGACACGGCCGCCCGCGCCGGGGTGGGCATCCTGATTCTCACCCACTACGTTCCCAGCCCGGCCCCCGGACAGTACGAGGAGTGGCGGGCGCTGGCGGCGAGCGTGTTCGACCGTCAGATCGAGCTCGGTGACGATCTGCACCGGGTCCAGGTGCACCCGGGAGTCTGCGTCAAAAACCCGTGATTTGTGGAGTCTCAGCCGGAATCGTTCCGGCTGAGACTCCACAAATCACTCAAGCCAGCCGGGTAATCTCCACGACCACATCGAGGTCGGTGGAACCCTGGCCCGAGTAGATACCTTTGAGCGGTGTGACATCGGCGTAGTCGCGCCCGACACCGACGCTGATGTACTGCTCGTTGATGGCCTTGTCATTGGTCGGGTCGTAGTGCCACCAGTCCCCGGTCCAGGCCTGGATCCAGGCGTGGCTCTGACCTTCGATGGTGTCGCCGACCTTTGCGGAGCGTTTGGGGTGCAGGTACCCCGACACGTAGCGGGCCGGAATTCCCATGCCGCGCAAAAGGATCAGCGTCAGATGCGCGAAATCCTGGCAGACACCCTTACCTTCACGCAGCGCGTCCAGGCCCGAGGAGTGCACACCGGTGGTGCCGGCCACGTACTTGAGCTCACCGTGCACCCAGCGTGCCGCCTCGATGACGGCCTCTTGCGGTTCATGGTATTTGGCGATCCGCGCGCCGACACGCTCGATGCGCTTGCTGGCCGGGGTGTACATCGTCGGGGTGAGCAGTTCGTCGAACCGGTCGATGACGGCCACGGATTCCAGGTCCGCCCAGCTCACCGACGACTCGGGCGCGGCGGGCTTCTCGGTCTCCACCACCGAGGATGCGGTGACTTCCAACTCGGCGTGCGGAGCGTGCAGATCGAAGGTCGTGACCGCGGTGCCCCAGTAGTCGACATAGCGGTACTGCCGGGTGGCGGGAATGGTCTCCACCCGGTTGAGGATCACGTTCTGCCGGGAATCCGACCGCGGGGTGAGCCGCGCCTCGTTGAAGGACGCCGTCACCGGGGATTTGTACGCATAGCCCGTCGCGTGGACCACCCGCATGCGCCACATCAGATCTCCCCCTCTTCGATGACCGTGCCACCGGCGCGTCCGGCATCGGTCCATGCAACCCATGGTGCCGAGTGAAAGTACTGCAATGCCAACGCGTCTCCCACGTCGACGCACGTCTGCTGCAACGCCGCCAGCTGATCTTCCAGCGACTCCAGCAGCGCACCGGGCGGGAGGAACTCCAGCTCGCTGCGCGCCCTGCCCAGTAGTCGCTGCGCTTCCGCGGTCGACCCGACCCGGCTGTGCCTGCGCTGCAGCAGTTCGTCGAGACTGTGCTCGGCCAGCCGCAGCGAGTAGTACACCGAACGCGGGAAAAGCCGGTCCAGCAGCATGAATTCGACCACCCGGGTAGCGTCGAGGGCACCGCGGTAGGTGCGCAGATAGGTGTCGTGGGCGCCCGCCGAGCGCAGCACCGTGACCCAGGCCGGCGATGACCCGCTGTCGCCGACCCGCGACAACAGCATTCGCACCGTCATGTCGACACGTTCGATGGCCCGGCCCAGCACCATGAAGCGGTAGCCGTCATCACGCGACAGGGTCGAATCGGCCAGCCCGGCGAACATCGCCGCCCGGCCCTCGATATAGGCGAGAAACTCGTGCGGACCGAGCTTGCGCGCGGCCCGTTCCCGCTCGGCCAGTGCGTTGTAGGTGGTGTTGAGGCACTCCCACATCTCGGTCGAGGTGACTTCGCGTGCACCGCGGGCATTCTCGCGAGCCGCGGTGATGGATTCGACGATCGAGCAGCCACCCTTGGTGTCCTTGCCGAACGCGACGAGGTCGGTCAGCGACCACACATCCAGTTGCTGGTCGGGGGGTTCGATATCGAGCACCTGGAGCAGCACCCGGGAGGTCTGGTCGGGGTCGACGCTGGAGTCTTCGAGCAGCTGATGCACGACGACGTCGAGGATGCGGGCGGTGTCATCGGCACGCTCGACATAGCGACCGATCCAGTACAGCGATTCCGCGTTGCGTGCCAACATCAGTCGACCACCGCCTGCTGTTGCTGCTGCTGCTGTTGTTGTTGCTGTTCGGGCTGAGTACCCGTGAAGACCCGGCCGTCGCGAGTCTGCTGCTGCTGGGTCTGTTCCCCCTTGGCCTCGCGGGAGGCCTTACCGTTACGCGAAACCTTTTCCGCCACCGAGGGTTTGCCAGCCTTCGGGGCGTCCGGCAGGGACCGCACCACTTCGGCGGCAGCCAGCTCGCGATCGGCCGCCGAGGTGCGCGATGCGAGCACCCAGGTGTCCTTGGAGCCACCGCCCTGGCTCGAGTTGACCACCAGTGAGCCCTCGGGCAACGCCACCCGGGTCAGACCGCCCGGCAGCACCCAGACGTCGTCACCGTCGTTGACCGCGAAGGGCCGCAGGTCCACATGCCGCGGCGCCAGGCAGTCGTCGATCTGGGTCGGCACCGTCGAAAGCTGCACCACCGGTTGGGCGATCCAACCGCGCGGATCGGCGCGAATCTTCTTGGTGATCGTCGCCAGTTCCTTCTCGTTGGCGTCGGGTCCGAAGACGATGCCGTAGCCGCCGGAGCCTTCCACGGGTTTGATCACGAGCTCGTCGACCCGGTCGAGAACCTCTTCGCGCTCCTCGTCCAGCCAGCAGCGAAAGGTGTCGACGTTGGCCAGCAACGGTTTCTCGCCCAGGTAGTACTCGATGATGGTGGGGACGTAGGTGTAGACCAGCTTGTCATCGCCGACGCCGTTGCCGACCGCGCTGGAGATCACCACGTTGCCTGCCCGTGCCGCGTTGAGTACGCCGGCCACCCCGAGCACCGAATCGGGCCGGAACTGCATCGGATCCAGGTATTCGTCGTCGATGCGGCGGTAGATGACATCGACCTGCCGCTCCCCTTCGGTGGTGCGCATGTAGACGGTGTTGTCGCGGCAGAACAGGTCTCGGCCCTCGACCAGTTCCACGCCCATCTGCCGGGCCAGCAGCGAATGCTCGAAGTAGGCCGAGTTGTAGACGCCGGGTGTCAGCACGACGACGGTCGGATCGGCCTCGTTGGTGGCTGCCGCCTTGCGCAACGCGCGCAGCAGATGCGAGGAGTAATCGCCCACCGATCGCACCCGGTGGGAGGCGAACAGATTGGGGAACACCCGCGCCATCGTGCGGCGGTTCTCCATCACGTAGGACACCCCGGACGGCGAGCGCAGGTTGTCCTCGAGGACCCGGAAGGTGCCCTGGGCGTCCCGGACGAGGTCGATACCGGCGACGTGGATGCGCACCCCGTTGGGCGGCACGATGCCGACGGCCTCGCGGTGGAAATGCTCGCAGGAGGTGATGAGCCGGCGCGGGATCACCCCGTCGCGAAGGATCTCCTGTTCGCCGTAGATGTCGTCGAGGTAGAGCTCGAGAGCCTTGACCCGCTGGGCGATGCCCTTCTCCAGCCGAGACCATTCGGCGGCGGAGATGACGCGGGGCACCAGGTCCAGGGGGAAGGGGCGTTCCTGGCCGGACAGCGAGAACGTGATGCCCTGGTCGGTGAAGGCGCGGCCCAGGGCTTCGGAGCGTGCCTCCAGCTCCGAGGCATCCGACGGCGAGAGTTCGGTGAAGATTCCCTTGTAGGGCCCGCGGACGTTGCCTTCGGCGTCGAACATCTCATCGAAGGCCGCCGAATATCGGCCCAGGTTGTTGTAGCCGTCGAAGATTCCGGCCTGGCGTTTGACCGCGCGCGAATTGGAGCGCGACGTGCGGGCTGTCTCGTTCGGCAGGGTTCGTAGGCTCACCGGTGACATGCTGCCGTAAATCGGGCATTTCGGCAGGCCGGTCGCTCCGCTTTGGGGGTTTGGCACCCCCGCTGGTAACCTGAACAACCGCTGCCCGTTGTCCGGGCGAAGACTTAGGTATCCCAACTGACGTTTACGAAGGAACTACACGCGTGGCCAACATCAAGTCGCAGGAAAAGCGCATCAAGACCAACGAGCGCCGTCGACTGCGCAACCAGTCCGTGAAGTCGTCGCTGCGTACGGCTGTCCGCGGGCTCCGCGAGGCCATCGACGCCGGTGAGAAGGGCAAGGCCGGCGAGCTGCTGGTCGAGACCAACCGCAAGCTGGACAAGGCTGCCAGCGCCGGCGTCATCCACAAGAACCAGGCC
The DNA here is from genome assembly GCA_051306235.1 of Mycobacterium sp. Taxonomy (GTDB): domain Bacteria; phylum Actinomycetota; class Actinomycetes; order Mycobacteriales; family Mycobacteriaceae; genus Mycobacterium. Next base: position 10,266 of record JBPPMV010000449.1, on the reverse strand, counting down.
GCGAACAAGAAGTCCGCGCTGACGGTCGCCGTCAACAAGCTCTGATTTTTCTCGCACACCCGCGCGTCGACGCTTTCTGTCACGCGCGGGTTTTTGCGTGTCCGGATGACGGCCCGGGCGTGTCGTGCCCTGCCGGTCAGTCGGCGGCCAGCTCCGCGACCTTGCGCACCGCGGCCTCCAGCGCATAATCCGCGTCGGCGGCCGCGCCCTTGACGTCGGCGTTCAATGCCGCCACCACCCGCAGGGCCTCGGCGACGCGGTCTCGTGACCATCGCCGGGACTGCTTCTGGGCCTTCTGCACCTTCCACGGCGGCATGCCCAACTCACCCGCCAACCGGTACGGATCGCCTTGCAGCGGTCCGACCCTTGCGATGGTGTGCACGGCCTCGGCCAGCGCGTCGGCGAGCACCACGTGCGGTTCGCCGCTGAGCATCGCCCAGCGCAACGCCTCCGCCGCCCCCGGCACATCGCCGAGGATGGCCTTGTCGGCGATCTCGAAGCCCTTCACCTCTGCCTTACCGCTGTGATAGCGACGCACCGCCGCGGCGTTGACCGCGCCGTCGGTGTCTGCGACCAGTTGCGAGCACACCGCCGCCAGCTCGCGGATGTCCGAACCGACCGCGTCCAGAATTGCGGACACGGTGTCGTCGTCGACCTTCACCTTCAGCGACCGGAACTCGCGCCGAACGAAATCGGCCCGCTCGCCGGGCTTGGTGATCTTCGCGCAGAGATGCTCGGTGGCACCAAGCTTCTTGAGCTGGTCGACCATCGCCTTCGCGCGGCCTCCCCCGGAGTGAACGACCACCAGCAGGGTGCCCGGCGGCAGGTCCGCCGCGCAGCTGACGATCAGAGCGGCCGCGTCCTTCCCAGCTTCGCCGGCGGCCTCCAGCACCACCACCCGCTCGTCGGCGAACAGCGACGGGCTCAGCAATTCGGCGAGCTCACTGGTACTGACCTCGCCCGCACGCAGCCGGTCCACCGGCACATCGTGGGTGCCGGACTTCTCTCGAGCCGACTTCAGCACCGTGGCCACGGCACGCTCGACGAGAAGTTCCTCATCGCCCAGAACGAGGTGCAATTCCGCGGTCTCATCGCTCACGTACAGATGGTGTCACGACGCGCCGACAACCCCCGACAGGGTCCAGGCCAGCAGGCAACAGCCGGCGGCACCGCACAGTAGCCGGCCCCACCACCACCGCCAGATGACCATCACCGCGACGGTCACCGCGGCCAGCAGCACCATCCCTGCGACGCCGGACGGGACGGTGATCGACGCACCCGGCACGGCGGCGATCCGCCGTGCCACCGTCAGCAGCCACCACAGCTCCGGGCCGGTGAACCGGATCATCATTCCCGCGGCCGGCGTCGAGCACGCCGACAGCACCGCCGCAGCGGTACCGATCACCGTGATCGGCGGGATGACCGCGGCGACGAGCAGATTGGCCAGGATCGCCAGCACGCTGAATCTGCCGGAGATCCCGGCGATCAGCGGTGCGGTGACCAACTGTGCGGCCACCGCGATGCTCACCGCGTCGCTCAACGGTTTCGGCCACCCACGACCGACCAGCCGGGCCGACCAGACCGGGGCGATCACCACCAGCGCGGCGGTCGCCAGCACCGACAGCGCGAACCCGGCGTCGACGGCCAGCTGGGGTCCCACCGCCATCAAGGCGATCACACTCGCCGACAGCACCGGGATCGCCTGGCGGCGGCGGTGTGTCAGCACTGCGAGCAGCGCGATACCGCCCATCAGCGCCGCGCGCAGCACACTGGCCGAGGGCTCCACCACGATGACGAATCCGATCAGGACCACCAATGCCAACACGGCGGCAAGACGAGGACCCACCAGCGCCGCCGAGAGCAGTGCGGTACCGCACACGATGGTGACGTTGGCACCCGAGACGGCCGTCAGGTGTGTCAGGCCGGCTGCCTTGAAATCTTCGACGGTCGGCGCGGTAACCGCCGACATGTCACCGAGCACCAGCGCCGGCAGCATCGCGGCTCGATCGGCCGGCAGCACCGTGCGGGCGGTCTCGGTGAACTCGGCGCGGATGTGCCCGGAGACGCGGCGCATGCCGGGGACGGCACCCAGCTCCGGCTCACCGATCGCGGTGAGCACAGCGATGCTGAGATCGGCCCGCAGCGGACGCCCGATCCGGGCCCGGAAGGCAGCCGGGCGGCCCACGGTCAGCTCGGCGAATCCGGTGACCGGCGCGAAGACCAGCACCATACCGGTGAGGGGCTGCCCGTCGAGCTCGCGCAGCCCGGCCCGGAACATGATGCGCCCGCGCCCCAATGACCGCGGGGATTCGGACGGCACCACGCTGACGGTGGCGGTGGTGCCGTGCCGCGCGGCGATCGGGTGGTGCCGGACATCGTAGGCGCGCAACGTGATCGACAGTCCGAATGCCGAGCCGATGACGGCCACCGCCGCCACCCCGGCGACCCCGAGCCGGATCCCGCGCTGCGCGCACCATCGGCCGGCCAGCCCGGCCGCCGCGACGGCACTCAGCACGATCGCCACCAGCACCACCGGCGGGCACAGGATGCCCGCGGCCGTCACCACCCAGCTGGTGAGCGCCGCCGGCACCAGCCGGATATCGAGCGCTCGCTCCTCGGGGTTCACACATCGACCAGGTCACGGATTTTGTCCAATCGTGCCGGGCCGATACCGTCCACCTCGCTGAGCTGGTCGACAGAGGCGAATCGTCCGTTGGCCTCTCGCCACGCGATGATCGCCGCCGCGGTGACCGGCCCGACCCCGGGCAGCGCATCGAGGGCCTCGGCGGTCGCGGTGTTCAGATCGACCGGCGCCCCGGGCGAGGCGTTCGGTGCCGGGCCGGACGGCACGGTCTCGGGCGCAGCGCCGGCACTCACCGAACTCCCCATCGGCGACGGCGATCCCGGCGGTGATGCCAGCCCGACGATGATCTGTTCGCCGTCGACCAGCCGGCGCGCCAGGTTCAGTCCGACCAGGTCCGCGCCGTCCACCGGTCCACCGGCGGCCTCGAGGGCGTCGGCGATCCGCTCCCCCGCGGTCAGGGTCACCAACCCGGGTTTGTGCACCAGCCCGACGACACTGACCACCACCGGACCCTCCGGCGGGTCCGGTGGTCCGGGGGTGGCGGCAGCGGAGGAAACCATCTGCACGGCAGGAAGATTCGCCGAGGAGACCGGCGGCGGCGAATCCCGCATCACGGTGAACACCGTCACCAGGATCGCGACCACTCCGACGCAGACAAGGGCGATGACACCGGCCCGGCCGGGATCGGCCCTCAGTGTGCCGAGCCAGTCCCGCGCGGTATGGCTGTCATTGTCGGGGAGCCAGCGAGCCAGCACGGTGTCCGGTTCGTCATCGGTCTTGCCGGGTTCGGTGCCGGTGTCGCGATCGGTGCCGATACGCCGCGTCAGGCGTTGTGCCGGCGATTCGGTGTCCATGAGCCGACGGTAGGCACGGGTGCCGACCTATCGATGTCGTCGTGGCCCGCAACGGGCGGGGCTGTGGATGAATCCGGCATTGTGGATAACGGCCGACGTGGATAACGGCCGACGTGGATAACGGCCGACGTGGGTAACACGAGTCAGGTGCCGTGCGAGGCGAGCACCGCGATCTGTACGGCATCGGGTCCGTCGATCAGCAGGTAGGTGACCGCGACATGTCCCAGCACTGCCCCGTCGATATCGTGGCGCGCGAAAGCCCCCCGATACAGCGCCGACGACCCGTTCAGCACCGACACCTCCGCGCTGGACAGGGTGGTGTGGTGATAGCGCTGGGCCCGCAGTCCATCGACCTGCCCCTGAATGACCGCGGCGAGCTGGTCATGGGTGGACAGGGTGACCGCACCCTCGTCGGTGGTCAGCGTCAGCGGCACCGCGTAGCAGTTCAGCAGCGCCGAGATGGGCCGCTCGCCGCGGACGGCGGCCGCAAAGATCTCGAGGTAGTCGTCGAACCAGCGACCGACGGCCGCGGAATCCAGTGCCATGCCGCGATAGTAGAGCCGCGGGTCATTCTGCTCTTTTTCTCCCGGCGGTGAACACAGTCCGAATAGTGTTCACCGCATGACTGAGACTCCCCTCCGCGTCATCCAGTGGACCACCGGCAATATCGGCACCCGCTCGCTGCACGCGATCATCGGCCGCGACGATATGGAACTCGTCGGCGTCTATGCCCACGGCGCCGACAAGGTCGGTGTCGACGCCGCCGATCTCGCCGGCTGGCCGACCCCGACCGGGATCACGGCCACCAACGACATCGATGCGCTGATCGCCCTCAAACCGGACGCCTGCTGTTACAACCCGTTGTGGCCCAGCGTCGACGAACTCGTCGCCCTGCTGGAGGCCGGTGTCAACGTCTGCTCCAGTGCGGCCTGGATCACCGGCGGCAAGCAGACACCCGAGGATCTGGATCGCATCAGGAAGGCCTGCGCAACAGGTAATTCCACCATCTTCGGCAGCGGCGCCCATCCGGGTATGACGAATATGGTCGGCATGGTGCTGTCGGGTTCCTGCGAGCGGGTCGACGAGATTCGGATCACCGAATCCGTGGACTGCTCGACCTATGAATCCGCGGAAACCCAGACCGCGATGGGATTCTCGCAGGATCCGGACACCCCCGGGCTGGCCGAGAGCGTGCGCCGGGAGAGCGAGGTGTTCGCCGAGTCCGCGGCGATGATGGCCGATGCGATCGGCGCCAAGTTGGACCGGATGACCTTCGATGTCACCTTCACCGCGGCGACCGGCGATTCCGACCTCGGCTTCATGACCATCCCGAAGGGTACCGTCGGCAGCGTGCTGGGCTATCACCGCGGCTGGGTCGGCGACCGCAACGTCGTCAGCGTGGGATTCAACTGGACGATGGGCGATCACGTCACCCCGCCCAAACCCCTTGAGCACGGCCATGTCATCCAGGTGTTCGGCCTACCAAATATGCGCACCGTGCTGCACTGCCTGCCGCCGAAGGACTGGACCGAACCGGGTTTCATGGGGCTGGGCATGATCTACACCGCGATGCCGGTCACCAATGCCGTACCCGCAGTCGTCGCCGCGGCGCCGGGCATCGCCACCCTCAAGGATCTGCCGCCGGTCACCGGCCGCTTCGGAGGATGATCACTCGGCGAGGTTGATGCAAGCCCCCACTGCGCCGGCGCCGACATGCACGGCAAGCACCGCGCCCAGGTCGGTCACCGTCAGCCCTTCGAGTTGCGGCAGGCGTGCGGTCAGCGCGGCGCCCACCTCGGCAGCGCCGTCGTGGTTGTCCACATGATGCACCGTGATGGTGGCGGCCCGGTCGCCGACCAGCTCGGCGATCGAATCCACCATCGCGGCATGCGCTTTGGAGACCGTGCGCACCCGCTGAGCGAGCACCAGCCGGCCGTCGACGTCCAGGTGCAGCAACGGCTTCACCGACAGCGCGGTCGCCAGCCAGGATGCTGCGGTGCCGATACGCCCACTGCGGCGCAGGTTGTCCAAGCGGTGCACGACGATGAACACATGCCCGCGCGGTACCGCCGCGCGCGCTGCGGCCTCGACGTCGTCGAGCTCGGCGCCCGTCTCGGCGGCGCGTGCCGCGGCCAGCGCGATAGAACCGACGCCCATCGCCGCAGACCGGGTATTGACCACGCGCACAGCCGAACCGAACTCCCGTGCGGCCGCGGCGGCAGAACTGAACGTGCTCGACAGCGCCGCCGACAGGTGCACCGCGACGACGCCGTCTCCGTCGCTGTCGATCAGGGCGTCACGGTAGGCCTGCGCCAGGTCCGCGGGCGCGGCTCCCGAGGTGGTCACCTGATTGCGATCGAAGACATCGTTCGGGATCTCGTCGATACCGTCGCGTAGGTCGAGGTCGTCGACGAGCACGTGCAGTGGCACCTGCCGGATCGACCATTGCCTGAGCTGCTCGGGACTCAGCCGTGACGATGAATCCGTCACCACCCGAACGGTCATGACCGGTCGGAGGTGTCCGGCTGGTAGGCACCGGCTTCGGCGAGACCCTTGAGCATCAGATCGGCCACCGCCGCGTGCGCCTCGAAGTTCCAGTGGATGCCGTCGGGATTGCCCCGCCCGGACATCACTTCCGCACCGACCGCAGCCTTCAGATCCACCACGGGTACCTGATGCTCATCGGCCCAGCCGGTGATGGCCTTGACGATCGGCTCGCGCCACCGGTGCGATTTACCGTAGGTCTCGGCGATGTGCACCGACGGAATGGTGGCCACCACAGGCAACCCAGGTCGATTGAAATCCAGTGCCGCCCTGGTCATCTCCAGATACTCAACGGCCAGGTGCGGCGGCAGGGCGGGCCGGGCCACCGGCGACAGTCGCGGCTGCAGCCAGCCGTACCCGTCGCGGGCCCACCGGCGCAGGAACGGTGGCCGCACATAGCGGATCAGTTCGCGTATTGCGGTGGGCAGCGGCGACGGCAGCGAATCCATGCCGCACGTCGCGAAGATCACCGCGCCGGCGTGCGGCAGCGCCGCCCAGGAACGGGGATCCTGGGTGGCCGCCCACCACACGTCGCGGCAGGTCCAGCCGATCCGCCCGATCAGCTCGACATCCCAACCGAGTTGCGCGGCAACGATATTCGGCCAGATCCTGGGATCGTCGGCGGGCAGGCCGCCGGTCGGCCCGTAGTAGGACAACGAATCGCAGAATATGAGTAGGGTCCTCCGGCGGGCTGGGGCGGAGCGACCCGGGGATTCAGCCAGGTCGGGCTCAGAGGACATCGTTGGCCACCTGTGCCGAGGCGTTCCACACGTCCAGGCGCCACTTGATCGTGTCGCCCACATCGTGCCCGGACAGCTGTGCCCAACTGGCATTACCCATACCGCCCAGCACCGGCCAGTTGTCCACCGGCAAATCCAGCAGCGCGGCCGTCAGCGCGGCGATCAGTCCGCCGTGCGCCACTAACACGACCGGACGGTCAGGCTCGTCGGCGCCCCAACTCGACTGGGCAGCAATGATTTCGGCGACCAGCGGGAGGCTACGGTCCGCGACATCGACCCGGCTCTCACCGCCGTGCGGGGCCCACCGGGCGTCATCGCGCCAGGCCAGCCGGGCACCCGGTGCCACCGCATCGACGTCGAGGTGGGTCAGGCCCTGCCAGTCCCCCAGATGGGTTTCGCGCAGGCGCTCGTCGATGGACACCTCGAGGCCGGAACGCTCACCGAGTGCGGTGGCGGTGTCCAGTGCACGCCGCAGATCCGAGGACACGACGACCAGGGGTTGGCGCTTGGCCAGCACCTCGGCCGCCGCGTTGGCCTGCTCGCGGCCCAGATCGGTCAGATCGGTGTCCAGCTGGCCCTGCATCCGGCTGCCGGCGTTCCACTCGGTCTGCCCGTGCCGCAACAGCACCAGCCTGCGCACGCTCACGTGCCATCCTGCGGCGCGTCTCCGTCACCCAGATCCACGGGCACGACCGGGCAGTCGCGCCACAGCCGCTCAAGTGCGTAGAACTCGCGTTCGTCGGTGTGCTGGACGTGCACCACGATGTCGATGTAGTCGAGCAGTGTCCAGCGCCCTTCCCGGGTGCCCTCACGACGGGCCGGCTTGTAGCCGGCCGCCCGCATCTTCTCCTCGACCTCGTCGACGATCGCGTTGACCTGGCGTTCGTTGGAGGCCGATGCGATGACGAAGCAGTCGGTGATGACCAGCTGCTCGGACACGTCGATCACCAGCACATCATCGCCGAGCTTGTCGGATGCGGCGCGGGCTGCGACGGTGGCCATGCCGACCGCTTCTGTCGTGGCGGTCATGTACGTGTCTCCGTTGCTGCTGGGGTGTAGAGCTTGCGTTTGGATACGTACTGCACCACACCGTCGGGCACCAGGTACCAGATGGGTCGCGACTGTTGGGCGCGCAGCCGACAGTCACTCGACGAGATCGCCAAAGCAGGTACCTCCACCAGATTCAGGGCATTTTCGGGCAGTTCTTTGATCGCCGCGGCGATGTGCTCTCCGTCGAGCTCATAGCCGGGCCGGCTCACCCCGACGAAACGGGCCAGGGAGAACAATTCCTCCCAGTTCTGCCAGGACAGTATCGAGGCCAGCGCGTCGGCGCCGGTGATGAAGTAGAGGTCGGTGTCAGGGTTCTGCTTGGCGAGATCGCGCAGCGTGTCCTTGGTGTAGGTGGCACCACCGCGATCGATGTCGACGCGGCTCACCGAGAAACGCGGGTTGGCGGCGGTGGCGATCACCGTCATCAGATACCGGTCCTCGGCAGCGGTGACGTGGCGGTCACGCTTCTGCCACGGCTGGCCGGTCGGGACGAAGACGACCTCGTCGAGATCGAACTGATCGGCCACTTCACTGGCCGCGACGAGGTGACCGTGATGCACGGGATCGAACGTCCCGCCCATCACTCCCAACCTGCGCCGTGCTGCCACGAAGAGCCAGCTTACTGGAGCGTTCGGCGCAGCTCAGACCGGCAGCAGGGCATCGATCACCGCGGCCAACTGCTTGGCCGACCGGCACTCGTGCATCGGGATCAGATCGGTGTAGCGCGGAACCGCCGAGTCGCCGCTGCCCCACAGATGTTTGGGCTCCGGGTTGAGCCAATGCGCATGCCTGCTGGCATTGACCATTCTGGTCAGCAGTTCGGTCTCGGGGTTGCGGTAGTTGTTGCGGGCGTCGCCGAGGATGAGCAGCGAGGAACGCGGGGACAGCACGTTGGGGAAGTTCTGCGCGAACGATACGAACGCGTGTCCGTAATCGGAGTGCCCGTCGCGGGTGTAGACGCCGGCCTCGCGGGTGATGCGCTGCACCGCCACCGCCAGGTCGGCCTCCGGCCCGAACATGTGGGTCACCTCGTCGGTGGTGTCGATGAAGGCGAACACCCGCACCCGGGAGAACTGTTGGCGCAGCGCGGCCACCAGCATCAGCGTGAAGTGACTGAAACCGGCCACCGAGCCCGAGACATCGCAGAGCACCACCAGTTCGGGCCGCGCCGGGTGTGGCTTCTTGAGCACGACCTCGATGGGTACGCCGCCGGTGGACATCGACTTGCGCAGCGTCTTGCGCAGATCGATCTGGCCGTGCGCCGACCGCCGTCGCTTGGCCGCCAGTCGGGTGGCCAGCGTGCGGGCCAGCGGCTGAACGGTCTTGCGCATCTGGCGCAGCTGTTCCCCGGAGGCGCGCAGGAATTCGACGTTCTCGGCCAGCTGCGGCACCCCGTACATCTGCACGTGATCCCGGCCGAGCTGCTCGGCGGTACGTCGTTTGGTCTCCGCCTCGACCATCCGGCGTAGCTGCGAGACTCGCTGCGCCGCCATGGCTTTGGCGATCTCCTCCTGCGTGGGGGTGGGCTCCTCGCCGTAGGGGGCCAGCAGACCGGCCAGCAGGCGGCCCTCCAGCTCGTCCAGCGCCATCGCCTTGAGCGCCTGATAGGACGAATACGACGGGCCGCGGCTGGAGTTGTAGCGCCCGTAGGCCTCCACGATCCGGGCGATCATCGCCGCCAGCCGGTCGTCGAAGTTCTCCAGATCGCTGTCGGGGCCCAGCATCTCGATCAACGCCTCGCGCATGGCGTCGATATCCTCGGGCGGCATCCGGTCGGGGTTCTCGGGATCGGCTTCGTCATCGTCGACCACGGTGCGTGCGCCGTGCGCGGCCGGCCACCACAGGTCGAACATGGCGTCGTAGGTTTCCCGGTGATCGGCGCGGCGCAGAACCGCGCACGCAAGCCCCTCCCGCAGGGCCTCGCGGTCACCCAGCCCGAGGACCGTCAGCACCCGGCCGGCGTCCACCGTCTCCGACGGGCCCACCGCGATACCGACACCGCGCAGCGCTTCGACGAACTCCACCAGATGTCCGGGGATTCCGTACGGCGCCAGCGGTTGTGGCGGACGGGTGCGTCGGGATGCCATCAGTTCAGTCTCAGTTCCCCGGCGGCCTTGATCTGGTCGGACTGGTGCTTGAGCACCACACCGAGGGTGGCCGCGATCAACTCATCGTCGATGGTGTCCATGCCCAGCGCCAGCACGGTGCGGCCCCAGTCGATCGTCTCGGCCACCGACGGAACCTTCTTGAGCTGCATGGCCCGCAGCACCCCGATGATGCGTACCAGTTCGACGGCGATGCGTTCGGGCAGTTCCGGAACGCGGGACAGCAGGATGCGCCGTTCCAGGTCGGGGTCCGGGAAGTCGATGTGCAGGAACAGGCAACGCCGCTTGAGTGCCTCGGACAGCTCACGGGTGGCATTGGAGGTCAGCAGGACGAACGGGATCCGCTCGGCCCTGATGGTGCCGAGTTCGGGCACGGTGACCGCGAAATC
>JBPPMV010000448.1:0-8210 GCA_051306235.1 Mycobacterium sp. | reverse complement strand
ACTTGACGGCATTTCTCACTTGACGGCGTTGTCCACCATCTGCGCGGCGATATCGGCCGCTTCGTCGCCCGCCCCGTAGCTGCACGCCCAGGCCTCGACGATCACATTGGTGACCGCGGAGAGCGCGTGCTGGCACTCCCAGCCATCGGCGTCATCCTGGGTGGTGACCTGGGTGAGCACGGTGTCCGTGGCGGTCAGGTCCTCGATCTGCCAGGTGTAGCTGTCCATACCGTCGTCGATGGCGATCGACGAGCCGCCACAGGATTCCCACGCCGACCGGGACGTGTCGAAGAACCGCTGCGCCTTGTCCGCCGACGGGTAGAGCACCGCGGTCTGCTCCACCCAGTGCGCGTTGTCCTCATCGGGTTCCCGGGACACCTGGTCACGGACCGCGGTGTAGCCGCTGTCCCCGTAGACGGGCTGCTCGGCGCCGAAGATCGACCCGAGGCAGTCCGGGTCGGAGACATCGCCCGAGTGATCCACCATCTGGTCCAGCTCGCCGGTGACTTCCATGGTGTCCGAGCCCATGATGTCGTTGATATCGCCGATGGACAGCAGCACATCGTCGAGCTGGCTCTCCCTCAACGGCGGCGCATCGACGGGGGCCGCGTTCTCGTCGCGGACTGCCTGACCGCTCACGGTGCTCGAACACCCGGTCAGCAGCGCGCTTCCGATCGCCGCAGCGACAAGGGCACGGCGGGCATACCGCACGCGCGGCGATACTGCGGCACTGTTCACCGCGTCATTGTGACCGATGACGCGGCTCGAGTCACTTCTTCGCTTTGTCCCCGGCCGCGTCGGAAGACAGGGCCGCAACGAAGGCCTCTTGAGGCACCTCGACCCGGCCGATGGTCTTCATCCGCTTCTTGCCCTCTTTCTGCTTCTCCAGCAGCTTGCGCTTACGGGTGATGTCACCGCCGTAGCACTTGCTCAGCACATCCTTACGGATGGCCCGAATATTCTCGCGCGCAATGATTCTCGCGCCGATGGCCGCCTGGATCGGCACCTCGAACTGTTGGCGCGGGATGAGTTCCTTGAGCTTGGTCGTCATCTTGTTGCCGTAGGCAGAGGCCCCGTCCCGGTGGACGATGGCCGAGAATGCGTCGACGGCTTCACCCTGAAGGAGGATGTCGACCTTGACCAGATCCGCCTCCTGCTCGCCGGCCTCCTCGTAATCCAGGCTGGCATAGCCACGGGTGCGCGACTTCAGCGAGTCGAAGAAATCGAAGATGATCTCGCCCAGCGGCATCGTGTAGCGCAGTTCGACGCGCTCCGGCGACAGGTAGTCCATCCCGCCCAGTTCACCGCGCCGGGCCTGGCAGAGCTCCATGATGGTGCCGATGAACTCACTCGGCGCGATCACCGTCGTCTTCACGATCGGCTCGTACACAGCCCGCACCTTGCCCTCCTGCCAATCCGAGGGGTTCGTCACGATGATTTCCGTGTTGTCTTCGCGGACCACCCGGTACACCACGTTGGGCGCAGTCGAGATCAGATCCAGGTCGAACTCACGTTCCAGCCGTTCGCGGGTGATCTCCATATGCAGCAGCCCGAGGAAACCGCAACGGAAGCCGAACCCCAGCGCCACCGACGTCTCGGGCTCCCACACCAGCGCGGCGTCGTTGAGCTGAAGTCGTTCCAGCGCGTCGCGCAGGTTCGGATAATCGGAGCCGTCCACCGGATACAGCCCGGAATACACCATCGGCCTCGGTTCGCGGTACCCGGTGAGGGCCTGGGTGGCGCCATTGCGTGCGACGGTCACGGTGTCGCCGACCTTGGACTGGCGGACGTCCTTCACCCCGGTGATCAAGTAGCCCACCTCGCCGACGCCGAGACCCTCGGTGGCCTTCGGCTCGGGTGAGACGATCCCCACCTCCAGCAGCTCGTGGGTGGTACCGGTGGACATCATTTTGATCTTCTCGCGTGGGCTGAGCTTGCCGTCCACCACCCGGACGTAGGTGACCACACCGCGGTAGATGTCGTACACGGAGTCGAAGATCATCGCCCTGGCGGGCGCATCGTGATCGCCGACGGGGGCGGGGACCAACCGGACCACCTCGTCGAGCAGTTCCCGCACCCCGACCCCGGTCTTGCCGGACACCCGGAGCACTTCCTCGGGCTCGCAGCCGATGATGTGGGCGATCTCGCCGGCGTAGCGGTCCGGGTCGGCGGCGGGCAGGTCGATCTTGTTGAGCACGGGAATGATCGTCAGGCCGCGGTCCAGGGCCAGGTACAGGTTCGCCAGCGTCTGCGCCTCGATGCCCTGGGCGGCGTCGACCAGCAGCACCGCGCCCTCGCAGGCCTCCAAGGCCCGGGACACCTCGTAGGTGAAGTCGACGTGGCCGGGTGTGTCGATCAGGTGCAGGACGTACTCTTCGTCGCCCACTTTCCACGGCAGCCGCACGTTCTGCGCCTTGATGGTGATACCGCGTTCGCGCTCGATATCCATCCGGTCCAGGTACTGGGCCCGCATATCGCGGTCGGCGACCACCCCGGTGATGCCGAGCATGCGGTCGGCCAGCGTCGACTTGCCGTGGTCGATATGGGCGATGATGCAGAAGTTCCGTATCTGCGCCGGCGCGGTGAACGTCTTGTCGGCGAAACTGCTGATGGGAATCTCCTGGTCCTGGCGCGATCGTGTCATCCCAGGGTATCGACAGCGGGCCCCTCGGACACAATCGGGCGGGCTCACCCTCGCTATGCTTGGCGGCTATGGCGTCCCAGTGGAAGGCCTTCCAGAGGTTTGCGGAGAAGCTCGTGTTCAGCGAGGCCCCGAAGCTCATCCGCCAGCTACCCAACCCCGAACGCGTCCTTCAGCAGGGCCTGCGGATCGGCATGGAGGCACTCGCGGCCCAGGCCACCCCGTCGCCGGCCGCTCTCACCACCGGACGCCCGGTGACGAGCGCCAGTGTGCCCACCGCCCACCGCGCCCGGCGCATCTCCTACTCCCCCGACCTGGACGGCCAGGCCGATCCCGGCGAGATCGTCTGGACCTGGGTGGTCTACGAGGACGACCCCACCCGCGGCAAGGATCGCCCGGTCCTGGTGGTGGGACGCGATCAGCGCACCCTGCTCGGACTCATGCTGTCGAGTCAGGATCGGCACTCCGAGGACGCCCACTGGGTGGGCATCGGGACCGGGAACTGGGATGACGACGGACGACCCAGTTGGGTGCGCCTGGACCGGGTGCTCGACGTGCCCGAGGACGGTATCCGGCGCGAGGGCGCGATCCTGGACCCCGAGCGGTTCGAGATCATCGCGAAGCGGTTGCGCGCCGAGTTCTCCTGGAGCTGACTTTTTCTCCGCGAGCGTGCGTGTCTGCGGTCAACACGCCGGGGATCCGCCAGAGGTTACGCACGCTCGCGCGGTCTACCGGTACTCGAACCGCACGTGCGGGCGTCCGCTCTCCAGGGTGACCCGGCAGCGCACCCCGTACACCTGCGCGATGAGTTCCTCGGTCAGTACCTGCACAGGGGTGCCGGTGGCGACCACCGCGCCCGCGGACAGCACCACGATGCGGTCGCAGAACATCGCGGCCAGGTTGAGGTCGTGCAGCGCCACCACCGCGGTGAGGTCCAATCGCCGTACCAGAGCCAGGATCTCCAGCTGGTGGGCGATGTCGAGATGGTTTGTCGGCTCGTCCAGCAGCAGGTGATCCGGCTTCTGCGCCAACGCGCGAGCAATTTGCACCCGTTGGCGTTCACCGCCGGACAGCGTGTGCCAGAACCGATCCGCCATCCCGTCGAGTCCGGTGGCCACCAGCGCGGTGTGCACCACGGCCGCACCGTCCGGATCGCCCCCGATCATCGCGGTGTAGGGAATCCGGCCGAGCCGCACCACATCCTGCACGGTGATGTGCAGATCGGTTTCGGCATGCTGGGCGACCATCGCGACCCGGCGGGCCACCGTCCGGCGCGACATCTCCGCCAGCGGCCGGCCGTCGAGGTGCACGGTGCCCTCATCGGCACGGTCCACACCCGCCAGCAGTTTCAGCAGTGACGACTTGCCGGATCCGTTGGGACCCAGCAGTCCCACCGTGGCGCCTGGCGCCGGTTCCATCGTGACACCATCGAGCACGAGCCGGCCCGATCGGGTCCAGCCGACCTGGTGCGCCTGCAATGTCATGACGGTATGCCTCTGCGGCGCAGCAGAATCAATGCGAATGCCGGCACTCCGAGCAGGGCCGTCACCACCCCGGTGGGCAGTTCCTGCGGCGCGAACAGGGTGCGGGCCAAGGTGTCCACCCACACCATGAAGACCGCACCGAAGATGGCGACCGTCGGCAGCAGTCGCCGGTGCGCCGGCCCGACCACGAATCGCGCCGCGTGCGGCAGCACCAGCCCGACGAAGCCGATCGCGCCGGACGCGCTGACCAGCGCCGCGGTGATCAGGGCGGTCACCACCAACAGCACCGCCCGCGCCCGGCGCACCGACACCCCCAGGGTGGCAGCGGCATCATCGCCGAAAGCGAAGGCGTCCAACGCGCGTGCGTAGGTCAGGCAGCACACCAGGCCGGCGCCGACCACCGCGCTGCAAACCGCCACATCCGACCAGGTCACCCCCGCCAGCGATCCGAGCAGCCAGAACAACACCCCGCGGGTCTGCTCGGCATCGGCCGAGGACAACACGATGAACGAGGTCAGCGCCGAAAACAGTTGGGTTGCCGCGACTCCGGCGAGCACCACTCGGTCGGTGCCGCCGCCCGCGGCGTGGGCGAGCAGAAGCACCACCGCGAAGGACATCACCGCGCCGATGAACGCGCCACCGGACAGCGTCAGCGTTCCGGCGCCCACCCCGAGCACCGCGATCAGCACGGCCCCGGTCGACGCGCCCG
This sequence comes from Mycobacterium sp., assembly GCA_051306235.1. Classification (GTDB taxonomy): domain Bacteria; phylum Actinomycetota; class Actinomycetes; order Mycobacteriales; family Mycobacteriaceae; genus Mycobacterium. The sequence goes on along the minus strand of JBPPMV010000448.1, from coordinate 3,376 downwards.
ATGACACCCCGAGCACGAACGGATCGGCAAGCGGGTTGCGCAGCAACGACTGCAGGATCGAACCACACAGCGCCAGACCCGCGCCGCAGACACCGGCCAGCAGCACCCGCGGTAGCCGCAGTTGCCAGACTATGCCGTCCTGGATCCGAGTGGCGCCCGACGGCCCGGCACCCAGATGCTCGGCAACGATCCCGTACACATCGCGGACCGACAACGCTGCCGGACCGATGGTGATCGCCACCGCCGCCGAGGCGATCAGCAGCGCCAACCCCAATACCCACAGAACCCACAACGCTCGCGTTCGCACGGTCAGCGGCCGGACGCGAACCCGAATCGACGCAGGCCGTCGGCGACCTTCTCGGTGCCGTCGACAGTGCGGATCGATGGGTTCAGGTCGGCGCCGTTGACCACGATGTAGCGCTTCTCCCGGACGGCCGTCAGCCGTGAGGTCACCGGATTCGATTCCAGGAACTCGATCTTGGCGGCCAGCGCGTCCCCGTCAATGGTGCGCCGGCTCAGGTCGGCGAGCACCAGCACATCCGGGTCCCGGTCGGCGATCACCTCCCACGAGACCTGCGGCCATTCCTCGGTGGTGTCGACGAAGATGTTGCGCGCACCGACGGTGCTGGTGATCACCCCAGGGGCACCGCAGCAGCCACCGAAGTAGGGCGCGCGGATATCGGAGAACCAGTAGGCCAGATCCACGTCGGCATGCAGTTGGCTGTCCTGCATCCGCTGCTGCAGGTCACCGATCAGTTGATCACCACGGTCCGTGACGTCGAATACGCGTGCCAGATCCCGGATCTCGTCGTAGATCGAATCCATCGTCAACGTCTCGGTGCGGGCGCCGTCGGCGTTGACCGCGACCTTTCCGACGCAGTCGCTCGGGGCCAGGTAGGTGGGGACGCCCAGCGAGTCGAACTGGTCCAGGTCGGCGACACCGCCGGGGCCCAGCGTCCCACTGAACGACGAGGACACGAAGTCCGGTTCGGCGTCGAGCACGGTTTCCAGCGCGGGCTTGTTGACCGCCAGCCGAGGCACCGTGGCGTTGTCCTCGGCGAGGTTGTCCCGCACCGGGTCCGTCCACGTCGCCGTGCCCACCATCCGGTCGGCCAAACCGAGCGACAGCAGGATCTCGGTGGAGCCCTGGTTCAGCGAGACCGCACGTTGCGGCGGCGCATCGATCACCACGTCACGGCCGCAGTTGTGCACCGTGATCGGGAATCCCGGTGCCGCTTCGCCCTGCTCGGCGGGCGCTTGGGATTGGCTGCAGGCGGTCAGCACCACCAACGACGCCGCGAGGAGGATCCGGCGGCCGATCATCCGGGCTGCCCGACGGTCGCGAAACCTGCGGCGAGCTTCTCGACGGCGTCGACCTGCCGGATGCCCGGATCGAGCTCCGAACCGGTCAGCGCGACATAGCGTTTCTCCTGGACCGCCGTCATGTTGCGGGTCACCAAATTGGACTCCAGGAACGCGATTTTGGTGTCCAGCGCGTCACCGTCGATGCGCTTGCGACTCAGATCCGCGAGCACCAGCACGTCGGGGTCGCGATCGGCAAGTGCCTCCCAGCTGATCTCGGGCCAATCCTCCTTGGCATCGGCGAACACGTTGGCGGCACCGACCTCCCGGGCGTAGAGGCCCGGGGCCGAACAGCATCCGGCCAGATACGGGGTGCGCAGCCCGGAAAACCAGAACGCGACGGTGGCACCCTGCTGCGGGATCGCCGGTGCGTCGCCGAGCCGCTGCTGCAGATCACTCACCAGCTGTGCACCGCGGTCCTGTACATCGAAAATTTGTGCCAGTTCGGTGATCTCACGAAACAGGGTGTCCATTTCCAGCGGTGCGGTGCGGGTCACCGTCTCCCCGTCCACCACCGCGTCGGTGCACACCGACGGCGACTGGTAGGTGGGGATCCCGAGTTCGGCCAGGCGGGCACGTTCACCCACGACTGCCGGGGTGAAGATGTGCGCACTCGCCGAGGTGATGATGTCGGGTTCCAGATCGAGCACCGCCTCCAGGCTCGGGTCGTTGTCCGCGAGGCGGGGCACCCGCTCATTATCGGCCGCCAGTTCGGGGAGCACTGGGTCGAACCATGTCGAGGTACCCACCATCCGGTCGGCCAACCCGAGGGACAACAGGATCTCGGTCGAGGCCTGATACAGCGATACCGCGCGCTGCGGTGCGTGTTCGAAGGTGACCTCCACACCGCAGTTGCGCAGTGTCAGAGGGTAACTGGTGGCGTCGGGGTGGTCGGCCTGCGACGGTGCAGGCGCCGGCGTCTCGGTTCGGCTACACGCGGTCACGAGGAGCAAAAGGGATATAAGCGCGATGAACGCACGCACGGTGGTGACTTCCTTCGGTGCAGGGCCCTAAGCGCGGAGCCGTCGACGGTTCAGCGACCGCAGGCATTCGGACTCAGAGGTCGAACCTCATACCGTTGCGCGTCAGCTCCGGGTTCTCACCGGATTCCCCTGCAGGTCAGCATCCGCACTCTACCGTGGCCGACTCAGCGCGGATTTCGCCACATGGGAACGAGTGTCGGCCCGCCGTCGGGCAGCGCGATCTCCCCGGTGACCTCGAAGCCGAAACGCTGGTAGTAGCCGATGTTGTCAGGATTGCTCGACTCCAGGTATGCCGGCGCGTATTCGGCGTCACAGCGATCCAGGCGGGACTGCATCAGGGCGTGCCCGAGTCCGGCTCCGCGCACCTGCGGGTCGCTGCCGATGACGCCCAGATACCAGTGCGGCTCTTCGGGGTGCTCGTGTTTCATGAGTTCGGTGATCCGGATACCGCGACGCACCGCAGTGCCGAAGGTCAGCAGCATGCTCGGCGCGGCACGCAACTCCTCGACGGTGGTGTGCTGCCACTTGCCCGGCGGATCCCACAGTGCCGCGGCGCCGATGGTCGATCCGGTGGAGGCCACCTCGACGCCGCCGTTCGCCAGGTGGTGATGGCGGGTAAGAGCGGCGAACAGGCGATGCAGCTTGCGGCGCCGCGCCGCGTCGTCGGGCAACAGCCACATCATCACCGGATCGTCGAAGAACGCCCGGCCCAGCGCGTGCGACAGCGCGGGGATATCGGCTCGCGCCGCGGGCCGCACCGCGACGTCGTCGGAGTTGCTCACGCCCTCTATTCAGCCCTGAGTGATGTAGGCCTGCAAGTGCTCCTGGCTGGATTCCAGCTCCTGCATACGGGTCTTGACGACATCGCCGATGCTGACGATCCCGGCCAGCCTGCCGTTTTCGATGACCGGGATGTGGCGCACCCGGTTGTGGGTCATCGTCGCACTGAGACTGTCCACCGAATCCCCGGGTGAACAGAACACCAGGTGCCTGGTCATGATCTCGCTGACCGGACGGGCCAACAGGTCGGC
>JBPPMV010000447.1:0-9021 GCA_051306235.1 Mycobacterium sp. | reverse complement strand
GATCCCGTCCTACGAGGATCAGTACTACAGCCCGGACTTCGGCCAGAGCACCGGTGCCGCGGTGCCGCTGGACGATTACGGCTACAGCGACTACCGCTAACTCAGTACGGAGAAGCCCCCGCTTTCGAGCGTGGGCTTTTTCGTGTCCCGGGAACTCACCAAGTGTGCGTCCTCGTCGGCATCGGAGCCGTTTTCCCGACGAGGATTCACACTCGACGGCGCCAGGCGTCGGCGAGTCGGATCAGAGCACTGTCCTCGGTATCCGCGGCCGTGACGCGGAGGATGATCCAGCCCAGTCCCGACAACTCATCCAGCCTCCGGATGTCGCGCTCATAGGTGAACCGGTCGGTCTGGTGATGTCTGCCCTCGTACTCCAGGCCGATCTTCCGGTCCTCCCAGCCGAGATCGATGCGCGCGAACTCGTAGTGGTATCGGTCGCGGACGCGGATCTGCGTTTGTGGTCGTGGATATCCGGCCCGCATGACGAGCAGGCGCAGCCAGGTCTCTCGGGGCGACTCCGCGCCGCCGTCGACAAGCGTCAAAGCCTTGCGTGCCGCCGGGGTACCGCGCCGCCCCGGGTGTGCAGCTATCAGCTTCTCGACGTCGAGCGCGTCGAGTCGAGTGGCATTGACCAGCGAATCGATGGCGGCTACCGCGCGATCCAACGGATACCGACGGGCCAGATCGAAGGCGGCGCGGGCAGGCGTGCACACGCGCATGCCGCCGATGTGGACGATCTCGTCGTCATCGATCTCGTCGGACCACACGTGAATGCCAACAGGCGGTCTGCGGTTGTGGTGGATCAGCTCGGCGGCGCGGCGCGCGTCGACCCATTTCGCACCGTGCAGCGCGGCGGCCGAATTGCCGGCGATGACGGCACGCTTTTTCGACCACAGCCAGGCCGCCTCGGCCCGAAGAGCTGCGGTGAGTTCGATGTCGCGGCACAGATAGATGCTCGGGTAGACGGGTCGGTGCCGAGTGCGCAGCGCGTGCCCGGTCAGCGTCCCCGCGGCGACGCTGTCCCAACCGACGAACAGACCTTGCATGACAACAAGTCTCGCGCTGCACAGTATGTGGGGCCTCTGAGACTTTGCGCGGCGGGTTCTGTGCGTCCTCGTCGGGATCCGGGCCGATAACCCGACGAGGATTCACAATCGGACGGGTTCACCAGGTTGAGCTCACCCCTAGACTGGCCGGGTGCTCATCGGTTCACATGTCAACCCCGAAGACCCGATCGCCGCGGCCACCGCCGAAGGCGCTGACGTGGTGCAGTTCTTCCTCGGTAATCCGCAGAGCTGGAAGAAACCCCCGCCACGCGAGGACGCCGAGGTGCTCAAGGCCTCCAGCGTCCCGCGGTACGTGCACGCGCCGTATCTGATCAACGTCGCCTCGGCGAACAACCGGGTGCGTATCCCGTCCCGCAAGATCCTGCAGGACACCTGCGACGCGGCCGCCGATATCGGCGCCGCCGCCGTCATCGTGCACGGCGGGCATGCCGACGACAACGATATGGAAGCCGGTTTCGAGCGCTGGGTGAAGGCGCTGGCCAGCCTGAACACCGAGGTGCCGGTGTACCTGGAGAACACTGCGGGCGGCGACCACGCGATGGCCCGGCATTTCGACGTCATCGCCCGATTGTGGGATCACATCGGCGACAAGGGAATCGGCTTCTGCCTGGACACCTGCCACGCCTGGGCGGCCGGTGAGGCGCTGATCGATGCCGTCGACCGGATCAAGTCCATCACCGGGCGGATCGATCTGGTGCACTGCAACGATTCGCGCGACGCCGCCGGCTCCGGGGCCGACCGGCACGCCAACTTCGGCACCGGGCAGATCGATCCCGAACTGCTGGTCGCCGTGGTCAAGGCCGCCGGTGCCCCGGTGATCTGCGAGACCTCCGAAGAGGGCCGCAAGGACGACATCGCCTTCCTGCGCGACAACCTCTGACGCCACACCGAACTCCCGGCAGACTGTGGGTGACCGGGACCGCTGAGCTATCCGGCTGGTTTCCAGCGGCTACGCTATCGGCATGACCCGCCTGTTTGCCCTGCTCGCCGTCCTCACCGCGTTGGTCGCCGGCTGCTCGCCGGAAATCCGGGTCGCCAGCGCCGATCCCGGCCTCCCCGATGGCACCAGCACCCAGACCCTCAACGTCGGTGGCGTGGACCGGTCCTACCGGGTGTACAAGCCCGCAGGCTTGTCGGCCTCAGCGCCGCTGGTAGTCGTGTTGCACGGTCTGTCGGGCACCGCCGAGTACACGGAGCAGACTTTCGGCTGGAATCAGGTCGCCGACGCCGCCCGGTTCGTCGTTGCCTACCCGTCCGGTATCGGTGGCTCGTGGAACACCGGGGCAGGTTGCTGCGGGCAGGCCGGCGACACCGGCGTCAACGACATCGGGTTCATCACCCAGCTGGTCCACGATGTCGGCGTCAAGACGCCCATTTCGCAGAATCAGATCTATGCCGCCGGGATGAGCAACGGTGGCCTGATGTCGTTCGCGCTGGCCTGCAACACCGATGTGTTCGCCGGTATCGCATCGGTGTCGGGCACGCAGCTCGGTGCCTGCAACCCGCCGAGGCCGCCGTCGGTCATCCAGATGCACGGTGTCAACGACTTCATCGTCCGGTATGACGGCGGTCCCGGCCTGGGCTTTGCCGGTGGCAAGCCGGTGCCCGATGTGGATGCCTTCTGGCGGCAGATCGACGGCTGCGGTCCGCCCGCGGTAACCAACAACGGCGCGATGACGATCTCCAGTGCCAGCTGCGCCAACGGTCGCGGTGTCGAACTGGTCAGCATCAGTGGAGGTGGGCAGGACGGCCACGGCTGGCCTCCTTTCGCCGCGCAGATGATCTGGGACTTCTTCGCCGCGCACCCGCGCTGAGTGAAGCGGATATGCGCGACAACCTCTGACGCCACACCGAACTCCCGGCAGACTGTGGGTGACCGGGAGGTGAACTAGGCTCACCTCTCGTGGCCACGATTGACGAGGAACAGTCAATCGTCATGGCCGGACAGCCGGCCCCCGGTCGTCGCGCGCAACGTCTGCGCTATCTGCGGTACACCGCGATCACCGTCTGGGCCGCAGTCATCGTGTGGCGCACCGTAACCGACGGATTCGCCTTCAACCGGGAACTGGTGCTGCTCTACATCAGCACCGGGCTCATCGCGGCCAGCCTCGGCCAGGGCCGGCGGATCTTCTATGTGATCCGGGACTGGCTGCCGTTCGCACTGCTGCTGATCGCCTACGACCTCAGCAGGGGAGCGGCCGATTTCGTCGGCCGACCGACGCTGTGGCACTGGCAGGCCGATGCCGACCGCTGGCTGTTCGGCGGCACCATGCCGACGGTGTGGCTGCAGGAACGCCTCAAACTGCCGCATCCACCGTGGTGGGAAGTCGGGATCAGCACCGTCTACATGTCGTTCTTCATCCTCCCGTACGTCATCGCCGGGGTGCTGTGGCTGCGTGACCGCGACGAGTGGAAGAAGTTCGTCAAGCTGTTCGTCGGATTGAACTTCGCCGGGCTGGTGATCTACGCGCTGGTGCCCGCCGCACCGCCGTGGGCGGCCGCCCGCTGCACCGCCGGGGACGTCGCTTCCGGGCCGTCCGGCCCGAGCTGCATGTTCAAGTCCGCGCGGGGAGTTCCCGACGGCGGCGTCCTCGGCGCCATGCAGAGCACCCAGGACGGTGCCAACGGCTGGATCGAGCGGATCGTGACGCGCGGGTGGGGGAACCTGAACCTGCATACCGCGACCGCACTGCTCGATCAGGGGCAGGCCAGCGTCAACCTGGTCGCGGCCATCCCGTCACTGCATGCGGGGATGTCGGCCGCGCTCGCCGCCTTCCTGTGGAACCGGCTGAATCGCCGATGGCGTCCGGTGCTGGTGGCCTATCCGCTCGTGATGGCGTTCACGCTGGTGTACACCGCCGAGCATTACGTCATCGACATTCTGCTGGGCTGGGCGCTGGCCGCGGTGGTGATCTACGCCGGGCACGCCTACGAGTCGCGGCGCAAGGCCTCGACGACCTCACCGGCGGCCCTCTCGCCGGACTCGATCGCCCCCTCCAGATAGCCGGGGTGCTCGGTGGCGGTCTCCGTTCCGGCCCAGTGAATGTTCCCGACGGGTGTGCACGGTATCGGGAGGAAACCGTCGGTGGTCCCGGGATTCGGTAGCGCCAGATAACCGCCGCCCACGTACTCGTCGCGATGCCAGGACTTCTCATGCCAGTCCACCGGGTCGAGCGCCTCGGCGCCGATGTGCGGGACCAGCGGCTCGAGGATGGCGTGGCGCCGGGCGTCGTCATCGAGCCCGTCGAGCGTATGCGCGGCCCGTCCACCGACCAGCACGCACAGATGCCCGGGGCCGCCGGGTGCGGTGGTGTCGAACACGGCGCTGCCGGGGCCGTCGAGCACGATGAATTCCCCGCCGCGGCGCTCCCGCCAGAACGGGCGCTCGTAGATGGCGATCGCCTTGTAGACCGACCCCATGAAGGTGTTCTGTTGCAGGGCAATGCGATCCGCTGGGAGCGGCGGATGGTAGGCGATGGGTGCGGGCATCGGCGGTGCGATGGTGACGATGACCTTCGCCGCATGCAGCGGCCCCGAGGCGGTCTGTATGGTGACGCCGTCCCCATCGTGGGAGATCGCGGTGACCCGATGTCCGGTGCGCACCCGTCCGTCGAGGTCGGCGGCCAGCCGGTCGATGAGCGTCCCGATCCCCTCGACGAGGAGGCTGTCCTGGGCGCCGTTCGTGGTGCACAGCAGGGTTCGCAACCCGCCCTGGCTGCGGATCATCTCGGTGGCGAAGTGCACCGACACCTGGTCCGTATCGGCGGTCCAGGAGACCGCCGCGATGACATCGATCAACCGGCGGGCGGCGGCGTTCGGCACTCTGCGCAGCAGGGTGTCCACGGTGGTGGCGTTGAAGCGCGTCGATGTGCCGACCAGGCTGAGCGCACCGACGGCCGCCAGCGCGAGCACGGTGACCAGCAGCGCCGGCGAGGTGGGTGACAGGCGGCGGGATCCGGCGATGATGCCGGGCAGGGCGCCGGTCTGCATCGGGTACTTGGTGGCCCCCAGCTCGGCGGCCAGTGCGGTGAGGCGGTGGTGGTCATGCCCGAGCCACTGCCCGCCCAGATCGACCCGTGAGCCCAGGGTGGTGGTCTCGCTCATGGCTCGGCCGCCGAGCCGGTCGGAGGCTTCGAGCACCAGCACGTCGATGCCATTGCGGTGCAGTTCACGGGCAGCGATCAGCCCCGACATCCCCGCGCCGATGACGATCACATCTGCGTCGCGCATCGATCCCTCCATCAAGTCGGTCGTATGACTGAGTTCGACGGTAGCGGTCGGCCAGGGGGCTTGGCAAGGTCATCAGACCTGTGCCAGCGCGATGGCCATCTCGGCCACCGTGTCGAGATCGGCGCGGGCGCGGATGTTGTCGGGTTCGCACGCGTACTGCATCGTCAGGCCGTCCACGCCGGCCAGGATGATCCGGGCCAGCCGGTCGTAGGGGACCGCGCTCACCTCGCCGGCATTGGCGGCCGCGGCCTGGCACCACGTCGCGATGGCCTCGGTGTATCGCCGGTACTGCCACTGCGCCAGGTGTTCCAGCCCCGGTTGGCGCAACGCATGGTCGAGCAGTTCCAACTGCATCAGCTGCAGTGGTATCTGATCGACGACCAGCTCTGACCAGAAGACTGTCAGTCCCTGCCGGATGGCATGCGCCAGACCGCAATTGATCTCGACGGCGTCGGTCAGGACGGCGGCGATCTCGTCGATGACGTCCTCGATGACTGCCCGTAACAACAGTTCCTTGGACGGGAACACGTATTGCAGCGTGCCCAGTGGCACCTCGGCCTCGGCGGCGACGGCACGCAGGGCGGTGCTCGCGACGCCCTGGCGGGACATGACGCGGCGGGCGGCGGCGACGAATTGCCGACTGCGGACGGACGCTTCGACGTACGGCATGCTCAGGTGAGGTAGATCTTGCGCAGCGTCTCGGTGACGGTCCAGGTGGTCTCGGCTCCGGCGGCCAGCCGTCCGATATCGCCGGCGCGCAGCTGTAGTGCCGGCGTGCCGTCGTCGAACTCGACGGTGGCGGCCCCGGAGAGTACGACGAACACCTCGTCGGCCTCGACATCGGTCATGGTGCCGACCGACATCTCCCAGACGCCGATCTCCAGATCGCCGAATCGGGTGAGCGCCGACGCACCGGTGCTCGGATCGCCTGCGACGGACTGTTCGGCGGGAACCGGCTCGTGGGTGAGTGCCAGTGCGGCGGCGCGGATGACGGTATTGGGCTGCACCGCACGAGTATGCACTGTGTTACGTATCTTGTGCAGCTGTCGGAAAAATGTAACAGTGGTTGGATGGTCACTCACGTCGTCACCAATCAGGTCCCGCCGCTACTGGACTACAACCAGGCCGGCTCGCCGGTGCTGATGGAAGCGCTGATCCGGGAGGGCGGCGAGTGGGGCGTCGACGAGGTCACCGAACTCGGAGCCCTCGGGGGCTCGCCACAGGCCCAGCGCTGGGGTGAACTGGCCGACCGCCATCGGCCGGTCCTGCACACCCACGATCGCCACGGTCACCGCATCGACGAGGTCGAGTACGACCCGGCCTACCACCAGCTGATGAACGTGGCCGTGACGCATGGGTTGCACGGTTCCCCGTGGGCGGATGACCGCCCCGGCTCCCATGTGGTCCGTGCCGCCAAGACATCGGTGTGGAACCCCGAACCGGGCCACATCTGCCCGATCTCGATGACCTATGCCGTGGTCCCTGCGCTGCGCTTCAACCCCGAGCTGGCCGCGATGTACGAGCCGCTGCTGACCAGCCGGGTGTACGACCCCGAACTGTCGGTGCCCGCGATGAAGTCCGGTGTCATCGCAGGTATGTCGATGACCGAGAAGCAGGGCGGATCCGATGTCCGAGCGGGCACCACCGATGCCGTCCGCAACGCCGACGGCACCTACTCGCTGACCGGGCACAAGTGGTTCACCTCGGCGCCGATGAGCGATGTGTTCCTGGTCCTGGCGCAAGCGCCCGGCGGACTGAGCTGCTTCTTCCTGCCCCGGGTGCTGCCCGACGGCACCCGTAACCGGATGTTCCTGCAGCGGCTCAAGGACAAGCTGGGCAACCACGCCAACGCGTCCAGCGAGGTCGAATACGACGGGGCGACGGCCTGGCTGGTCGGCGAGGAGGGCCGCGGCGTGAAGACCATCATCGAGATGGTCAACCTGACCCGGCTGGACTGCACGCTGGGCAGCGCCACCAGCATGCGCACCGGCCTGAGCCGCGCGGTGCATCATGCCCAACACCGAAAGGCGTTCGGCGCCTACCTGATCGACCAGCCGCTGATGCGCAACGTGCTGGCTGATCTCGCGGTCGAAGCCGAGGCCGCGACCATGCTCGCCATGCGGATGGCCGGTGCCACCGACCATGCGGTGCGTGGCGACGAGCGGGAGACGCTGTTGCGCCGGATCGGACTCGCGGCGGCCAAGTACTGGGTGTGCAAGCGGGCGACCCCGCACGCCGCGGAGGCGATGGAATGTCTGGGCGGTAACGGCTATGTCGAGGAATCCGGGATGCCGCGGCTGTACCGGGAGGCGCCGCTGATGGGCATCTGGGAGGGCTCGGGCAACGTCAGCGCGCTGGACACCCTGCGCGCCATGGCAACTCGGCCCGAATGTATCGAGGTGCTGTTCGACGAACTCGCGCTCGCGCAGGATCCCCGGCTGGACGCGCACGTCACCAACCTGAAGGCGGCGCTGCAGAACCCGGCTGATGTCCAGTACCGGGCCCGGCAGGTGGCCGAGGACATCTCGCTGGCCTTGCAGGGCGCACTGCTGGTGCGGTACGGGCATCCGGCGGTCGCCGAGGCCTTCCTGGCCAGCCGGCTGGGCGGGCAGTGGGGCGGGGCGTTCGGGACCCTGCCCACCGGGCTGGACCTGGCGCCCATCATCGAGCGCGCGATGGTCAAGGGATGAGCGTCGACACGCTGGAGACGCCGCCTTTGAAGACGATGACCTACGAGGTCACCGGCCGCATCGCCCGGATCACCTTCAACCGTCCCGACAAGGGCAACGCGATCATCGCCGACACACCGGTGGAGCTTGCCGCGCTGGTCGAGCGCGCCGATCTCGATCCCAACGTGCACGTGATCCTGGTGTCCGGTGCCGGAGAAGGGTTCTGCGCGGGGTTCGATCTGGGTGCCTACGCCGACGGCAGCTCATCGGCAGGCACCGATCGCCGCGGCACCGTGCTCGACGGCCGCACCCAGGCCGTCAATCATCTGCCCGGTCAGCCGTGGGATCCGATGATCGACTACCAGATGATGAGCCGCTTCGTCCGCGGCTTCTCCAGCCTGATGCATTGCGACAAACCCACCGTGGTCAAGATCCACGGCTACTGCATCGCGGGCGGCACCGATATCGCCCTGCATGCCGATCAGGTGATCACCGCCTCCGACGCGAAGATCGGTTATCCGCCGATGCGGGTCTGGGGTGTGCCCGCGGCGGGCCTGTGGGCGCACCGGCTGGGGGACCAGCGTGCGAAAAGGTTGTTGTTCACCGGGGATTGCCTCACCGGCACCCAAGCCGCCGAATGGGGACTGGCCGTCGAGGCGCCCGAACCCCAGGACCTCGATGAGCGCACCGAACGCCTCGTCTCCCGCATCGCCGCCATGCCGGTGAACCAGCTCATCATGGCCAAGCTGGCCTGTAACACCGCGCTGCTGCAGCAGGGTGTGGCGACCAGTCGGATGGTCAGCACGGTGTTCGACGGTATCGCGCGGCACACCCCCGAGGGGCACGCCTTCGTCGCCGACGCGGTCGAAAACGGCTTCCGGGAGGCGGTCCGGCACCGCGACGAACCGCTGGGTGATCTCGGCCGACGGGCCTCCGGGGTCTGATCCGATGCGTCTGACCGCTCGCTCGGTGGTGCTCAGCGTGTTGCTCGGTGCGCATCCGGCCTGGGCATCGTCAGCCGAATTGGTGCTGCTGACCGCAGATTTCGGTATCCG
>JBPPMV010000446.1:0-3386 GCA_051306235.1 Mycobacterium sp. | reverse complement strand
ACGCCGGCCTTCTCCATGAACGGTTTGGCCAGGAAGTCCGGCAGGAGACCGGTGATCTGTTGTGCCGCTTTGGTCACCGGCGACCCGTGCGCCTCCATGCCGACGGCGTCGATCACCGAATCGGTACCGCGGCCGCCGGTCAGCTCGCGGATCACATCCCCGATGGGGTTCTCCTGGAGCGAAAGGTCGATGGTGCGTATCCCGCGGGCCCGTGCCCGCTCCAGCCGGGCCGGCACCCGGTCGACCGCGATCACGTCGTATCCGAGGTGTGCGGCGATGCGGGCCGCCATATCGCCGATCGGACCGAGTCCCAGCACGGTGACCGATCCGCCGTCGGGGATGTCGGCGTAGGCCACGGCCTGCCACGCCGTCGGAAGCACATCGGACAGGTACAGAAAGCGGGAGTCGGGAGGACCATCCGGCACCTTGATGTGCGTGAACTGGGCCTGCGGCACCCGCAGCAGTTCGGCCTGCCCACCGGGCACCGAGCCGTACAGCTCGGAGTATCCGAAAAGCGCTGCGCCCATTCCCTGTTCGCGCACCTGAGTTGTCTCGCACTGGGTGTCCAGATCGAGATCGCACATGAAGCAACTGCCGCAGGAGATCTGGAACGGGATGACGACCCGGTCGCCGACCGCGAGATTGGTGACCTCGGACCCCACTTCGCGGACGATGCCCATCGGTTCGTGGCCGAGGATGTCGCCGGCGTTCATGAATGCGCCCAGTACCTCGTAGAGGTGCAGGTCGGAGCCGCAGATATTGGTCGACGTCACCTCGATGATGGCGTCGGTGGATTCCTCGATCTTGGGATCGGGAACCTGTTCGACCCGGACGTCGCGTTTGCCCTGCCAGGTGACTGCTCTCATGAAGAGGACGACCCTTCACTGTCGTCGAAAAACGCCCAGTCACCTTCATCGGACTGGACTTCCATCCGCCAGCCCAGTTCGGAGTTGTCGGCCTTGGAGTCGACGAACCAGGCGTGTGCGTCGCCTGCGCTCTCGATGTCCTTGGTGTCGACAACGTCGCCGTGCGGGTTCATAACTCGGTAGGTAGCCATGACCACTGCGTTCCCTTTTTTGCGGACCTCAATCAGGGGTTTCGTTATGTGAGCCACGGGTATCCGCGCCGTACAAGCCACCTGGAGGTTCGGCGATGAATGGTCCAAATTCCGAGAAGAGTGAATCCGACGTCGAGGCCGATCCGCACGTAGCCTCCTCCCGCGCCGACGAAGAAGACGGCGGCTCGTATGTCGGGCGCACCGGCTCAGATGACGACTTCGGCAGCGGTGAGACGGGTGCCGAGGCACGGACGCCCAAGACGCAGGACTAACGCCGCTCCAGATCGACGACGAGTGGGCGGTGATCGGACAGACCCGCGGCGGGGACGGCCCACGCCCGGGCATGCAGGTGCGGATCGTCGGTGAGGATGTGGTCCAGCTGCCGGGTGGGCCGGGACGACGGGAACGTGGGCGCGCTCACCAGGGCGCGCATACCGGTGGCTCGCGCTGCGGCCGCCGCGGAACGATTGAGGTCGCCGGCGAGGATCCGCGGGCCGGGCAGGCCGCGCAGGTCCTTGATGAGCCTGCGGAGCTGTCGCCGGTTCCAGCCGGGCACAAAGGAGAGATGGGTATTGGCAACGGAGATCTCGCCGAGTGGGGTGTCCAGTTGTGCGATCACCGCGGCCCGCGGTTCCTCGCCGACGATCATCGGGAACTGGGGCAGCCGCAGCACCTGCCAATTGCGGGCCGGGTAGCGAGATAGCAGGGATATGCCGTAGGCGGCACTACCGGGCTGCTCTTCACCGGTGGCCGCCATCCAGGTGGCTCCCGGTGTACCGGAGATGGCGGCGACGAATCGGTGCGCCACCGCGCCCATCGCGTCCGCGGCGATCTCGGTGAGATCGGTATTTCCGGACCGCTGCTGCTCGAGGTCGACCTCCTGCAGCGCCAAGATGTCGGGGTCGAGTTCGCGCACGCACGCGGCCAGGCGATCGGGGTGCACCCCACCGCCCACCGTGCGTCCGTGCAGGATGTTGAAGGTGGCGACGCGCATTCGTGGACTCAATGGTTACGCAAGGTGTCGATCAGCTTTGCCTTGGTGAGTCCGGAGTACCCCTCGACGCCGAGCTCCTTTGCCCGCTTCTTCAACTCCGGCACCGTCCAGTCGTCGTAGGAACCCGACTCGCCGCCCTTGCGTCCGACGGCGGATTTGCCGCGGGCCGCGACGGCGTTGGAGATCCGGGCCGCCTTCTCCTTGGAGTTGCCCTGCTCGCGCAGGTCCTCGTACATCTTCTCATCCTTGATCGATGAATTCGGCATCGTGAAGAGTGCCCTATCGGGCGGTCCGTGAAACCCGCCTCACCAGGGCACGAGTGGCCTTCTCCCGGATGGCTGCTGCGGCCGCGGGATTCCGGCGCCGCGCCGCACGCTGGACCGCCGCGGCGATGGTGACACCCTGCTCGTAACCCGTGACCACACGGGGATCGACATAGGATCCCTTGGCGATGGTCGGGGTGTTGCCCAACCCCTCGGCCACCTCCTTCATGACCGTCGATACGGTGCGTTTGAACTGTCGTTCGGTCTCGGCGGGCTCTGCCGCGGCGAAGGCTTGCGCGGCGAGTACGGTGCCGTGCCAGGTCCGCAGATCCTTGACGCTGTAGTCGTCACCGACGAGTTCTTTGAACCGCGCGTTGAGATCGGCGGCGTGGATATCAGACCATCCAGAACTGCTGCGGTACACCATGAGTCGTTCGCTGCGCCCCTCTCGCCGCAGCAGCGCGCGCACCGCCCGCACCACTTCGGGATCGGGGATCTCCAGCATGCGTCGTACCCCGCTCTTGGCCGGGTAGTCGAATGCCACGACACCGTCGCGCAGGGTGACGTGGTCACACTGCAGCGTTGCCAGACCATAGGATTCGTTCTCCTCGGCGTACTGCTCACCGCCTGCGCGGAAATACCCGAGGTCGAGCAGATGCAACGCCAGCGCCAGGACGCGGTCCCTGGTGAGGCCGCGCTCAGTCAGGTCTTCGGCGATGTGCTCGCGCCAGGCGGGCAACCGTGTCGACATCTCCAGCACGCGGTCGAACTTCTCCTCGGCGCGCACGTCCTGCCAGGCCTGGTGGTACATGTACTGACGACGCCCGGCGACATCGGTTCCGACGACTTGGATATGTGCGTTGTGGTGGATGCTGATCCACACCTTGCGCCAGGCCGGCGGGATGACCAGATCCTTGATCCGCGCCAGTGCGTCGGCGTCCTCTAGCCGCTTACCGTCCGGCTCGGTGTAGGTGAAACCCTTCCCGCTGCGCTTACGGCTGATGCCGGGACCGCTTACATCGCTTCGCCGCAGACGCATCAGGAACTCCCGTGGCCGTCGCGCCGGTACTTC
>JBPPMV010000445.1:0-2454 GCA_051306235.1 Mycobacterium sp. | reverse complement strand
CCCGCGCCGGCACCGTTGGTGCCCGCACCTCCCGTTGCGGCAGCCGCGGTTCCGGCACCCGCTGCGGCAGTGCCCGTCGCCCCGGCCCCCGCGGTACGAGCACCGGTGGTTCCTGCCCCCGCCGCACGGGTACCGGCCGCTGCGCGACCTGCCTGAGCAATCGGCAACCACCCGTCCGCGGGATGGGTAGCGTGACGGCATGAAGTTGATCTCACCGCTGGATGCGCTGTTCCTCGTCGGCGAGTCGCGTGAGCACCCCATGCATGTCGGCGGGTTGCAGTTGTTCGAACCTCCGACCGATGCCGGGCCGGATTTCGTCGGAGACCTGTACCGGACGATCGCCAAGTCTGCCGAGTTTCAGCCGACGTTCCGCAAACATCCGGCAAGTCTGCTCGGTGGAATCTCCAATATCGCTTGGACTTTGGACAGCGAGGTGGATGTCGACTACCACCTGCGCCGCTCCGGGTTACCGCAACCCGGGCGGGTCCGCGAGCTCCTGGAACTGACCTCACGGATGCACGGCACGCTGCTCGACAGGCACCGGCCGTTGTGGGAGGCCTATTTCGTCGAGGGCCTCAGCGACGGGCGTTTCGCCGTGTACACAAAGATCCACCATGCCCTCATCGACGGGGTATCCGCCCAGCGACTGATGATTCGCACGCTGGCATCCGACCCCGGTGACCGCGAGGTCCGGGTGCCCTGGACCCTGCAGGCCAAGAAGCGGGAGGTGGCGGCGAGCAGCCGAGGCTCCTCCTTGGTGAGTGCGCTCACCGGCGCCGCCGGCGCGGTAGCCGGTATCGCCCCCTCGACGATCTCCCTCGCCCGCGCGGCGCTCTTCGAACAACAGCTGACGCTGCCCTTCAGGGCGCCCAAGACCATGTTCAACGTGCCCATCGGCGGTGCCCGCCGGTGCGCAGCACAGTCCTGGGAGCTGGCCCGGCTGCGCGCGGTCAAGGAGTCCGCACCGGGTTCGACTGTCAACGATGTGGTGCTCGCGATGTGCGCCGGGGCATTGCGCGCCTACCTCGACGAGCAGCACGCACTGCCCGAAACCCCTTTGGTGGCAATGGTTCCGGTCAGTCTCCGCGGGGAGCACGAGCAGGACGCCGGCGGTAATATGGTGGGCACGATCCTGTGCAATCTGGCCACCGACGTCGTCGATCCGATGAAACGGCTGGAGGCCATCAGCGCATCCATGCGCGATAACAAGCGGGTGTTCAGTGAGCTGCCGCGCACGCAGGCGCTGGCCCTGTCCGGGTTCCTGGTGGCCGGGCTGGGACTCAGCCTGGTGCCGGGGTTCGTCTCCTCGGCGCCGCCACCGTTCAACATCGTGATCTCCAATGTGCCCGGTGCGCGCGAGCCGATGTACTGGAACGGTGCCCGCCTCGACGGTAATTACCCGCTTTCGATCGCCCTCGACGGACAGGCGCTGAACATCACGCTCACCAACAACGCCGACAACCTGGACTTCGGACTGGTTGGGTGTCGTCGCAGCGTCCCGCATCTGCAGAGGTTGCTGACGCACCTGGAGGATTCACTGGCGGCGCTGGAACAGGCAGCCGGTCGGTGAGCCGGCACCGATCCAGAAACTGACTCGCGCACTGGTCTTTTCGGCCCGTGCGCGCCAGCGTGCCTGCGTGGCCTGCCTTCGGTGTCACGAGACGGGCACCGCTTCGCATCGGATCGGTGTCGGCCAAAATCTGCGGTGTGCGCACCTTCGCAACCGCGATAAGTTCCCCTCGTCGTCAGTCGCAGGGAGACCGGGAAATACATGCCACGCAGCACAAATCGGTTCGCACTGACATCTGTCGCGACCACGGGACTGTACTGCTGCGCGCTGACGCTGAGCCCGGCGATATTTGCTGAGCCCAGCCCCGGTGTGCCCTGCCTGGAGATGGTCCGGGATCTCGCGGCGGCACCGGAGATCATCCCGCAGTCCTTGGAGGGCGGCGCCGCGGCATTGTCGGAAGCCTTCGCGCCACCTGCACCAGTGCCACCGCCACCACCGGTCGAGGCTGCGGCGCCGATGATCGAGGCGGCTGCCGTGCCCGCTCCGCCTGCCGAGATCGCCGTCGTCGCACCGGCGGTTCCCCCGCCCGTTCCCGCCGACGTGGACACCGCTCCCGTGGCGGCCGAAGCGATGTCGGTCCTCGACCGCGCGATCGCCGTTCCCCCGCCGGCCCCCATGGCGGCGCCGGTACCCGCCGCCGTATCCGCTGCGGTACCGATCGCCGCGCCGGCGGGACCGATCGTGGTGCCACCGCTGCCCGTCGGCGTTCCACCGGCACCCGTCCCCGCGGGCATCCCGATGGCGGCACCGGCCGCCCCGGTCGCCGCTCCGCTGATCGAGGCGGCTGCGGTCAATCCCGTGGAGGCCGGGCCGCCGATCGCTGCCGCTCCCCCGCCACCGCCGGTTGCCGCACCGCCCCCGGTGGACGCCGCACCGCTCCCGCC
>JBPPMV010000444.1:0-3441 GCA_051306235.1 Mycobacterium sp. | reverse complement strand
CCCCACAGGTTCGCCTCGGCGTTCTCCGGTTCGGCAGGCCCGCCGCCGGCGGCCGACAGCACGCCGATCAGCGCGGCCAGTTCCACATCGGTGGGCGACCCCTTGAGCACCTTGATATGCGGCTCGTGGGTGGCGGGTGTGGTCTCTTCGGACACGGCAGCAGACTCCTTCGCCTCGCTCACAGCCGCTGAATCGTTGGCTGCACTCACAGCGGAATGTTCCCGTGCTTCTTCGGTGGAACCTGGCTGATCTTGCGCTCCAGCAGCCGCAGCGAGGTCGCGACGTAGCCACGGGTGTGCGACGGCGGGATGACCGCGTCGACGTATCCGCGCTCGGCGGCGATGTACGGGTTCACCAGGGTGTCCTCGTAGGTCTGCTGCAGCTCCAGGCGCAGGCTGTCGACGTCCTTGCCCTCGGCCGCGGCGTCCTTGAGTTCCTTGCGGTACACGAAGCCGACGGCACCGGAGGCGCCCATGACCGCGATCTGCGCGGTCGGCCAGGCGACCACCACATCGGCGCCCATGTCCTTGGACCCCATCACGCAGTACGCGCCGCCGTAGGACTTGCGGGTGATCACGGTGATCTTCGGGACGGTCGCCTCGCCGTAGGCGTAGAGCAGCTTGGCGCCACGTCGGATGATGCCGTTGAACTCCTGGTCGGTGCCCGGCAGGAAGCCCGGGACGTCGACCAGCAGCACGATCGGGACGTTGAAGGCGTCGCAGGTGCGGATGAACCGGGCGGCCTTCTCCGAGGCGTTGATGTCCAAGCAGCCGGCGAACTGGGTGGGCTGGTTGGCCACGATCCCGACCGAACGTCCGTCCACCCGCCCGAACCCGATCAGGATGTTGGTGGCGTAACCGGCCTGCACCTCGAGGAACTCGTCATCATCGAGGATGCGCGAGATGACCTCGTGCATGTCATAGGGCTGGTTCGGTGAATCCGGGATCAGGGTGTCGAGTTCGAGGTCCTCGCTGTTGAGGCTCTCCTCGATGGATCCGGTCGCCGGCACCGACGGGTAGCGCGGCGGATCGGCGTAGTTGTTGGCAGGCAGGTAGCTCAGCAGGTCGCGGACGTAGTCGAGGGCATCCTGCTCGCCGGAGGCGACATAGTGCACCGTGCCGGACTTCGCCATGTGGGTGTGCGCGCCACCCAGCTCCTCCATGGTGACGTTCTCGCCGGTGACGGTCTTGATGACGTCGGGACCGGTGATGAACATCTGGCTGGTGCCGTCGACCATGATGACGAAATCGGTCAGCGCGGGGGAGTACACGTGACCGCCCGCGGCGGCGCCCATGATCAGCGAGATCTGCGGGATGACGCCGGAGGCCTTGATGTTGTTGTGGAAGATCTTGCTGTACAGGCCGAGCGAGACCACACCCTCCTGGATGCGGGCGCCGGCACCGTCATTGATGCCGACCAGCGGACGGCCGGTCTTGATGGCCAGCTCCTGGACCTTGACGATCTTCTCGCCGTAGACCTCGCCGAGGCTGCCGCCGAACACCGTGGCGTCCTGGCTGAAAATGCAGATCTCGCGGCCGTCGATGGTGCCGTAGCCGGTCACCACACCGTCACCGGTGGGCCGGTTCTTCTCCAGGCCGAAGTTGGTGGAGCGGTGCCGGGCCAGCGCGTCGAGCTCGACGAACGATCCCTCGTCCAGCAGCGCGGTGATGCGCTCACGGGCGGTGAGCTTGCCCTTGGCGTGCACCTTCTCCACGGCGGCCTCGCCGACCGGGTGCAGCGCCTCTTCGGCGCGCTGACGCAGGTCGGCCAGCTTGCCGGCCGTGGTGTGGATATCGGGTACGTGCTCTGCCGCCGGCTCGATAGTGCTCGTCATGGGTGACGATGCTAGCCGTTCTTCTAAGAACTACATAAGAGAGGTGCGAGTTATGTCACCGTGTCCCGCTCGGCGGCCAAGCTGTGTCGGTGCCGACCACTGACCCGATCCCGGAATCCATCGCGGCCATGCTGCTCGATCGCCGCGGGGACACCCGGCTGGGCTTGCGTTCACGCGACCAGGACTGGACCTGGGACGAGGTGCTGACCGAGTCCGCTGCCCGGGGTGCGCTGGGGGCCGCTCTGCTGGCCGACCGGCCCGGCCCACCGCATATCGGGGTGCTGCTGCCCAATGTGCCCGACTTCGTGTTCTGGCTCGGGGGTGCGGCGCTGGCCGGCGCCACCGTGGTGGGTATCAACCCGACCCGCGGACCGGCCGAGCTGGCGGCCGAGATCCGGCACGCCGACTGCCGGTTGATCGTCACCGACACCGCGGGCGCCGAGCGCCTGAGCACGCTGGACCTCGAGGCGGCACAGCTGGTCATCGACACCCCGGACTACGCCGCGGCCCTCGACGCGCACCGCGGGGTGCCGGCGGTCGCCGACGACGTCGACGCGGAGACGTTGTTCCTGTTGCTGTTCACCTCCGGTACCACCGGTGTGTCCAAGGCGGTCCGCTGCACCCAGGGCCGGCTGGCCAGGATCGCGGATGCGGCCGTGCAGAAATACGGGCACCGGCGCGATGACGTGGAGTACTGCAGCATGCCGCTCTTCCACGGCAACGCACTGATGGCGCTGTGGGCGCCCGCGCTGTCGGTCGGGGCGACGATCTGCCTGGCGCGAGAGTTCTCGGCGTCACAGTTCCTGCCCGACGTCCGGTACTTCGGCGCCACCTTCTTCACCTATGTCGGCAAGGCGCTGGGCTACCTGATGGTCACCCCGGAGCAGCCCGATGACGCACAGAACCCGCTGCAGCGCGGTTTCGGCACCGAGGCCTCACCGGAGGATCAGGCCGAGTTCCGGCGCCGGTTCGATGCCCAACTGTTCGAGGGCTACGGATCCAGCGAGGGCGGTGGCGCGGTGGCCACTGCCCCGGACGCGCCACCGGGAGCGCTGGGCAGACCGCTGCATGACGGCGTCGTGATCGTCGACCCGCAATCGCTGAAGGACTGTGCCGCAGCAATTCTGGACGCAGGAGGCCGAGTGCTCAATCCCGATGACGCGGTCGGGGAGATCGTCGACAAGTACGGCACCCGAACCTTCGAGGGGTACTACAACAATGACGAAGCCAACGCCGAACGCATCCGCCACGGCTGGTACTGGACCGGTGACCTCGGTTACGTCGACAAGGCGGGGTTCATCTACTTCGCCGGGCGCCGCGGCGACTGGATCCGGGTCGACGGCGAGAATATCTCGGCCCTGACCATCGAACACGTGTTGCGCCGCCACCCGCGGGTGATCGCCGCCGGCGTCTTCGCGGTGCCCGACCCGCGGTCCGGGGACCAGGTGCTGGCGGCCATCGAGGTGGCCCGCCCCGGGGAGTTCGATATCGACGAGTTCGCCGCCTTCGTGCGGCGCCAGGACGACCTGGGTGCCAAAGGGGCACCGCGGCTGCTGCGGATCTCGGGCTATCTCCCGGTCACCGGCTCCAGCAAGGTACTCAAACGC
>JBPPMV010000443.1:0-18888 GCA_051306235.1 Mycobacterium sp. | reverse complement strand
ACCTGGTCACCTGGTGCCGACTCATAGGATTCAACGACCACCCCGGCCTGGCCCGCACCGAGATCACCACATTCCGCTACCGAGTCCTGCACGTAGCCGCCCGCATCACCCGCGGCGCCCGCCAACTCCGGCTGCGCATCGATGACACCTGGCGGTGGGCCGCGGTGATCGCCACCGCCTGGAACCGGATACGCACCGCCTTCCGATAACGCCCTCGCCACCTGACCGACCGACAAGGAGAGACCAACTGGGCCCTGGAAAGCCACGCCCACCCGGCGACCCGGGACAGCTCAACCACGCCACCACACGAAAACCACTACCCAACAGCACAACTCGCCATCAGACCGAGCCCGCACCAATTACCATGTAAAATCCGGGCTAAGCCTCGATCCACCGATGAATTGGCCGGTCATCGGGTGTCGTAACGAGGAAAGTGCCCTCTGGGCTGGAACGATTGGTGTTCTCTCGGCATCAATCGGATCAGTTCGGAAAGGCACTCCCGGTGCAACTTTCGCATAGGTTCGCCGCGGAGTCTGCGGTGTTCGACGATGACAATCTCGTGTCGTGCGCCGGGTTGGTGCCGGTGATGACCCTGGCCACCCAGACTGGACTGCCAGAATTGTTGGCCGACAAGATCTTCATTCCGGCACCGAAGATCAAGTCCGGCTCGGCGAACCCGTCGCCGAAGCTGGCCACGATGTCGTACGCGAAATCGCCTCAGCGGATGGATCTTTGGGACACCTGTACGGCTACCACATCGGCAGCGCCCCGATGGTCGAAATGTTCGGTTCGGAGGATCAAGAACGACGACTGTACGGTCAGCTCGCGCAGAATGACTGGTGGGTCGGCGACGCCTCCGGTGAGAACAACAGTCACGTGCTGGACTGGAAGGGTAAGCGCGACCCCGAACCGAGGACGGGGGTTACCTGCTCAACGGCACCAAGCACTTCTGCAGCGGCCCACGGGTTCGGACCTGCTGTTTGTCTTCGGCGTCGTCCAAGAGGACTCTCCGCATTCGATCCATTCCCGATGCCCGGCGGCCAACCCGCAGAACTGGCATACGGCCCGATTCGTGCCCTGGTCAGCATGATTGACGACGACGTTCGGCTGGGCCGCATACTATTTGTGGAATCTGCGACCGAACCACTTCTCAGAGAGTTGCGAAGCGAAATGATGGCCCGAAGGTCCGACCGGCGTCGATGCCTACAGGGCGCAGCGGCCGAGGAATTCGGTGACGGCGGTTGTGAAGGCGTCGTTGTCGTCACCGGCGATCATGTGACCAGTGCCAGACACGTCAACGGTTTCGGCGTGGGGGACCAGTTCAGTGAACTCGTCTACGGTGCTCTGAGATACGACGTCGGACAAGAGTCCGCGCACGAGGAGCGTCGGTGCCGCGACGCGTCGGGCACCGTCGATCAGCAGGTGACTGATCTCGTCGAATTGCTCGGTCCCCCCGGTCGATTCGTCGAGGAGGAAGTCGAAGTTGGAGTGGATGAACGCTGGGTCCCAACGCCAGATCCAACGGCCGTCATCGCGTTGCCGCAACACTTTGTGTAGGCCGTCGACGTTGTCAGGTCGCGCCCGATGCGGGTTGTAGGCGGCGATGACCTCCGCGGCGTCGTCGAGGCTGCCGAAGCCCTCGGGGTGGGCCGACATGAACGACACGACGCGCTGCGCACCCTGGAACTCCAACCGCGGGGTGACGTCTACCAGCATGACCGCAGCCCACATTTCCGGAGGGGCGAGCAGATGCGCACCAAGAATCGTCATGCCCCCCAGGGAAGCACCGGCTACGGCGGGTGGCTCGTCGGCGCTGAAATGATCTCTGACGGCGATCAGGTCGGTTGCCAGTCGCTCGATGTCGTATCGGCCTGCCGGATCCCAGTCACTGTCACCGTGGCCGCGGGCATCGTAAGTGACCACAGAGTACCCACAGGAATGGAGGCGACGCGCAGACGTGCTCCACGCGTGGCGGTTCTGGCCGCCGCCGTGCAAGAGAATTACCACAGGGCGAATGCCATCGTGGCGGTAGTACTCCGCGGCCAGCGTGATGCCATCTGTGGTCCGGACGCGATGCTGAGCGACCGAAATCATGACACGGCTGGGGCAAAGCCGAAGTTCAACTGCAGCACGCAATTGGCGACGGAGATGATCACTGCCTGCTGACGATCGTCACGGTGCCTTGGGCGGCGCAGACGGCCTTGTCGCCATTGGTGATGTCGATCCGTGCCACCCCGCTGCGCTTGCCCAGTGACACGATGTCGGCGACGGCGACGCACACGCCAGTGGACACGGGTCTGAGCAAGTTGAGCTTGAACTCGGTGGTGGCCACCCAGGATCCCGCCTGGATGACGGGGTAGAACACGACCCCGAGGCAGTGGTCGACCATTGCGGTCAAACATCCGCCGTGAAGGTTGCCAAACGGTGTCAGCAGTTCTTCGCGAGTTTCCATCTCTGCGACCAGTCGGCCGGCAGTGAGTTCGGTGTGCCGGAAGTCCAGAAATGTCGAGAGACCGCCGGCAGTGTTCGCCGATCCGAGCATCTGCTCGGCGATCTGCTCGTCGAAGTGCATAAAATTCACGTTCAGCATTGCGTGTCGTTTCCCACCCTGGTAACCACTGGTACCGTCCGTATCGCAATAGCCCACCCGCATGTGAGGGCTTATTCACTTCTTTACGTTACCCGACGGTGTGTCGAGATGCCACACAGCATGCCACTGCGGCAAATCAAGGTGCGTTCCCAGCTGATGTGCCTGGAAGCTTCTCGTGGCTGGCCCTTGCCGTCAAAAGGTGCCGACTGACAAGCTCTGGCCTGCGACTGACCGGCCAGCGCATCAATCGTCGAAGTGGTGGCTGTGCTGCGCGTGCAGTACATTCTTCTGGATCTTGCCGGTGGCCGTGCGCGGCATCGCGTCGGTGAACAGCACAGCCTTTGGCACCTTGAACCCCGAGAGCCGAGTACGCGCGGCGGCGATCAGGTCCCTCTCGTTGAGCACCACGCCGGGCTTGGGCGTCACGATGGCGGCGACCGCCTCCGACCAACGCTCATGGGGGAGTCCGACCACCCCCACCTCCTGGATCCGCGGCTCGACCTCGTAGAGCGCCTTCTCGACCTCGATGGAGGCGATGTTCTCACCGCCGGACTTGATCACGTCCTTCTTGCGGTCGGCGAACCAGAGCAACCCGTCGGCATCGAAGTGCCCCAAATCGCCAGAGTGGAGCCAGCCGTGCGCGAACGCCTCGGCCGTGGCGTCCGGGTTACGCGGATACCCCTCCATGGCGTGCGGGCCGCGGTAAACGATCTCGCCGGCCTCCCCGGTCGGCAGGAGATGGCCGGCGTCGTTCATGATCCCGACCTGGACGTTGGGCACGGGCAGACCAACCGATCCGGCGTGGCTGAGCTGGTACTCGGGCGGAAATATCGTCGTGAGCGAGTTCATCTCCGTCTGGCCGAAGCCCAATGCGAAGTCGCAGCCGAACACCTCGATCGCCCGGCGCAGTTCGGTGTCGGGCATCGGCGCCATCGCGTAGAGCGCCAGCCGTAGGGTCGTCAGATCACGCGTGTCGATGTCGGGGTGATCCATCATGGCCCGGTACATCATCGGCAGTCCGAAGATTTGAGTGATCCGCTCGGTCTCGATCGTAGCCAGCAGGGCGGCCGGATCGAATGTCCGCATCAACACGAGCGTGCCGCCCATGTAGAGTAGTCAGGTCGTGAAGCCATTGAGCTGGCGCGGTGTGAAACAGCGGCATCATCGCCACCGAGCGCTCATCGCCGTTGATCCCGAGCATCAGCGGCGCGTTGAGCGATTCGATGTAGACAGCGACGTGACTGCTCACCACTCCCTGGGGGCCGACGTCGTGCCGCTGGTGTATAGGTAGCTGATTGCGTCGCGGTCGCCCACCAGGCACTCGGGCTCGGTGGTGTCGGCGTCCCCGACGAAGGCGGCGAGGTCCTGCCACCGGCCCGTCGCCGCCGGTTGCCATGACGCGCCCGTGCCTGGTGCCACGATCACGTCGGTCACCGTGTCGCTACCTAGCCGCCCCGAGCAGCGCGTGGGAGAGTCGGTTGACCTCTTCGTTCAACCCGCGGTAAGTCATCCGCCGAGCACCGTCGATCACGGCTTCGTGGCGGGGTCGGCGCCACGCGGCCCGAGTCAGCATGTCCCCGACATTGACCCGATTGGCGAGGTCGGCAGCGAGGTCGTGATCCGTCGTCACCGTGCTCCTCTCGCAGTATGTGCTCCGGGCACTCAGGCGGGGACGAACCGAACCATCCCAATGTCGCCAATGCGCTCGAACGCCGCGCGCACGGCCATTCCCGCCACCACCGTGGCCGGGTCGCAACCCTCGACGGTTGAGAGCATCTGCGGGCCCTCGGCGAGGCGGACCACGACGACCGGGTAGGGCGCCGACCGGGGCAGCTCGTTCCACGGGGGGCGGCTGACGATCGCGGCGACGAGGACGGTCGCGTTGCCAGACAGGTCGGTCCACTTCAGCTCGGCCGAGTGGCAGCCGGGACAGAACGGGCGCGGATAGTGGAACAGCAGTCCGCACGCGGTGCACTCGCGCACGGCGAGCCGACCCTGGGCGGCGGCTTCGTAATGGCCGCGGTTGACCTCGTCGATGCGGGGGAGTACCTCGGGATCGGCTAATCCGTCCAAGTAGGTGGTGGTCATGATCCCTCCAGGATGACGGTGACGTGACTGCAAAGCATGGATCCGTAGGCGTGGACGACGGCGAGGTCGGCGCGGTCGACCTGGATGCCGGCGGCGCGGCCGGTCATCTGTTGGTATGCCTCGAGTATCCCGCAGATGCCCGAGGCGGTTCCGGAGTGACCGAAGCGTAGTAGCCCGCCATTGGTGTTCACCGGGAGTCGACCGCCGGGGCGGGTGGCGCCGTCGCGGTACAGGTCGACGGCCTTGCCCCGCTCGGCGAGGCCGAGTTCCTCGACCAGCATCAGCGGGTTGGAGCTGAAGGCATCGTAGAGTTGCGCGAGCTGGATGTCAGCGGGTGTAACCCCTGCCTGGGCGAAGGCGGCCGCGCCGGAGCGGACCGCGCCCGTTCGCGATAGATCTGGCATCGAGGTAAGGAACCCGTGGGTATGGCCTTCCCCGATTCCTACCACGTTGACTGGTCGATACGGCAGGCTCGATGCCAGTTCCGGCGAGACGACGACCATGGCTCCGCCACCCTCGCAGGGGATGGAACAATCGAGGTAACCGAACGGGCCGGCGATGTGCCGTGCGTCCAGCACCTGCTCGACGGTGAAGCTTCCGGCGTCGGCGCCGATTGCGGTGGGATGCGCGAGCGCCCATTCCTGCTGGGCCACGACGGCCTCCGCGAGCACCTCGCGACCTTGACCTACCTCGTCGAGCCATGATTGCGCGATCAACCCGTAGAGGGTGGGGATCGACGGTGCGTAGGGGAGCTCGTAGTCCGGATGGCAGGTCATCGTCATCAAACGCCTACCGACGTCGCGGATCGGCGGGAACACCCCGGCCGACACGCACAGGACTGCCGAGCACTGGCCGGACTGGATCGCCCGAGTGGCGACGCCGAGCATGGCTAGGTGACTTCCGCCGCCCAATTGGACACCGAGTTGCAACCCGAGCTCGTGGAACCCGAGCGAGTCCTGGATCTCCTCGGACAGGAACGTGTGCTCGATGGACTCGCCCATCATCGAGCCCACGCAGATCAGGCCGTCAATGTCGGAGGCCTGCATCCCTGCATCGCGCAGGGCGGCAACGGCCGACTCGAGGTGCAGGTCCAGGAAGGGGCGGTCGCGACGGCCGGGGGTGACCTCGGAGAATCCGGCAAGCGTCGCGAGTGCAGCTGGCATGGGTCCAGACGTTAGCAGTGACTAACATTCGTGGCTAGCGAATGGGTCTGGACGTGTCCGCCAGGGTGCCGCGCGTCTGCCTCGTACTGCTGACGCGAAAGAGACCAGACCTCCCACTAATGCCACGCAGCGCCTCACGTCGGAGGCCAACCATGGCCGCAGAAGGACGTTCGCGGTGTTGCGGGCGCGTCGGCAGTGTGACCGTACCGTCACCTATCCGCTGGAGAGGCGACGG
This sequence comes from Mycobacterium sp., assembly GCA_051306235.1. GTDB lineage: Bacteria > Actinomycetota > Actinomycetes > Mycobacteriales > Mycobacteriaceae > Mycobacterium. The sequence goes on along the minus strand of JBPPMV010000443.1, from coordinate 12,812 downwards.
TTTGACGCTGCAAGCGCCGAGAAATCTGGCGCCGGGTCAGTCTTGCTCGGCGCCGAAAATGGAGGCGAAGGACACGCAATCGCCCGGAGCGCCGCCGAGATTGTGCGTCATACCCAAACGGGGATTCTCGAGTTGGCGCACTCGGCCTCGCCACGCAGTTGCAGCCACATCTCGAACAGCATCCGGAGACCACTGGCGCCGATCGGGTGGCCGAAGGACTTGGGGCCACGGCATCAGTGATCAGCGGCAGGTAGGCCTGGGCGCCAAAGTGCTCCTCCCACACCCGGCTATACGGCTCGCCGGGCACTCTCCAGCGGTCCAGGAACTCTGCGGACACCGACTCCTGGGTGACGACCTCGGCGCGGACCCGATCGCCGGTGCCGAATGAGAATGCAACGGCGCCATCCCCCCGGCCGCCTCGTCCACGGAGCCGGGACGCCCTGTCCGGAGGTCGGACAGCACGGCCATTCCACCGGTGGCCGCTGCAGCGCGCAGAGCCCCGGAGGCGCCACGGACGGACGCGCCCAGGTCCGTGGCGAATCCCACCAGGCCGGCGCCGAGCGCCGCGGGTATCGCCGTGGCGTTAGTCTTGGCGGCGTAAGCGGGCGCGGTGGTGGCGAAGTAGAGCCGCCTCTGGCAGTGATGCGCCCGAGAGCGCCCCGCAGGTCGCTGGCTCGGATCGCAGATCGGTCGAGACGGCGGTAGGGGACAAGGCACCGTAGGAAACGATGCCGCTCAGCCTCCCGTGAGCCCGTGAGCACACCTATCCCTTCGCGAGCTGCAGCGTCGCCTCGCTGGGCACGCACGGCCCTTCCTCGCTGGAGACCATAAGCTCCAGGTCGACCAGGCCCGCGCCGTCCACCTCGCGCTTGCCGATGACGCGGCCCGTGAGGGTTGCGACCTGACCAGGGTAGATCGACTTGATCATCGAAATCTTGCGTCGGCGCAGCAGCGCGTCGGGACCGGCCCAGTCGCCGAGGCCGCGATCGATGAAGCCGTGGAAGAACAATGTCGACAAGTAAATCGTTTGCTGGCCCTGGCTTTTCGCGTACTCGGGGTTGTGGTGGCCGGGAAACCAGTCCCACGTGGATGCCGCGTTCATACAGATCCGTTTGTAGGTAATGGGGATCGAGACGGGGGTGATCTCGTCGCCGACCTCGACGTCGTCGAAACGTAGTCCGGTTGCCGTGTCGTTGCTCATGGCTGCTCCTCGATCCGATCCCCGCCGTCGCCGGTGATGTCATACCGGAACAGCACGTTGGTGTTGCGCGCGATCACCTCGCCGTGCTGGTCGCCGAATGTGGTCAGCGAGGTGATGAAGACGCCGGTGCCGAGTCGGGTCGTCTTCTCCGGCGAGATCGAGACGATCTCCTCGACGATGGACACGTGGTCGCCGATCCGAGGCCGGCGTTCCAGCTCGGTGGTGGTAGAGGCGTTGATGATGTGGTGACCGGGCAGGGGCACGCTGAATGCGAACAGCGAGTCGTCGCGGTGTAGGTGCTCGGGGGTCCATTGGGGATTGAAGCCGAGGGTCATCAGCAAACCCGGCGGGCACTCGTCGCCCTCCCAGTACCGCGGATTCGCATCTTCCACAAGCGAACAGTAATAAAGCACCAAAGAGCGGTCGATCGGAAACCAAGCCTGTCTGGGCTCGGAGGTTCGACCGACCCAGGCTCGGCCCTCTTCGAGGGTTCCGAAAGCCATTCCGAGGCCCGTCAGATCGTTGGTGGCAGTACTCAAGATCACCCTTTCCTTCGGTGGTGTGGTCCGGCTACGAACCGGACCCCATGCTCCCGATGCCCGGCACCTCGCCAGATCGGAAGGACTGTTCGAGCCCGACCTGGCGGACCCTCGGTGGTCTTCCTGGGACTCACTACCGAATGTGTGAAACCTTCGGGCGGGTAGGCCATTTGGACGTTCAAGACCACGCCGAGCGTACCCCGCGATGCGCGAATGGCGGGCGGGTTCGCGCTCCGATTTCGGCGAGATTTCAGCGCCTGGACAGACCGGAAGCCAGTACGGCGTTGGATCGGGATCCGCGCAGCTTTCGCCACGGTGGTGTCGGCGTGGTTCTGCGGTCGTGGCGGCGCTGGCGACCGATTGGATGCCGCCGTGCTGGGGCGTCGCGCGGGGCCCCGCGGGTGGGTTCCACCGCCTACTCGGGGGCGGCCAGGATCGTGACGACGCATGCTGCGGGCCCGTCGCCCAGGGAACCGCCTGCGTTCTCGGCAAGACCGATCCGCGATCGGGCGAGGGTGCCAAACTCGCCCGCGACGGCGCCACGGGCATTGGCGGCACGACTCCGGTGAACGTCTCCGGTGGACTGTTGGCGCGCGGACATCCGATCGGCGCCACCGGAGCGGCTCAGCTCGTGGAACTCGCCGATCAGCTGCGCGGCCGAGGCGGCGCGCGCCAGGTGCAGGGAGGTGCGGGCATCGAAATCGATGGTGAAATCGTCGCTGGTGAAGCCGCCGGGAACCGGGGTTCGTAGTGGGATCGGCTTGATCACCGCGACATGTCTGAGCTGCGCGAGTGCTGCCCGGGTTTCGCCGGTGCCGTAGGCCCCACGTCAGGTTTTGATAGACGATCCGCTCGCGGGGCGCCCGCGTTGCCCTGCGGCGACCTGCAAATCTCGCTGAGCTCGTCAGCGCAGGACGACGCCGCCCTGGACGCCGGTGAAGCGCTCTCTCAGCTCGGTCTTGAGGAGCTTGCCGGTGGCGTTGCGGGGCAGCTCGGTCGTTAGGTGCACCTCGCGCGGACATTTGAAATGCGCCAACCGGTCGCGGCACCAGGCGATCAGTTCGTCGGCGCCGGGCTCCCGCTCGGCGGCCGGGTCGGCCACCACCACGGCTACGACGCGCTCACCCCACTTCTCGTCCGGACCGCCCACTACCGCGGCGTCCAGCACACCAGGGTGACGGAACAGCACCTGCTCCACCTCGATCGGGTAGACATTCTCCCCGCCCGAGATGATCATGTCCTTCTTGCGATCGACCAGCGTGATGTAGCCGTCGGCGTCGATCCGACCGAGGTCGCCGGTGTGAAACCAGCCGCCCCGGAAGGCCTCCGCGGTGGCCGACGGCATCATCCAGTACCCGACGAACACGTTGGGCCCGCGCACCAGGAGCTCGCCGACGGTGTCGACCGGGACGTCCCGGTCGTCGTCGTCCACGATCCGGGCATCGACGTGCATGGCGACCCGGCCGATCGACCCGGCCTGCGTCGTGATGTTGGCGGCGTCCAAGACCGAGACCATGGGTGCAGTCTCGGTCATCCCGAATCCCTCGGTGAAGGGGACGCCGCGCTGCTGCATGAAGTCGATGACGGTCAGCGGCATCGGCGCGCCGCCGCCCATGGCCAGACGCAGCGCTGAGAGGTCGTAGGAGTCGAAGTCGGGCACCTGGGTCAGCGCCGACCACATCGCCGGCACCATGAACTGGACGGTGGCCCGGCTCTCGGCCATTGCCTCGAGCGTGCCCACCGGGTCGAACGTCGAGAGGATCACGCTGGTCCCGCCGACGTAGAGCAACGGCAACGTATGTACCCCCAGCCCGCCGATGTGGAACATGGGGGCGACTGCGACAGTTACGTCACTGCCAGTCAGGCCTTGTTCGGCGCCCAGCACGTTTATGGCGTTCCACAGTAAGTTGTCGTGGGTGAGGATGGCGCCCTTCGGCCGGCCGGTGGTGCCCGAGGTGTACATGATGAACGCGGGGTCGCGGCCGTCGACGTCGCTGTCGCGAGGTTCGGGCGCACTGTCGGAGAGCAGGTCGGGGTAGGCGATCTCGCCGGCCGCCGCCGCGCCTCCGACTCGGACGGTGTGGCGAACCCGAACACCCGGCTCGGCCAGCGCACCGATTGCCGGTGCCGCGAGCGGGTCGTGGAAGACGAGAACGTCGGCGCCCGAGTCGGCGAGGATGTAGCCGACCTCCGGACCGGCGAGACGAACGTTGATCGGGACCATGATCGCGCCGATCTTCGCGCCGCCGACGAGAATCTCGACGAACTCGACTGAATTCATCAGAAGTGCGGCTACCCGGTCTCCCTTGCGTACGCCGAGACGCAACAGGCTCGAGGCCACCTGATTCGTGCGGCGTTCGAGGTCCGAGAAGGTGAAGCTGCTGTCACCTTGGACCAACGCCGTGCGCTGCCCGTTCAGGAAGGCCCGTTTGGCGACCCACTGGCCGATACCGCGATCCATGTTGATTTGCCTCCTCGGCAGGTTTAGTTGACAAATGCAAGGCGAGGTAGGACCCGGCCTCCGATGGCCGGTCGCCACTGTCCGTCTTGGTAGGCCGAAGCGGACACGAACGGATGAAGGATGCTCAGTACGATCGCGGCAGTTTCAGGCTGTGCTGCGCCACGTAGTTGAGGATCATCTCTCGGCTGATTGGCGCGGTGCGCATCAGACGAGCAGGGCCCCACAGGGTGGCCAGCCCGTACTCGGTAGCCATCCCGTTGCCGCCGTGGGTCTGAATTGCCTGATCAAGGGCCAGGATGCCGGCCTCGGCTGCAGCGTACTTGGCCATGTTCGACGCCTCGCCCGATCCTGGGTCGCCGGCGTCGTGCAGCGACGCCGCCCGCTGGGTCATCAGCCGGGCCAGTTCCAGCTGGATCTTGGCATGCGCGAGCGGGTGTGACACGCCTTGGTGTGATCCAATCGCGACGTCCCAAACCTTGCGCTCGCGCGCATAGGTGGATGCCTTGTCCAGCGCATAACGGCCGATGCCGTTGCCCAGGGCAGCGCCCATGATGCGTTCGGGGTTCAGGCCCATGAATACCTGACGCAGGCCGTCGTTCTCGATGCCAATCAAGTTCTCGGCGGGCACCCGTACGTCGTCGAAGAACAGAGTGAACTGCTTTTCCGGCGTCACGGCTTGCACCGGAATGATTGTCTTGGTCAGCCCGGGCGTATCGGTCGGAACGACGAAGAGGCTCAGCCGTCCCCGGCCGCGGTCGTCGGTCTCGGTACGGCCGACGACCAGGATGGCCTCTGCCTCGTCGACGCCGGAGATGTAGTACTTCGTACCGTTGAGTACCCACTCCTCGCCGACACGCTTGGCGTGGGTGGAAATGTTGTGCGAATTCGAGCCGGCATCCGGCTCGGTGATCGCAAACGACATGATGATCTCGCCGCTGGCGATCCCGGGCAGCCAGCGCGCCTTGAGTTCGTCGCTGCCGAAAGCTTGGATGATCGTGCCGCAGATGGTGGGGGAGACCACCGTCATCAGCAGCGGACAACCTGCTGCGGCGAGCTCCTCACCGACGATTTGCATGTCGTAGATGCCGCCGCCGCCGCCGCCGTACTCCTCGGTGATGTTGACCCCGAGAAAACCTTGCTTGCCGACGGCCTGCCAGAGTTCGGTGCTCTTCTCCCCGCCGAGCGACTTGGCCACGTAGTACTCGTGCCCGAAGTCCTTGGCGATCTCGGACACGGCCTTGCGGAGAGCTTGCCGTTCCTCGGTCTCGTGCAGTTCCATTTTCGCTCCTCACTTCGCAGGCACCCGCAGCCAGGGTCGGCGACGGGTGGGTGTTCATCCTCAAGGTTCCCTGGCGTCATCGTCGGCAGCGCCGACCACGGCGAGAGGGTCGCCGGTGGAAACCTGTTGACCCACCTCGACCGACAACTCCTCGACGACTCCGTCGATCGGGCTGGCGATGGTGTGCTCCATCTTCATCGCCTCCAGCACGACCAGGGCCTGTCCGGCAGTAACGGTGTCTCCTGCGGAAACGGGCAGCCGGATCACTGACCCCGGCATGGGCGCCATCAGCGAGCCTGCTGGCTTCAGCGTGCTCGGGTCGAGGAACCGCGGAACCATTCTGAACGTCGAGAACCCAGCAGGACTGTCGACGTAGGCGATGTCGCCGTCGAGGACGACGTCGTATCCACGTCGCAATCCACCGGTCTCCAGGACCACCCGTTCGGGCCGTTGTGCGAGCACGGTGAGGTCCTCGATCGGCTTGCCATCGATTTCAACCTCGACGCCGTCGCGCAGCAACGCGTAGCTCACCCACCGCTCGCGGCCGTCGGCGGTCGCCCATCCGGTGGCCAGCAGTTGGGACGGGTTGTTGCGCCACCCCGCAGGCAGCGTCGGCTGGACGGGGGCCGCGTCGCGGCGCGCTGCAACCTGAGCAAGCGTTGCCGCGACGGCGTGCAAGCCCTCTCCATCGCCGTCGATGAGGGCTGCGCCGAGTTCGGCCACGTCGTGGCGATCGAGGAACCCGGTGTCGGTGCCGCGCCCAGCGAACTCGTGGTGTCGCAGAACGCGGACCAGCAGATCGCGGTTGGTGGTGAGTCCGTGAATCCGGGCATCGGCGAGCGCGCCGGACAGCGTGCCGAGCGCTTCGGCCCGGGTGGGCGCCCAGGCGATCACCTTCGCCAGCATTGCGTCGTAGTGGTGGCTGACCACCGAGCTGTCGCGCACGCCGGAGTCCACGCGGACCCCGGCGTAGCTGGGTATCTGCATGGTGCGCAGTGTCCCGGTCTGCGGCAGATAATCCACCGTGGGGTCTTCGGCGTAGAGCCGGGCCTCGACCGCGTGGCCGGTGATCTGCGGATCGCTCACTTCGGCGGGCAGTGGCCGACCCATCGCCACCAGCAATTGCAGGCGCACGAGGTCGAGCCCGGTGATGAGTTCGGTTACCGGGTGCTCGACCTGCAACCGGGTGTTCATCTCGAGAAAGGCGAACGTGCCGTCGTCGTCGCCGCCGTTCGCGTCGAGGACGAACTCGACGGTTCCGGCGCCGACGTAGCCCACGGCCCGTGCCGCAGCGACTGCCGCCGCGCCCATCCGTGTGCGCAGCTCATCGCTGACCACGGGGGAGGGGGCTTCTTCGATGACCTTCTGGTGGCGGCGCTGCACCGAGCATTCCCGTTCGAACAGCGAGACCACGGTGCCGTGCATGTCGGCCATCACCTGGATCTCGACGTGGCGGGGGCGCTGCACGTACTTCTCGAGGAACACCGTGCCGTCGGCGAATGCCGACGTCGCCTCGCGTGACGCCGAGGCCACGGCCCCGTCGAGCTCGTCGGCCGATGCGACGACGCGCATACCGCGCCCGCCGCCCCCCGCGCTTGCCTTGACCAGCAGCGGGTAGCCGATGTCAGCCCCGAGCTTGCGCAGCTCCTCGACGTCCAAGCCCGTGGCGTCCCCGCCCGGTAAGATCGGCACCCCCGCGTCGGCCATGATCGCCTTGGACCTCAACTTGGAGCCCATGGCGTCGATGGCATCCGGCGGCGGGCCGACGAACGCGAGTTTTGCATGGGCGCAGGCCCGTGCGAATCCTGCGTTCTCCGAGAGGAATCCATAACCGGGGTGGACGGCGTCGGCACCGGTGAGGTGAGCCGCGGCGATGATCCGGTCACCGTCCAGATAGGTCTCCGCGGGCGAGGAACCCGGTAGCCGAACGGCCTCGTCCGCATCGGCGACGTGCCAGGCATCGGCGTCCGCGTCGGAGTACACGGCGACGGTGGCGATACCGAGGTCTCGGCAGGTGCGGAATACGCGCCGGGCGATCTCTCCCCGGTTGGCCACGAGCAGTTTCTTGATTACGGGCATCGCCATCACATCCGGAACACGCCGTAGCCACGCTGGCCACGGATCTCTTCGTTGTGCACCACGGACAAGCAGAAACCGAGAACGGTGCGGGTGTCGCGAGGATCGATGATCCCGTCGTCGTAGAGCCTGCCGCTGTTGGCCAGTGCGACCGACTCCTGTTCGATCTGGCTTTCGACAGCAGCGCGCATCTGGGCGTCGGCCTCTTCGTCGAACGGGAGACCACGGTCAGCGGCCGACTCGCGGGCCACGATCGACAACACGCCGGCGAGTTGAGCCGGCCCCATGACGGCGGAGCGCGAATTGGGCCAAGCGAACAGGAAGCGGGGCGAGTATGACCGTCCGCACATCCCGTAGTTGCCCGCACCGTAGGACGCGCCCATCACGATCGTCAAGTGCGGGACCGTGCTGTTCGAGACGGCATTGATCATCTTGGCGCCGTCCTTGATGATTCCGCCCTGCTCGTACTCCGCGCCCACCATGTAACCGGTGGTGTTCTGAAGGAACACCAACGGCGTGTCGATCTGGTTGGCCAGCTGAATGAACTGGGCCGCTTTCTCGGCTTCCTCGCTGAAGAGGATGCCGCGAGCGTTCGCGAGGATTCCCACCGGGTATCCGTGTATCGAGGCCCAGCCGGTGACCAGAGAGGTTCCGTAGAGCGGCTTGAATTCGTCGAACGCCGATCCGTCCACGATGCGGGCGAGGACGTCGCGAGGGTCGAAGGGAACCTTCGGGTCCACCGACGCGATCCCGAGGAGTTCGTCGGGATCCCGCAGCGGGGCGGTCGGCGGCTGGGTTGGACCCGGGCCCCGTTTGCGCCAGTTCAGCCTTGCCATGATGCGCCGCCCGATCCGGATGGCGTCCTGCTCGTCTTCGGCCAAGTAGTCGGCCAACCCGGAGGTACGGGCGTGCATGTCAGCGCCGCCAAGCGACTCGTCGTCGGACACTTCGCCCGTAGCCATCTTCACCAGCGGCGGACCGCCGAGGAAGACCTTGGACCTGTTGCGGACCATCACCACGTAGTCACAGGTGCCCGGGATGTACGCGCCGCCTGCCGTCGAGTTGCCGAGTACCAGCGCAAGTGTCGGCAGCCCAAGTGCACTGTGCTGGGTGAGATCGTGGAACAACTGGCCGCCGGGCACGAAGATCTCGGCCTGCGTAGGCAGGTCCGCCCCGCCCGACTCGACGATGTTGATGATGGGCAACCGGTTCTCGCGGGCCACCGCCATGCCCCGGAACACCTTGCGAAAGGTGTAGGGGTTGGAGGCGCCGCCTCGAACGGTCGGGTCATGGGCGATGATCATCGACTCGACACCCTCGACGATGCCGATGCCCACCACGACACTGCCGCCGACGGGAAACTTCGTGCCCCACGCCGCAAACGGGCACATCTCAAGAAAGGCGGTGTCGGGGTCGATGAGTAGTTCGACGCGCTCGCGAGCCAGCATCTTGCCTCGCTTGCGGTGTCGCGCAACGTATTTCTCCCCGCCGCCACCGTTGGCGAGTAAGAGTTGCGCAGCGATCGCATCCAGTTGCGCGGTGAGTCCCTCGCGATTCTCGAGGTATTCCGGCGCGCGGGTGTCGACTCGGTCGGGCAGGACGTCAACCAACATTTCCTCCAGGTGACATCGACGTCGATCTCATAACAGGCTACGTTAGCGGCTAGTAACATCCAATGACAATGGGGTCGGCGCGAAGCAAGGTGCGCTATCTTCCCCGGACTCTTGATGGCAGGAGCGCCCACATGACCATGATCAAGACGGATGCGCGGGAAGCCAGTTACGCCGCAATGGATCCGTGGACGACGCCGGAGCGCATCTCGTTGCGTGACCTGGCCAGGTCGTTCACCCGAAAGGAAATCGTCCCGCACCTTGAAGCATGGGAGGAGGCCGGTGAGTTGCCCCGAGATCTGCACCGCCGCGCAGCCGCCGTGGGCTTGTTGGGCATCGGTTTCGTGGAGGAGGTCGGCGGCTCCGGGGGCGACCTACGCGACCTGGTCTTGCTCACCGAGGCCGTGATGGAGGCGGGCGGCTCGTCGGGTGTCCTGGCTAGCCTGCTCACGCACAACATTGCCCTTCCGCACATGGCGGCACACGGCGATCCCGAGCAGATCCGCAAGTTCGTGGCGCCGACACTCGCAGGTGAGAAGATCGGCAGCCTCGGCATCACCGAGCCCGACACAGGTTCCGACGTCGCCGGCATCCGGACCACCGCACGGCTCGACGGTGACCAGTACGTGGTCAACGGCGCGAAGCTCTTCATCACCTCGGCGGTTCGGGCCGATTTCGTCACCACCGCCGTGCGTACGGGCGGCCCGGGTGCGTCGGGAATCTCGTTGCTGGTCGTGGAGCGCGGTACCGAGGGTTTTGCGGTCTCACGCACCCTCAAGAAGATGGGGTGGCTGTGCTCCGACACCGCCGAACTCGGCTTCTCGGATGTTCGGGTGCCGGTAGCCAACCTGGTTGGCCCCGAGGGCAGCGGGTTCCTGCAGATCATGCAGCAGTTTCAGGTAGAGCGTGCCTTCATCGCCGTGCAGTGCTACGCGACCGCCCAGCGTTGCCTGGACCTGACGCTGGAGTGGGTGAAGCAGCGCGAAACCTTCGGCCGTCCGCTGTCTACCCGTCAGGTGGTGCGGCACAAGATCGTCGACATGGCCACCGCCGTGGACGTGGCGCGCACCTACACCCGCGCCGCCGTTGACCGCATCATCGCGGGTGACACCGACGTTCGGATGGTATCGATGGCAAAGAATCAGGCCGTGGAAGCCTGTGCCCTTGCCGTCGATACAGCGGTGCAGCTGCACGGAGGCATGGGCTACCTACGCGAGACCGAGGTCGAACGCCACTACCGCGACTCGCGAATCCTGGGTATCGGCGGCGGCACCACCGAGATCATGAAGGAGATCATCGCGAAACGGATCGGCCTCTGAGCCATCCGCGGCAAGCCCCGACCCGGACTAATTTAGTTTAGGCCTCCGGCATGCTCTTTGGCACGGGGGTCTCACCCGATCCTGAGACATTTCGATCCCCTGAGAATATGCCGGTCCCGTCACCTTTCCTCGAAGGTCGGGGGGCGTCGTTCGGTGAAGGCGCGGAAACCCTCGCGTCCGTCGGCAGTGGCGAAGAGGTCCGCGACCGCGTCGCGTTCGTGTTGAATTCCCTCGGCCGTCGACAAATGGCCCGTCTGCAGCAGGAGGGACTTCGTTACCGACGCGACTCGCGCTGCGCCAGTAGCTAGTTGCGCGGCGATGCCACCCGCCGTCTCGAGCAGGGTGTCGGCGCAGGAGAGTCGGTTCACCAGTCCGAGGGCGTTGGCCCGCTCGCCGTCGATGACGCTGCCCAGCATCAGCATCTCGGTGGCCACCCCGATGGGGATGAGTCGCGGCAATCGCTGCGTACCACCCGCTCCTGGGAGCACGCCGAGTTTGGCCTCGGGAAGTCCGAGCGTGGCGTCTGGTGTCGCGACCCTCAGGTCGCATGCCATGGCCAGCTCGAGACCGCCGCCCAACGCACTGCCGTGGATGGCGGCGATCACCGGCAGCGGGCTGGCGACTAGGACGTCGAGTGCGTCGGTGAAACCACGGAGGAAGGCCGCGAAATCATCACGGCCACTTAAGGTTTGAATCTCAGCTATGTCGGCGCCCGCGCAGAATGCCCGGCCGGAGCCGTGCACGACCACCGCACGCACCGAGGTTTGCGACTCCAGGGTGCGTATCGCGGCGGCGAGATCGGTGTAGGTCTGCGTGCCGATGGCATTGAGCCGGTCGGCGCCGTCGAGTTCGAGCCAGGCGACCGCGCCGTCGACGCGGATGGCGATCCTGGTGGACATGGGGTCAGTCGACCTTGCCGGAATCGAGGGTCGGACCCAGGTTGGTGAAGTCGGGCGCACGCTTCTCTCGGTGTGCGGCCAGGCCCTCTCGGACTTCCGGACCGCCGAAGCCGATGAACTCCAATCCGAGGGACGCTTCGAAGGACGGCCCGAAGATCCGGAACCATTGGTTGAGACTGTGTTTGGTCCAGCGGATCGCCGTTGGAGCCCCCGCGGCGAGGTTTGTCGCGATCCTGGTCGCCTCGGAGAGGACGTCGTCGTCGTCGACGCACTTGGACACCAGGCCGATGCGCTCGGCTTCCTCGCCGCTCAGCGTCTCGCACGTGAGCAGGTAGTACTTGGCCTTGGCCATACCCGCCATCAGCGGCCAGCAGATGGCGGCATGGTCCCCGGCGGCCACGCCGAGGCGGGTGTGGCCGTCGATGATCTTCGCGGTGCGCCCGACCACCGAGATGTCGGCGAGGATTGCGACGACCAGGCCGGCGCCAACGGCTGGGCCACGGACCGCCGAAATGACCGGCTTGCTGAAACTGACCATGTTCATCACCAGATCGCGTGCCTCGCGCATGATTTGGACCCGACTGGTGTAGTCGTCGATCATACCGTCGAGCAGGTCGAAGTTACCGCCGGAGGAGAACGCCGTGCCTGCACCGCGGACGAGTACGGCTCGCACGCTGTCGTCCCTGTCGATCGTGGGCCACATGTCGGCGAGGTCGCGGTGCATCTGGGGGTTGACGGAGTTCAACCCCGGCGCATCCAACACGATGTGCAGTACACCGTCATCGGTGGGTTCGAAGCGCAAGCTCGGAAAGTCGTCGTAGTTCGTCATGAATGCCCCTTTGCATCGTTGAGAACGGTTGTTCACTCCATGGGTGGAGTAGCGGGCCTCGGACCAATACTCCGAGGCCTCCATCATGTCGTCCTCGAATGGTAACGGACGCACACCGGCCGCCTAATCGGACCGTGGTGGGACGTCTCCACGGCGCTGGTTGGGTTCGATGTTTCATTCTCCCCATGCCGAGAGACCAAGACCATGCGTCACCGGGGCTGCTGCGCCCGATGGGCAGGCGCAGGAGTGGGCTTGCTCACCGGTAGTCAGCCAACCTGATCTCATTGGAGGACAACAGGTTCACGCGGTACCCCGAGATCCAGCGACCAGCGTCTAGCGGTCAAGTCTAGCGCCGATATTGCACCGATTGGGTACTTGTCCCGCGGTCGTGGTTCGGGCGGCCGGAGACCTCGGCCACCGCCAACGCATGGACCATTGAGCGGGCGTCGATTCCACCTCGCGGCGCCGGGCCCTAGTGTCCTGCGCCAGGAATTCGATGAAGATATGAGGCAAGTCGTTCGAAAATCTCATCGGCCGACTTGGTCCAGTTGAAGGGGCGCGGGTTGTCATTCCAGGCCGCGATCCAGTCTCGAATATCT
>JBPPMV010000442.1:0-2586 GCA_051306235.1 Mycobacterium sp. | reverse complement strand
GTGCTGACCGCTGCGGCGGCCGTCGCTTCGCTGGTGTGGGCGGTCCTACCACACGCCGACGACCAGACGGTCGCGTACTACATCAGCGCCACCCGGGCCTGGGAGCTGCTGGCCGGCGTGCTCGCCGCCTTCGTGGCCGGCCGGGTGCAGTGACCACGGTGGCTGAGCCGGCCGGCCACGGCAGCCGGCCTGATCGCGATCGTGGTGTCCGGCGTGCTGACCGACGGAGTGGTCGATCACCCCGGGCCGTGGGCACTGGTGCCGGTACTGGCGACCGTGCTGATCATCGTCGGTGGATCCGGCGCCGGAACGGTGCCGTTCGCGGGGTGGGCGTTCGCGCTCTACCTGTGGCACTGGCCGCTGCTGATCTTCTGGCTGGCCCACACCAACGACGACACGGTCGGTCCCGGCGCAGCCGCGGTGATCCTGGCCGTTGCCGTCGCGGCGGCGTGGCTGACCTGGCACTGGGCCGATTCGCAGTGGTGGCCGTCCTGGCAGCCGGTGCTGACCGGCGCCGTCACCGCCTGTCTGGTCGCGGCGCTGGCGATCGCGGCGACGGGTTGGCGCGATCACGTCGAGCGGGTCCGTGCCAGCGGCTCGGAGCTGACGACGCTGCCGCTGCGGGACTATCCGGGTGCCCTCGCGGTGACCGACAACCTCCGGACCCCGCGGCTGCCGGTGCGGCCGACCGGGCTGGAGGCCCCCGACGATGTGCCACCGACCACCGTCGACCACTGCCTGGCCGATTTCGGCGGGAAAGATGTCGTCAGCTGTGTGTACGGCGACCCGCGAGCGACCCGCACCATCGCGCTGGCCGGCGGCTCACATTCCGAACACTGGGTGACCGCGCTGCACGCGCTGGGCCGCCAGCACGGATTCCGGGTGACGACCTATCTGAAGATGGGCTGCCCGCTGACCACCGCAGAAGTCCCGATCATCGCCGGACCATTCACGCCGTACCCGTCCTGCCGCACCTGGTCGGACAACGCGATGGCCCAGATCATCGCCGACAGGCCCGACTTCGTGTTCTTCACCACCACCCGGCCGGTGCTCGACGGCCCCGGTGATTACGTCCCGGACTACTACCGCGGAATCTGGGCGGAACTGTCCGACAACGGTATTGCGATGCTCGGCGTCCGCGATACCCCGTGGATGCTGCGTGAGGGCCGGTTCTTCTCCCCGGTGGACTGCCTGGCCGCCGGCGACGATGCCGACACCTGCGGGCTGGCGCGCGAAGAAGCGCTCCAGGACCGCAATCCGACCCTGGACCATGCCGCGGACTATCCGCTGATGCAGCTTCTCGATCTCAGTGACGCCATCTGCCGTCCCAGCATCTGCCGAGCCGTCGAGGGCAACGTGCTGATCTATCACGATGCACACCACCTGTCGGGCAGCTATGTGCGCACCATGGCCGGGGAGCTGGGCAGGCAACTGGCCGACGCCACCGGGTGGTGGTGAACTGTCAGTCGCACGCTTTCGAGACCATGTCATCCCAGGTGTTGCGGGCAGCGTCGAACTCGCGCACCACACCGACGTCGACATCGGTGGCACTGGAGATCTTCTCGCCGGCTTCGGGTGACTGTTCGCACACCAGCCAGTCGGCCAGGCTCAGCTGCTTCTGTTTCATACCCTCGAGGTTGTGTGACGCCATGGTCACCGGCACGCCGTTCGCCGCCTTGTTCACCGCGTCTTCGGCTTCCTGCAGGTTCATCCCGTCGGTGCTCGGCATGACGAATCCGTCGGCCGCCTGGGCCGGCCCGGCAAAACCGATGGCGGCTGGAAGCAGCAAAGTTGCGGCACTGATGGCGATGAGGCGTTTCTTCAACATGGCATGTCCCTAGATGTCATTGCCCGCGGTAACCGGGTCATTGAAGTGGTGTCGAAATAAATTGGGGCTGAACGACGTTCACCTTGTAGACTGGGTCTGTCGCGGCTACCGCGCTGTAGGGCCGACGATTCGCATAGAGTCACACCCCACGCCTGTGGGTACCAGCGTGACGTGCTGTGAGAATTCTGGCTAACCGCTGTCCCGCGATACAGCCACCTCGCAGCGGGCTCACAGGGAGCCGCCTTCCGAAATGCTCCTGTCGAACGTGTGTTCTAATGGCCTCGTGACGATGACTGTAGACACTCCGATGGCCGAAGCGTTGAATACCGACTCCCACACCCCGGACGCCGTACCCGCTCCCGCCGAGGAGGCGCCCAAGAAGGCCGCGACCAGAAAGACGGCCGGCCGCAAGCCCAAGACGATCGAACTGGTCCTCACCGTCACCGGCACCGCCGATGGCGAGTGGCGCGCCGAACTCAAGCAGGGCGGCACCTACCTGGCCCGCGACCTCGCCGTGGCGGCCGCCGCCGTATCCCGCGCGGCGAAGGAACTGCACGACGATCTGGCCACCCCGATCGACGCGGTCATCGAGGAGGCACGTGCCCAGCAGGCCGCCAAGGTCTCCGCACTGGAAGCCGAATTGGATGCTGCACGTAGGGTTCTCGCCGACCTGGACTGACGGATCACCTTCGATGACGGCGATCAGCGCGAGCCGTACTCCAGCGCTCGCTCGGACGAATCGACACGCCCATTGCTCA
>JBPPMV010000441.1:0-11756 GCA_051306235.1 Mycobacterium sp. | reverse complement strand
CAGCCGGCCTGGACCGACGGTGTGGCGGTGTACGTCGACGCGGCAACCGAACCCGCGTTTCAGCGCAGGTGCCTTGCCGTACAGGCGTCACTGCTGGCCGCGGGCAGTCTGGAACCCGAGATACTGCGCCGCCTCGGCAGGCGCGCCACGCTGGCCCAGCGTTATCTGGCCGTCGAGGGTCGACGCGCCCTGGCGTGCAATGAGGATCTGCTGCCACGCGAGATGCGCCCCCTGCTGGACCCCGCCGCGGTACCGGCCGCCGACTCGGCACTCGCATCCCTGGACGTGGCGCTCGGTGCCGACACGGTGCCGGCGGCACCCGCCGAGTTCGGCGCACTCAGGCCCCGCCACATGGCGCGGACCCCGGCCGAATCGGCGCAGCCCGGCCAGGCCTGTCGACACATCTCGCGAAAAGACCAGAAGAACGACCTGACCGAACTCGACGACGACGCCATCGAGGAATCCGACATGCAGGCACTCGACCCGTTCAGCAGCCCCGTCGGCGGTGGCGGTGCCGTCGGTAAGCTCCTGCAGCGCATGATGAGTCGCGTTCGCCGGCTCGGTGGCGCGGGTCAACCGGGATCCGACTCGGCCACCCACCGCACCCGATCGGGCACCGGGGGAGCGACCTCGGTGCTGTCCACCACGCCCGGCCCGTCCTATGACGAGGCGACCGATGACGCGATCGGTGTGACATACCCGGAATGGGATGTGCGTCAACGGCGTTACCGCCCCGACTGGTGCACCGTCGAAGAGATCGAGGTACCGGATCGTGACGTGAAGGCCCCGCAGCGGCCGGATGTTCACGCACTGCGCCGTCCGCTGACCCGGCTCGGCATCGGACTCGACCGCCGCCGCCGCCAGACCCAGGGCGACGATATCGATATCGATGCCGCAGTGGCTGCGCGCGTCGATACGCTGGCCGGGACGGCCAATGACGGAGCCGTCTACATCGAGAGTCAGCGACGGCGGCGCGACCTTGCCGTCCTGGTGCTGCTGGACATCTCGGGGTCGGTCAGCGAACCCGGTTCCGCCGGGCGCACCGTGCACGAGCAGCAGGTCCTGGCCGCGCACGCGCTCACCGCGGCACTGCACGAGCTCGGCGACCGGGTCGCGCTCTACGGCTTCCAGTCCCAGGGACGCGGATCCGTACATGTGCTCCCGGTCAAACGGTTCGAGGAGCCGTTCGATGCGCCGGCAGTCCAGCGTCTGGCCGCGCTGACCCCCGGGGCGTACTCCCGGCTCGGCGCGGCCATCCGGCACGGCGCGGCGGTGATGGCCGAGAAGGCGAGAACCTCGCGACGGCTGCTCGTCGTATTGTCCGACGGGCTGGCCTACGACCACGGCTACGAGCGCGCCTATGGCGCCGCAGATGCCCGTCGCGCCCTGTCCGAGGTGCGCAGACAGGGCACCGGTTGTGTATGCCTGACGATCGGAGCCGGCACCGACACCGAGGAGTTGCGGCGCGTGTTCGGTAGTGCCGCCCACGCGGCCATCCCGCGACCCGAGCAGCTCGCCGACATCATCGGCCCGCTGTTCCGCTCCGCGCTGCGGTCTGCGGACCTGCGCCGCCGAGTCGCCTGAGACTTTCGGAATTGGTCCTTGAACCAAACATCTGTTCCGGGCTAGGGTAATCGAACTGGTTGCGAGAGAGGAATTTATGCATCCGGCCAAGCCGAGCACTGCCAGACAACAGCCACGTCCCTACTACGTCGCAGTCGACGACGAGGAGCACGTGTTCAAGGCTGCGTACCGCCAGGGGCTTTCGGTGGTGCTCAAGGGCCCGACCGGATGCGGGAAGACGCGGTTCGTCGAGGCGATGGCCCATGACCTGGATCGCCCGCTGATCACGGTGTCCTGCCACGACGACCTGACCACCGCGGACCTGGTCGGGCGGTTCCTGCTTCGCGGCGGGGAGACCGAATGGGTGGACGGCCCGCTCACCCGAGCGGTCCGGGAGGGCGCGATCTGCTATCTCGATGAAGTGGTCGAGGCTCGCCAAGACACCACGGTCGTCCTGCATCCGCTGGCCGATCACCGCCGCGAGTTGCCCATCGACCGTCTCGGCGTCACCCTGCACGCAGCAGAGGGCTTCTGTCTGGTGGTGTCCTACAACCCGGGTTACCAGAGTGTGCTCAAGGATCTCAAGGATTCGACCCGGCAACGCATGATCGCCATCGAGTTCGGTTTCCCGGCAGCGGATGTCGAAGAGAAGATCGTGTCCGAGGAGGCCGGCATCGACCATCGTCGGGCCGCCGATCTGGTGCGCCTCGGCCAGGCGATCCGGCGGCTCGAAACGGGCGGTCTGCGAGAGGTCGCCTCCACCCGGGTCCTGATCGCCGCAGGCCGGCTGATCTCCGAGGGACTCACCCCCCACGCGGCCGCTCGCGCCGCGATCGCCGGTCCACTCACCGACGACTCGACGGTCACGCGTGGCCTCATCGAGATGATCGACGTATACCTTCCCACGGACGGAGACTGAACGTGAGTTACGAAAGTTCAACGGAGCCGGTCAAAATCGGCTACCTGATGGATTTCACGTTGCCCGACTCATTTCCGCCGGAGATGAAGAAGGACTTCTTCCAGACGTTCGAGCTCGTGTTCGACGAGGCGTTGGCCGATGGCCGTATCGACCGCAAGATCGAGTTGGTATATCGCGAGGTGGAGGGTCTCCCCAAGGGTTCGGTGAAGAAGGTCATCGACGCTTACGGGGAGCTCGTCGACGAGGGGTGCCTCGCGGTGTTCGGCCCGCACATCACCGATAACGCGGTGCCGACCCGGGAGGCCATCGAAGAGCGCTTCCGGGTGCCGGCGCTGAGCGTCACCGGCAGCGACGACTGGCTGGGCGAGTGGACCTTCGCCTTTCCGCAGGGCTCACTCACCGACGAACCGATCTTCTGGGCGGATCTGCTGGCCAAGGGCGGCCACACCGAGGTCGGGGTGCTCATCGAGGCCTCGTTGGTCGGCGAGACCTACCTACGGAACTTCCGGAGCGCATGCCGGCGCAAGAACATCAGAATCGTCGCCGAGGCGACCATCGCCCAGACCGCACAGAACATCGATGAGGCCGTCAACATCGTGCACCAGGCCAAGCCGAGCGCACTGGTGCACTGCGGCTTCGGCTTCGGCATCGTGCTCCTCAATGCGGTTCTCGCCGAATTGGATTGGGATCCGCCCCGCTTCACCAGCACCGCCTTTCAGAATGCCTGGATCAATCCGGTGATGTGGGAGGCCTTCTCGGGCTGGACCGGTATCGATCAGTACGACGAATCCAACCAAGTGGGGCAACGGTTCCTGGACCGCTATCAGCAGGCGTACGGCAAGCGCCCGGAGTACTGCGTGCCCGTGGTCAACCACGATGTCGCCAATGCGTTGCTGCACGCTGTCATCGATGCCCATCCGCTCAGTCCGCGGGGCGTCAAGGAGGCACTCGAGCGGGTCAAGATGCTGCCTGCTGCCGCCGGCGCCCCCGGAACCCGGGTCTCGTTCGGCAACTGGACGCGACGTGCGTGGATGGGAGCCAGCTACCTGGTGGCGCGCAGCCTGGACCCCGACGGTGTGAACTCGCATCTGGTCGACCGTTTCGGTGAAGAGTAGACGTGAGCACCGATCACATCGCGCCCAGCGCCGAGGCGCCCCCGACGGGTAAGCGGGGCTTCCCGTGGAGCATCGTGTGGGTGGTAGCCGGGCTGCTGTGCCTGGCAGTGATCGCCTATCACGCACAGAGCGGGCCGACCTCACCGCGAATCGCCAACCCTGAAGTCGAGGGCACACCGCGTCCCGTCGATTTCCTGTTCGGTTTCGAGCACTGGATCGATCTTTGGCAGATCTTCACGATCTTCTCGGTACCGGCACTGCTGATCGCATGTATCTTCGCGTGGAAAAGGAACCCGGGTAGCCCCATCGTGATGATGGCGGCCATCACGACGCTGATCGTCTGGCAGGACCCATACATGAACTGGGCTCCGTACGCGGTCTACAACCCGGAGCTGTGGCACTGGCCGGTGGACTGGCCATGGGTCTCACTGTCGCCCACGGTCGAGCCGTTCGTCGTGATCGGCTACGTGATGTTCCAGTTCGGACCCTATTTCCCGGCGGTGTGGATCCTGCGAAAGATCCAGAAGCGCAACACCTATCGAATGGAGACCTCCTTCGTCTGGCGCCATCCGCTGATCAGCCTGGGGATGCTGATCTTCGTCATCGGATTCCTGTTCGACATGGTGCTGGAACTGACCCTGGTCCGTACCGGGCTGTACATCTACTCGCAGGTCATCCCGTTCGGATCGATCTTCGTCGGGAGTACGTTCCAGTTCCCGCTGCTCTGGGAATCGGTGATGGTCACGTTCGTGATGGTCCCGGCCGGTCTGCTGGTCTACCGGGACGATACGGGCAGAACCGTCGCCGAGAAGCTTGCGCAGCGTTCGCGGCTGTTCCTCAACCGGCCCCGGCTGGGCATGCTGCTGGTGATGTTCGTGATCATCAACGTGGCCTACTTCGCCTACGGACTGGGCTTCACACTGATCCGGATGTCGGGCACCGCGACGTCGGTGGCCTGCCCATGGCCCTACCCCGAAGCCAAAGTCTATGACCCACAAGGATATTACGAAGAGAACGGGGCCCAGGGTCCGTTCGCCGTGGGCATCATGTCGACCTGGATGACCGGTCAGCCCGATGGCAGGCCCGATGTCGAACCCGGCGCCAGGAGCAATCGTTGCGCACCGGCGGAGCAGAATGGCTGAAACACGCAGCGTCGTCGTCACCGGAGCGTCCAGGGGGCTCGGCATGGCCTCCGCGCTGCATCTCTACCAGGCGGGCTGGCAGGTCGTCGCCGCGATGCGGTCACCGGAGATCGGGATGGCCCGCCTGCGCGCGGCGACGGGGGCTTCCGACAACGATCCCCGGCTGATCGGCGTCCAGCTCGACCTCGACGATCCCGATTCGGTGCTCGCGGCCGCTGCGGCCATCGAGGACGCCGTAGGCGCGCCGGATGCGATCGTCAACAACGCGGGAATCTCCGCTGCAGGCATGGTCGAAGAGACGCCGATGGAGCTGTGGGAGAAGATGTTCAGCACCCACGTGCTCGGTCCGGTACTGCTGACCAAGACCCTACTGCCATCCATGCGGGCGGCGGGCAGAGGTCGGATCGTACTGATCTCCAGCCAGGGCGGGGTCCGGGGCATGCCCTCCATCGCGGCCTACTCAGCCGCCAAGGGTGCACTGGAACGCTGGGGAGAGTCGATGGCCGGCGAGGTCGCGCCGTTCGGGATCGGCGTGACCATCCTCGTGACGGGTACCTATGACACGGACATCATCACCGATGCCGGCACCACGGACTGCCGCGATTTCGACGGGCCCTACGCCCGCCATCATGCGACGATCGATCGCCGCGGCCGATCCGCCATGACACTCGCCCGTCCACCGGAGGTCTTCGCCGTGGGACTGGCCAAGGCCCTGCACGACACATCGGCCTTCGTGCGGCGCCCACTCGGTCCAGATGCGCGAATGCTGTTGATCGCCAACCGGATTCTACCCAGCGCCGGTGTTCACCACATGGCCCGACTGGCGATGGGTCTGCCACGGATGGGCGCCATGCGTCCTGGCACGTTGACGCCCGCCCAGCAGGCGCTGGTACTCGCCACGAAAGTCCTGCCCGCGCCGGTCCTGCAGCGAGTCATCGGACTGGCCATGCGGTTCGCGCCAACCCCGCCACCTGTTCCACCGGCAGCGGCCACCACTGAGGAAGAAGTTCGCGCGCATGGCTGACACGACGTTCCGGCCCGAAACCAGGATGCTGATCGACGGGAAGCTCGTCGAGGGCACGGAGGGTGCATTCGCCAACATCAACCCCGCCACCGAGGAGATCATCGGTGAGGTCACCGATGCATCGCAGGACGATATGCGACGGGCCATAGAAGCAGCGCGTCGGGCGTTCGACGATACGGACTGGTCGAGCAATCACGCTCTGCGGCAACGCTGTCTGCTGCAACTGCACGAGGCGCTTGAGGACGAGCGTGAGGAGCTACGCGAAGAGCTCATCGCCGAGGTCGGATGCCCGCGCTCGCTGACCTACGGCCCGCAACTGGATGCGGTGCTGAGCGACGCGCTGACCTACCCGGCCAAGATGATCGACGAATATTCCTGGGAGACAGCACTGGGGGACACTCTGGTGTCGGTCACCGGGTTGAACACCACCCGCAAGGTCTGGCGCGAACCGGTCGGGGTGGTCGGGGCGATCGTGCCGTGGAACTTCCCGTTCGAGGTCGCCCTTCACAAGATCGGCCAGGCGTTGGCAACCGGGAATACGGTGGTGCTGAAACCTGCGCCGAACACCCCGTTCAACGCGACCCGCCTCGGCCGGTTGATCGCCGAACACACCGACATCCCGGCGGGTGTCGTGAACATCGTCACGGCATCGGATCATCTTGTCGGAGAGGAGCTGACGCTCTCACCCAAGGTCGACCTGATCTCCTTCACCGGTTCCACCGCGGTCGGGGTGCGCATCATGGAGAAGGGCGCAGCCACCATGAAACGGCTGTTCCTGGAACTCGGCGGGAAGTCGGCCACCATCGTGCTGGAGGATGCCGATTTCGCGCTGGGCGCCATGATGGGGATCGCCCCGTGCGTGCATGCCGGTCAGGGCTGTGCCAACCCCACCCGACTGTTGCTGCCGCGATCCCGGTACGACGAGGGCATCGACATCCTCAAGGGCATCTACGAGGGCGTGCAGCCCGGCGATCCGCAGGATGCCGCCACGTTGTGCGGCCCGGTGATCTCCGACCGCCAACGCGCCCGGATCCGTGGCTATATCGATCAGGGCGTAGCTGAGGGCGCGCGCCTCGTGGTCGGCGGTTCCGAACAGCCAGACGGACTGGACAAGGGATTCTTCGTCAGGCCCACGCTGTTCGCCGATGTCGACAACTCGATGACCATTGCCCAGGAAGAGATCTTCGGACCCGTCCTCTCGGTGATCGCCTACGAGGACGAGGACGACGCGGTCCGGATCGCCAATGACAGCCCCTACGGTCTGGCCGGAAACGTCATGTCGGGTTCGCTGGATCACGCACTGGCCGTGGCGAAACGGTTGCGGGCGGGGTTCATCGGCATCAACGGCACCGCGGGATACGGCGCGGACACCCCATTCGGCGGCTACAAGATGAGCGGAATCGGCCGCCAGAACGGCAGCGCCGGTTTCGACCAGTACACCGAGATCAAATCCATCGCCTACCCGGCACAATAGGAGTCTGTAACCGTGGAACAACTTTTCGACGACCTTGAGGACTTCGGTTCCTTCGACGACGCCATCTCCGGCGACGTGCGGGACCCGTACACCGAACTGGCCAGGCTGCGACGCGAGGAACCGGTGCAACGGCTGGAGACCTCCGGCGCGCTGCCGCACGAGGAATCGCTACCGGTGTTCATCGTGTACCGGCACGAGGAAATCCAGCAGATGCTGCGCGACAACGAGACGTTCTCCTCGGCGGGGGTCATCGCAGCCTTCGGCCCGGTGCTGGGGGAGCGCGTGATGCTCGGGATGGACGAACCGGTGCACGGCAGGTTGCGGGCACTGGTGCAGAAGGCCTTCACCCAGAAGTCCCTGGCCCGCTGGGAGGACGAACTCGTCGGACGGGTCGGCAACGACCTGATCGACACCTTCGCAGCCAACGGCAAGGCAGATCTGGTGAAGGAGTTCACCTTCGACTACCCGAGCAAGATCATCGCCGGCCTGCTGGGACTGCCGGAGGAGGATTTCCCGCAGTTCCAACGATGGTCGATCTCGCTGCTGAGCTGGCTGATGAACCCGGAACGGGGACTCGCGGCGTCGGCCGCGCTGTGTGACTACTTCGCCCCGATCCTGGAGGCCCGTCGCACCGAACCCAAGGATGATCTGATCAGCGCGCTGGCAGCCGCCGAAATCGACGGCAATAAGCTCGAGGACGAGGAGATCTTCTCCTTTTTGCGCCTGCTGCTCCCCGCGGGAGTCGAGACGACGTACCGCTCGCTGGGCAGCCTGCTATTCGCATTGCTCTCCGACCCTGCGCAATTGGAGGCGATCCGCGCCGACCGCTCGTTGCTGCCGCAGGCCATCGAGGAGGGCGTGCGCTGGGAATCGCCGCTTCTCACCATCACCCGCGTCGCCACCCGCGATACCGAACTGGGCGGCGTGCAGATCCCAGCCGGCGCGACGGTGATGCCGATGCTGGGCGCAGCCAACCGTCAGGACGACCGCTACCCGGACCCGAACACCTTCGACATCTTCCGCAAGGCCAGGTCGAACGTCGGCTGGGGCCACGGTGTGCACGTGTGTCTGGGCATGCATCTGGCCCGGCTGGAGATGCGCACGGCGATCAATCTGCTGCTGGATCGGCTACCCAACCTGCGCCTCGATCCCGATGGGGGAGATCCGCACATCCGCGGTCAGGTGTTCCGTTCGCCGACCTCAGTGCCGGTGCTCTTCGACCCGGTCACGTCGCGATCGGCGGCCGGCACCGCCACGATGGGGTGACTGCACGCTAGGGTGCCGACATGGCGACTGCGAGTAGTGACATATGGGAGGTGCTGTCGACGGCGCGGACCATCCGCCGTTTCACGGACGAAACCGTTGACGACGCGACGCTGGCACGTTGCCTGGAGGCCGCGACCTGGGCACCGTCGGGCGCGAACGCACAGGCCTGGCGGTTCGTGGTGCTGCGTTCGCCCGAGCAGCGGGCCGTTGTCGCCGAAGCCGCACGTCACGCGCTGTCGGTCATCGAGCCCGTCTACGGCATGAGCAGGCCGACCGAGCAGGAGACCGACCTGATCGCCCGAAACAACCGGGCCACCTACGAACTGCATGATCGGGCCGAGGAGTTCACCTCCGTGCTCTTCGTCCAGAAGCGCTTTCCGACAGCCTCTGATCTTCTGCTGGGCGGATCCATCTTCCCCGCGATGCAGAACTTTCTGCTGGCGGCCCGGGCGCAGGGTCTGGGCGCCTGTCTGACCAGCTGGGCGTCCTATGGCGGTGAAGCCCTGCTGCGTGATGCCGTCGGCGTGCCCGACGACTGGATGCTCGGCGGGCACATCGTCATCGGCTGGCCGAAGGGCCGGCACGGCAGGCTACGACGCCGGCCGCTCGCCCACGCGGTCAACCTGGACCACTGGGACGAACCCGCCGACGATCTGCTCGTCACCGCGAGGTAGGCGGGACCGTAGTGCCAGCGGCCGGGGCGACAGGGGCCGGCTCGGCCACCAGAACCACCGGCCGAGCAGCACCATCAACGTCGGCAACAGGAAGGTCCGGACCAGCAGGGTGTCGATGAGCAGTCCGACGCCGACGGTCATCCCGATCTGCGCGATGCTGAGCACGCTGCTGCCCAACAGGGCAAGCATCGTGATGCCGAACACCACTCCGGCCGTGGTCACCACGCCGCCGGTGGCGCCGAACGCGCGGATGACCGCAGTGCGCAGTCGGACCGCTCGTGCCTCCTCCCGGATGCGCATCGCCAGCAACAGGTTGTAGTCCGCACCGACGGCGATCATTGCGATGAACGAAATCGGCGCTACCGCCCAATGCAATTCGAGTCCCAGCAGGTGCTGCCAGATGAGCGTGCCGGCACCCAGCGCCGCGGCGAAGGACAGCGCCACGGTGCCCACCACCACCAACCCGGCCACCGGGCTGCGCAACAGCAGCGCCACGATGGCGAAGATCAGCGCCAACGTCGTGATCACCAGCAGCCCGGTGTCGGCGGCCACCATGTCCCGCAGGTCCATCGTGGCGGGACCGACGCCGGCCAGATGGACGGCCACCGGCCGTACCGAGCCTTCCTTGGTCGCCTCGGCCACTGCGCTTTCGATCATCGCCATCCGTGCCGCTCCGTCGGCGCCCCACTCGTTGCCCCGGCCGTACACCAGCAGGTAGAAGGCCCGCCCATCCGGGGCGATGAGTCGGTCCAGGGCGGCCGCCATCCTCGGGTCGGTCAGCGCTCGTTGCGGCGCATAGAACCCTCCGGTGGCGCTGCCCTCGAATGCCGCCGCCGCCTCCCGCAGATAGTCGGTGAACTGACTCAGTTGCGGTCCGACCGATGCCAATTGGGAAGTCGTCTCGGCCATCACCGAGCGGGCCTGCGTGACGGCGGCCGCCATGGCATCGATATCGGCGGGCACCCCGCCGAGCGCTTCGGTGGCCGTGCTCGAACCACTGGTCAGCTTGTGCACGCCCGCGGTCAACGCCGCCGATCCGGCGACCACCTCGTCGACCGGGGTCACGATCTGCGCCACGACGGCACAGATCGGGTTGGCCGGGCAGTGCGGTGTCGCATCGACGAAACCGCGCAGGGGGTCGAGATGCCCGGCCGCTGCGGTCGCGGTGGATTGCAGATTCGAGGTGCCGCGCTGCATATCGGCTGCGGCGGCAAACACTTCGCCCAAACCCGCGGCGCTGCCCTGCAGACCGTGCCGCATCCCGGTCAGCGCTGCGGCCATATCGGTCAGCATCGCGTCGAGACCATCGAGCCCGTGCAGGCGGTCGTCGAGATCGTCGACGCTGCCGGCGATCTCATCGCCGATCCGCCCGATCTGACCGGCCAGGGTGGTCTCGTCGGGGACGGTCCCCGCCGGCCGACTCGGCGACTGCACCAGGCGAACACCCCCAATGTCCATCACCGCGGCGGTGATCCGCTCGACCGCGATGAGACCGGCGGGGGTGCGCACGTCATGGTCGGTCTGCACCGCCACCACGGCCGGGAGCAGGTGGTTGTCCTCGAAGTGACGGTCCGCCGCTGCATAGCCCTTGTTGGAGTCGGTGTCGCCGGGTGTTGCGGTCGGTTCGTCCCACCCGTTTCGCAGTCCGGTTGCGGGCAGCGCCAACAGCATCAACACCGCCACTGATGTCACCAGAATCGGAGCGGGCCAACGGCATACGGCCGTCCCGACCCGGCGCCAGCGCCGCGACGTCAGGTTCGGCTTGGGCCGCAACCGGCCCGCGCCACCGGCGATGGCGATCAGTGCGGGCGTCAGGGTGAGCGAGGCCGCCATCACCACCAGAATTCCTATCGCAGCAGGGATTCCGGCGCTGCGAAACATGCCGACCTCGGCGAATCCGAGGCATGCCAGTGCCGTGGCCACGGTGAGCGCCGACCCCGCCACCACCGGCGCCACCCCTCGTCGGGCGCCGATGAGCGCGCGGTCCGAATCCAACCCGTTGCGCAGCCCCTCCTGATAGCGACCGATCAGGAAGATCGCATAGTCGGTGCCGGCACCGAGCATCATCGCCGCGACCAGCGCGACCGAGAACAACGACACCTCGATCACCCCGGCACCACCCAGCGCCGCAGCAACCGGACGCGCCACACCCAGCGCAAACCCGACGGAGAACAGCGGGATGAATGCCGCGACGGGGGAGCGGTAGACCATCAGCAACAGCACCAGGATCAGGCCGATGGTCACCGCGGTGATCATCAGCATCTGCCGGTCGATGGCAGTGAACTCGTCGACGATCGTCGCGCCCGGGCCGGTCACGAACACCTCGAGGCCGGCCGGCGGGGCCGCGGTGCGGACGGCGGCACGGACCGCCTGCACCGCTTCGGCCGCCGGGGTCGTGCCCAGCACACCCGCGAGCCGCAGCATCACGGTGGCCGTCCGGCCGTCACTGCTGACCGCGAACGATTCGGTCAGTGGATCCGCCCACAGGTCGGTGACGGTCCGCACATGCCCGGTGTCGGCGCGCAGCGCGGTGACCAGACGGTCGTAGTACTGGCGGTCCTCGGCAGTCATGGCCCCGC
>JBPPMV010000440.1:0-6305 GCA_051306235.1 Mycobacterium sp. | reverse complement strand
CGCCACGACGGGCATGAACAGCAGCAACGCGACGCCGAAACGGTAATGACGCCAGGCCTCGTCGAACGCGTAGTCGGTGACCCCGCGGCGTTCCAGCGCGGCAACGTAATCGCGGACCAGGCTTTCGTCGTTGCCGCGGCGCACCGATGTGGGCAGGCCCTGACTGACCAGGTAGGCGATGTCGGCGGCCCCCGCACCCCGCACGGCGAGCTGGAAGTCCACGATCTTGAGCTCATCACCGCGGAAGAACATGTTGTCGGCGCGGATGTCCCCGTGCAGCAGCATCGACCGCTGCGACAGTGCGTCCAGCGCCTGCGGGGCCAGCTCGGCGAATCGCTCGGCAAAGCGCGCCACGGCGGGCGGCACCAGTTGCGCGGTCTTGTCCAGGTAGAGCTGCCAGCCGGGGGTGAAGGCCGGCAGGAACAGGTCCCGGGTCAGTGGGTTGTCGATCTCCGGAAACTCTTGCAGCGCAGCAATGTCGGAGTTCTGTACCGACCAGGCGTGCAAATCGGCCAGGGCCTGGATACACAGCCGGGTGCGCTCAAGGGACAGACCGGCCAGATGGTCGGCGTTGTCCCAGTCGCGCAGATCCTCCAGCACCAGGATGAAGGTGTCACCGTCGATCCGCGCGATATGACAGTGCGCGGTGGAGATCGGCGCCTCCGGTGCGATGTGGCGGTAGAACGCGAGTTCCCTGCGGTACCCGCCCAGCAGCTCCATACCGCCGCGGGCCTCCGAATCGGCGGGCAGTTTCACGATCACCGAGGCAGGCAGGTCGGTATCGCCGGTCACCGCCACCCGGTACAACCGCGCCGAGAAGCCGGTGTCCTCGGCAATCCGTTCGGCGGTGATCGATGTGATCGTTGCGGGGCCGGGCAGTGCATCGGTCAGCCACCGCGCGGTCACCTCGTCGATATCTGCGGGGACCATGCCGGGTGCTGCCATCGTTGACCTCCGAAGAAATTTGACGCTGAACAACTAAGTTAATTGTCGAGCGTCTAATATGCAAGGGTGTCCGAGCGCCTCACCCAACATCAGCGCGTGGAACAGTCCTCGCGCAGGCTGTTGCAGGCGGCCGCCGAGCTGATCGTCGAAAAAGGCTGGGAGGCAACGACCGCCGCCGAGATCGGGCGACGTGCCGGCTACAGCCGAGCCATGGTGCACGCTCGCTACGGCAGTAAGGACGCCATCCTCGACGCATTCCAGCAGGTCTACGTGGCGCGACTGAACCCCGATCCCGAACCGGGAACCACCGGCCTGCAACAGGTCCTCGCCCACTTCGATCGGGTCCAGGAGATCCACGCCGAGGACGCCTCGGTGACCAGGGCGATGTTCGTCTCCGCGTTCGAGGCCGTGAAGACGACTTCACCGCTGCGAAACGGGGTCCGCGACCAACTCAGCGCAGCGGCCCAGAAGGTCGCCGCCGGGGTGCGCACCGGCATCGCCGACGGATCACTGCGCCCGGATATCGATTCCGACGCCGTGGTGCGCGATATCACCGGATCGATCTTCGGTATCGCCTTCCAGTGGGTCGTGCTGCCCGAGCAGCACGACCTCGATCACGAGATCAACTGCGTTCGGGCAAGGATCATCTCGAACTACGGCAGCTAGGCGAGCAGGAACTGCTCGGTCGCGACCTGCACACCCCCGGAGAACAAGTGTCCGACGTGGCTGCCGTCATGCCAGTGCAGCGACCCGCCCCAGCGCTCGTGCATCGCCAACGCCGAACTGCGCATCGCCATCTGGTCATGCCAGGCACCGACGATCAGCCGACGGTCCGTGACCGGGGTGGTCGCCAGCGGATCGATGACCGATGTCATTGCCGAGACGGTGTCGGACTGCAACTGCTCGGCGGCACTGCGGCCGGCCGCACCCCAGCGACCCAGATGCAGACCGATCATGGCATTGAGTCCCAGGATCGGCGTGTACAGCGCGACCGCGCCGACGCGGGCGTCCAGATGGGACACCAGCGCAGCGACCGCACTGCCCAGCGACAGACCCGACACCGTGATACTGCCGGAATCGGCTGCCAGCCAACCGATCAGCGCACGCACCTCGGAGACCACCCGCATCGTCCCGGCCACATTGGCCAGCGGATCGCGCGCCGGGTACTCCGGCCACTCCCGTCGTCGCGCGCCGTGACCGGGCTGCACCGGGAGCGCCACATTGAAACCAAGTGCATTCAGCCGGCGCACCCGCGCAACCATCAGATCCATCGGATCGCCCTGCCCGGCACCATGGATCCAGATCACCCAGGGCCGCTCGGCACCGGACCGGTAGAGCCGCACCCGGGCCGTCGCGGAACCCCCGTGCCCGTCGGCCAGCAGCGACTCCGGAAGTGCCGGGACATGGTCGAAACTGAGCTCTTCGAACCGCAGCGCGCCGAAGGTCCGTGCCTCGATGGCGCCGACCAGCAACGGCTCCGGTTCCCCGTGCGCCCCGTCGATGCCGAGCGCGCCGAGTTCGGCCGCCGCATCGATATAGGCGGCAGGCGGACGCGGCAGCTGCGGCGGCGGTCCGGTCAGCGTCATCCCGGTCACCACCAACTCATCGAGGGCGACCTCGCCGAGCTGGCGCCAACCCGCCGGCGAGAACCTGTTCCAGTCACCGGATCCGGCCAGCGCACCGACCGACCTGGGCAGCACCCCGCCCAGCTCCCAGACGATCTGGGCCGCCCTACGCAAGGGTGAAGCCCTGATAGCCGTTGGCCGCGATCTCATCGCACCGCCTGCGGTATTCGGGGATGCCGGCGGTGTAGCCCATGTACATGCGCTTCTTGCCGGGCACGTTGGCGCCGTTGTACCAGGAGTTGCAGGACGGATGCACCAGCACGGTCGGCGCGACCAGGGCGGTGGCGTGCTCGATCCACTCCCGCTGCGCATCGGACTGGGCGTCGATCGTCCGGTGACCGTGTTCGCGCAGGTAACCGATGCAGTCGGATATCCACTCGATGTGCTGCTCCATGGCCGCCACGAAATTCGTTGCCGCCGAGGGGCTTCCCGGGCCCTGCACGGTGAACAGGTTCGGGAATCCGGCGACGGCCACGCCCAGATAGGACAGTGGCCCCTCATCGGCCCAGTAATCGCCGAGCAGTGCGCCATCGGGTCCGCGCACCTTCATCCTGCTCAACGCACCGGTCATGGCATCGAATCCGGTGGCATAGATGATGACGTCGAGGTCGACATCACCGTGCTCGGTGGCGATGCCCGTCAGGGTCACCGAACGGATCGGATCCTTGCGCAGGTCCACCAATTTCACGTTGTCTCTGTTGAACGTCTCGTAGTAGCCCTGGTCGATGATCGGGCGCTTACACGCGAACGGATGCGTGGGCACCAGTGCGGCCGCGGTGTCCGGGTCAGTCACGATGCGCGCGATCGCCTCGCCGTAGAGCGCCGTCGCCATCCGGTTGGCGTCGATGTCGAAGAAGATATCGCCCCAGTTGAGCGCGCCCATGACGCCGCGCTCGTCGATCGCCCGCAGTTGCTCCTCGCGGGTCGCGGTCTTGATCGGCGGGCTGGCCAGCATGTCGAGCAGCACCGAGAAGGCGGACAATCGGGCGGCGCCCACCGGGTGTGCCCGCTGGGCCGCCCGGATGTTCGCGTAATCGGCCTTGAGAGCGTCCAACTCGCCGGGGGCGAAGGTGTGCACGGTCCACGGCAGCGTGAACGCCGCAGAGCGCTGGAAGACGACGAGCTCATCGGCCGCCCGGGCGACCACCGGGATCAGTTGCACGCCGGTCGATCCGGTGCCGATGACGCCGACCCGTTTACCGATCAGGTCGACGGCATCGGCCGGCCACCGGTTGGTGAACAGGGACTGCCCGGCGAAGGAGGCCATACCGGGGATCTGCGGCTCCAGCGGCACCGACAGGATGCCCGATGCCGCCACCACGAACTGCGCCTCGAAGGTGCCGCCGTCGGCGACCTCCAGTCGCCACACCGCGTCCTCGGCGTCGAACGTCATGCCGAGCACCTCGGTGCCGAAGGCGATGTCACGGCGCAGATCCAACCGGTCGGCGACGAAGTTCAGGTACGCCTCGATCTCCGCCTGCGCCGGCATGGATTCGGTCCACACCCACTCCTGCTGGATCTCTTCGGAGAAACTGTAGGAGTACTCGATGCTCTCGATATCGCAACGCGCGCCGGGATAGCGGTTGACGTGCCAGGTGCCGCCCACCTCGGCGGCGCGCTCCAGCACCCGGACCCGCAGGCCCTGTTCGCGCAGTCGGTGCAGCGCGTAGAGGCCGGAGAAGCCGGCCCCGATGACGATCACGTCATAATCGCTCATGCGGTCGCGGCCTTCCGGTGCCGTAGCACGTAGAACTCCGCCGCGCGGGCGATCGCCTCGGTCGCCGGTCGCGGCTGCCACCCCAGGTCGCGGGTGGCCTTGGAGTGGTCCAGCGGTGAGGTGAGGTCGAGCAGTCGCACCGAGGTCAGATTCACCGGCGTATCGCGGCGCAACACCTTCCCGAGCAGGCCACCGGCAGCGCCCACGGCATAGAGCAGTTGCACCGGCAGACCGATGCGCGGTGCCCGTCTTCCGACGGCTTGTGCTGCGGTTGCGAACAATTCACGCTGGCTCAGATACCGCTCGGAGACGATGTAGCGCTCCCCCACGGTGCCGTGTTCGGCGGCCAGCACCAGGGCCTGGGCCGCGTCCTCTACGCCGACGACCTCCGAGCCGACACCGTCGACGTACACCGGGACCCGCCCCAACGCGGCGGCGGCGATCATCGCCCCGTGTGGAGTGGGTTGCCAGTCGCGGGGGCCGTAGGTGTTGGACACACACATGGCCACCGCGGGCAGCTTGTGTTCGGCGGCGTAGCGCAGCACCAGATCCTCTGCCTGCCGCCGTGATTCGATATACGGACCGCCCTTGCCGGGCCAGTTGAACGGGTCATCCTCGGTCGCCGCGCGGCCGTTCTCGCCGACCGCCACCGCACCGATGGTGCTGGTGAACACGAAGCTCTGCAGATTCGATTCCGCCGCGATGTCCGGGACGCCGCGCAGGCCGTCGACATTGGTGCGGAACAGCGGGGCGGGGTCACGAAGCCAGGCGCGGGTGTCCACCACGCAGTAGAAGACCGCGGCGCAGCCCGCCATCGCGGTGCGGACGGCGTCGATGTCGAAGATGTCGCCGTAGTGGCGCTCGACATCGAGATCCTCGATGGGCCGCGTCGAGCTGGTCTCCCGCAGCAGCACCCGCACCCGGTCGCCACGTTCGACGAGTGCGCGGGCGACATGGGAGCCCAGGAAGCCGCTGGCCCCCATCACCAGCACCGTGCGCTGCTCGGCCATGGGCGCTATGTCGCTGCCGTGAAGCGCAGGATGGTCCGGGTCAGGTGCAGGCTGGCGATCACCCAGGCGCCGTCGCGCAGCTCATAGGTCTCGCGGTAGTGGCCTGCGCCGAAAAGTTCACTGCCGTCCGGGAACAGCAGCAGATCCTCCATCGCCCAGATACCCGAGGCGGTGGTCTCCGAGGTCAGATCGATCTCCGGGGTGTGCACGTGGTGCTTGGTCTGCGCGTGCTCGACACCGCCGAGCACGACCGGCAGGAACTCGGCGAGCCCCTTCAGGTCGGGCGCAGTCTGACCGTCGGCTCCACCGGTGGAGATGGCCATGTCCAGCTTCACCACCACGTCCGGGGCGAACAGCGTCTTCCACGCCTCGTAATCCTTGGTGTCCAGCAACCGGCAGTACCGGGCCTTCAGTCGGCGGATCTGTTCGCGGGTCTCTTCGGGTGTCTCGGCCATCTCAGAACTGTGCCATTCCGTTGTCGATGGACAGCGCGACCGCGGTGATATGCCGAGATTCATCCGACGCCAGCCAGGCGACCGACGCGGCGATATCCTCGGGTTCGGCCATATAGGTCGGGGTGAACGGGGTGATCATCTGCGCCAACGGCGGGTTGGTCTCATATGCCTTGCCGAGCGCCCCGATCATGTCGCCCGAACCCATCGCACTGTTCACCGGACCGGGATGCACGCTGTTGACCCGGATGTGATGCTTGCCGAGCTCGGCGGCGAAGGCCCGCGCCATACCGGTGACGGCATGCTTGCTGGCCGTGTAGTGCACCATGAAGGCCTGCATCTTCACGCCCGCAAGGGAACTCACCAGGATGATCGAGCCGCCCCGGCCCCCGTCGATGATGTGCTGGGCGCCGGCCATCACGGTGTTCCAGGTGCCGGTGACGTTGACGTCCATGGTGTCGCGGAACGACTCCGGGGTGATGTCGTTCCACGCTTCGGGGATGGTGATCCCGGCGTTCGCGACGATGACGTCGAGGCGGCCCAGTTCGGCCACGCC
>JBPPMV010000439.1:0-5555 GCA_051306235.1 Mycobacterium sp. | reverse complement strand
CCCCGCTCCCCCTCGTCGGTCCGGCCGGCCAGCACGGACAGCTGGGCGCCGAATGCGTCGAGCACACCCAGCAGGAAACCGAGCTGGCCGGTACCCGCCCGCGCCACCGCCTTGTCGGCATGCGCGGCCGCACCCGCCAGGTCCGAACGCCCGGAGGCGTCCAGGAACGCGAACCAGTGCGCCACCGCCTGGTAGTCGATGGCATCGTAGGCCTCGGCTACCGAGAGCAGCTCGGCGACAATGCTTTCGCGCTCATGGGCCAGATCGGGGCCGAGGCAGGCGAAGGCCTGAGTGTTGAGCGCGGCACACAGCAGCCGTTGATGTCCGGCCGGATCCTGCGCGTGTACGGCGCGGGCCAGCCGCAGGGCCTCCTCGGCCGCGGCCAGCGCCGTAGCCTGTTCCAGACCCTCCAGTTCGTTGAACAGGGTCAGTAGCAATCGGGCGCGTACCTGCGGAGGCTGTTCACGGTCCAGCACCCGCCGCAGCGGGCCGACGATGGCGTGGTCGATGAGGTCGCCGTCACGCACCCGCCACACCAGCGGGCTGTCCGACGCGGTCAGCGCCTGTACCGCCAAGGCGTCGTGGGAGCCGACGGCAACCATGGTGTTGTGCAACTCTTCCCGCGATCCGATCGCATCACCGGCCTGGGCGAGCGCAGCGATCAGACCGCACCCGGCGGGTACCGTGGCCGCCTGATCGGCACCGCAGAGTTCGAACATGCGCACCGCGGCCCGCCATTGCCGTGCGGCCTCCACCGGCGCGCCGACCCCGTCGGCTTCCCGCGCGGCGTTCATCGCAAAAACCGCTGCCTCGGAGGCGGTATCGGCGGTCGCGGCCGCCAGGGCATGGTAGGCCAGTGAGGCCGCGTCGGCGCCACGGCCGGGTCGGCGCAGCAGGTCCAGCGCCGCGGCATGCAGCCGGGATCGGCGCAGCACCGAGGTGTCTTCGTACAGGGTGTCCCGGATCAGGTTGTGCGCGAACCGGATCCGCCCAGGGACCGGTTCGTCGAGCAGACCGGCGAGCACCGCGGGTTCCAGCGCGTCCAGCAGCCCGTCATCATCGCTGCGGGCCAACTCGCCGAGCAGGGTGATATCGACCTCGCGGCCCAGCACCGCTGCCTGGCGCAGCGCGGTCACGGTCGACGGCGGTAGCCGGGCCAGCCTGCGCCGCAACACGTCGCCGACACCGACGGGTACACCGCCGTGCGCCGCGTCGACGCCCTCGGCGACCATCAACCGGGCCAGCTCACGGACGAACAGCGGGTTGCCGCCGGTGCGTTCGCGCAACAGCCGCAACGTTTCCGGGGTGACCGCGGGCAGTCCGCTGTCGGTGGCCAGTGCCGTCAGCGCGGCATCGTCCAGACCGGACAGGGTCAGGTGCGCGGCGGTGTGGTTGGCCAGCGCAGCCCGGGCCTGACCGAGTTCGGCGCCGGATTCCGAGGGCCGGTAGGTGCCGATGACGAGCACCCGCCCGTCGCCGAGCCGGTCGGCGGTCAGCCGCAACAACTCCAGGGTCAGACCGTCGGTGCGATGCAGGTCGTCGAGCACAATGAGCAGTGGTGTCCGCTCGGCCGCCTGTCCGAGCACCTCGGCCAGCGCATGCGCGATCCAGAACACCGTCCCCTCGGCGCTCTGTTCGACCGGCGGCCTGCCATCGTGCAGCAGCGGTCCCAGCGCCGCGGCCTGCTGAGGTTGCAGTGCGGCGGTGAAGTTTTCGAGAATCTCGGTCCACACCCAGCCCGGCGGTGCGCCGTCCACCTCGGGGCTGCGGCCGGCGACCACCGCCCAACCGGCCCGCTGCAGCTGCGCCGATGCCGCCTCCACGACGGTGGTCTTGCCGGCACCGGCCTCACCGCCGACCCAGACCACCTTCAGCCCGTCGCGTAGCGCGGTGGCGGCCGCCGCATCCATGGCGGCCAGTTCACCAGTGCGCCCGCGGGTCTGGTCGGCAGACCGGGTATCGCCGGGCGACGGCGGGGCGGGCAGTTGCGCGGCGATGGGGTCGAGATGGTCGGCCTGGCGCAGGATATCGCGTTCCAGATCGCGCAGCGCCCGGCCGGGTTCCAGGCCGAGTTCGTCGGTGAGGTCGTCGGTGGTGCGGCGCAGCACCTCCAGGGCGGCCACCTGATGGCCCGAGCGGTATCGCGCGATCGCCAACAGGCAGGCGGCCGCCTCCCGGTCCGGGTGGTCACGCACATGCGATTCCAGCACCCGCGCCACCATGGCGTGCTGTCCCAGCGCGGACTGGGCCGCGGCGTGCGCCTCGATGACCGACAGCCGCAGTTCGGACAGCCGGGCCACTTCGGGGGCGGCCCACAGCGCGTCGCGGACCTCCACATACGGATCGCCCGACCACGCCGCCACCACGTCCTCGAGCAGCGGCGCGCGGTCCCGCGGGTCGCAGTGCTGTTCGGCCGCGGTGATCCGGGCTTCCAGCGACCACACGTCGACGGATTCGTCGGGAAGCCGCAGGCAGTACCCGGGGGCGGCGCTGACGATCACCTGCGCCGCGGCCCGGCGCGCGCGTCCGGGTTCGAGCACCCGGCGCAGATGCGAGATGTAGGCCTGCAGCGCCGCCAGCGCCTTCGGCGGCGGTTCCCCGGCCCACAGGTCCTCGATCAGCCGGTCGACGGACACCACCTCGCCATGCGCCAGCACCAGCCGCACCAGCACCGAGCGCTGTTTGGGCCCGGCCAGGTCCACCGGCTGCCCGTCCACCCACGCCCGGACCGCGCCGAGCACGCAGATCCGCACCGGGGGGAAAACGCTCGCCGTCATGGTGTGCCGACCCTATCGGTCTGGCTGCCGGCCTACATACTTTGCGATGTGGCACTCACCGACCGACGCGAAGTGGCTGCGGTGTTCCTCGGCGGTGCACTGGGAACGCTGGCGCGCGCGCTGCTCAGCCACGTCCTGGCGGTGCCGCCGGGACACTGGCCGTGGGCGACGTTCGTCGTCAACATCCTCGGCGCCGCACTGCTGGGCTACTTCACCACCCGGCTGCTGGAGCGGCTACCGACCTCGGGGTATCGGCGGTCGCTGCTGGGCACCGGGCTGTGCGGTGGGCTGACCACCTTCTCCACCATGCAGGTCGAGGTGCTGGTGATGCTGGAGCACGGGTTCCATCTGCTGGCCGCCGCGTATCTCGCGGTGAGCATCGCGCTGGGGCTGCTGGCGGTGCAGCTGACCACGACGCTGGTGCGGCTGCGATGAGCGCGATGCTGTGGGCCGGTGTGATGGTCATCGGCGGTGTCGGGGCGGTGTGCAGGCTGCTCGTCGACCGGGCGGTCTCGCGCCGGTTCACGACTGGTTTCCCGGTCGGCACGATGGCGGTGAACGTCAGCGGAGCGTGGTTGTTGGGATTCCTGGGTGCGCTGGCGCTCAGTCCGCATGTTGCCCTGCTGGCCGGCACCGCGTTCGTCGGCGCGTACACGACGTTTTCGACCTGGATGCTGGAAACGCAGCGGCTCGCCGAGGAACGCCGGGGCCGGGCTGCGGTGCTGAACATCGTCGCCCAGGTAGTGCTCGGGGTGGCGGCCGCCTGGCTGGGTCAGACGATCGGACGGCAGCTATGAGCCAGGACCTACTGAAACTGACCGCGTACTTCGGTGAGCGGCTGCGCGGCGAGCGCGGTTTCGTCGCCGACGAACTCCTGGACCTGTTCGATACCTCGGCGGTGGCCAACAGTGTGGTGCTGCGCGGTATCGGCGGGTTCGGGCCGAGTCATACGGTTCGCAGCGATCGGTCGCTGTCGGCGTCGGAGGACCTTCCGGTTGCGGTGGTGGCGGTGGACACCGCCGAACGCATCATGGGTCTGGCCGGGCCGGTGGTGTCGAGGACCGCGCGTGGCATCGTCACCCTGGAACGGGCCCGACCGGCCGGTACCACCGCGGCGGGTTCCACCAAGTTGACCCTGTATGTCGGTCGCCGGACCCGCATCGGCCGCCGTCCGGCCTACCGGGAAATCTGCGCGCTGCTGCACCGACTCGGATTCGCAGGATCGGCAGTGTTTCTCGGGGTGGACGGCACCGAGCGCGGCACCCGGCGGCGAGCGAAGTTCTTCAGCGCCAATACCGATGTGCCGCTGATGATCGTGGCCGTCGGCGACGATGAGCAGATCGGGGCCGCGTTACCGCGACTGCGCGAACTGCATCCGGAGACGATGATGACCACCGAACGTATCCAGATCTGCAAGCGCGACGGCCGGCTACTGGCCCGCCCCACCGCGCTGCCCGATGTCGATGCCGACGGGCGCCCGATCTGGCAGAAACTGACCATCGACACCTCGGAGGGGACCCGGCATGACGGTGTCCCTATCCACCGCGGCATCGTCGACGTGCTGGGTGCGCGGCGCGCCGCCGGCGGGGTCACGGTGCTGCGCGGAATCTGGGGTTTCCACGGCGATCACGAGCCGCACGGGGACAGGCTGTTTCAGGTCGGACGTGAGGTCCCCGTCACAACCGTGGTGGTGGACAGCCCGGCGCGGATCGCCGCGAGTTTCGACCTCATCGACGCGCTGACCGGCGTACATGGGCTGGTCACCAGTGAAGTTGTGCCCGCGCTGGTCTCGATTGACAGCGGCGTCACAAGGGGCGACCTGACTCTTGCCCGGCCGCCCGACTGACCCCCACCTTCGGTAAGCCTACCCTGAGTAAATTCTCAGGTGTAGGGTCGCCGAACATGGAAATGTCACAGCCCGAAGCCGTCAATCCCGAGCTCCTGGCCATCCTGCGCGACGATCTCAACATCGACATCAGCCGGGTCACCCGGGACTCCCGATTGGTCGACGATGTCGGCATGGATTCGGTGGCGTTCGCGGTCGGCATGGTCGCGATCGAGGACCGATTGGGCGCGGCACTTTCCGAGGAAGATCTGCTCAGCTGCGAGACGGTCGGTGAGCTCGAAACCGTCGTCCTGGCCAAACTGCCCGTCCTCCAGAACAACTCGGATCAGGCCGGCTCGTGAGCGCGGCGCCCTGGGCGCTGGCGCAGGCATTGACGACGGCCATGACGTCCACCGACCGGGCCCTGGCGGTACTCGATACCGACACCGGAACCTGGAATCGTCACCCGTGGGGCGAGATTCACGCCCGCGCCGAGAACGTCGCCGCCTGCATCTGCGATGACGGTGCCGACGCCATCGGTCTGGTCGGTGACCCCACCGCGGAGTTCATCGCCGCCATTCCCGGCGCCTTCCTGGCCGGTGCCTCCGTGTCCGTGCTGCCGGGGCCGGTGCGCGGCGCCGACCCGAAACGCTGGGCGCGGTCCACGCTGGACCGCTTCGACCGCGTCGGGGTGCGCACCGTGTTCAGTCATGGTTCCCATCTGCGTGAGCTGGCGGCGGCCGGCTCACCTGAACGACACGCGCCCCTCGCCGTGCACGATGTCGGCGCGATCGCGCACACCCAGCGCTCACGTACCCACGGGGGCATGGTGACCGGCACCGGTGCCGCCGTCCTGCAGGGCACCGCGGGATCCACCGGAACACCGCGGACCGCGCAGCTGTCACCCGCCGCCGTCCTGGCCAATATCCGTGCCCTCATCGAACGGGTCGAGG
>JBPPMV010000438.1:0-14796 GCA_051306235.1 Mycobacterium sp. | reverse complement strand
GACCAGCAGCCAGGCCAATCCGACCATGCCGGGCACCACGGCCCCGAGCAGCCACAGATACCGTTTTACAGCCCGCCACGTGCGCGTTCTGCCGGTCTGTGCGTCTGCCACTTCGTATCCTTGCCAGGGGGAGCGCGAACTCGTTTCCAGTGCCTATTTAACCTGGTTGTGCGGGCAGTGCAAACACGGAGCCATAACGAATGAGGATTTTGCTGTGAGGTTGGTGTGACAGTGTCCAAGATCAAACTGACGCGACGTCGTTTTCTGGGTGCCACCGCCGGTCTGGCGGCCGGTGCGGTGGGCCTGTCCGCCTGTCAGTCGAGCAGTCCGGACGAGCGTCCCGCAACGCGGCCGTTTCACCAGGCCATCGTGGTCGGGAGTGGGTACGGCGGCGGAGTCAGCGCGCTACGCCTCGGTGAGGCGGGCGTGGACACCCTCATCCTGGAACGCGGGCGGCTGTGGGACACCCCCGACGAGGACGGTCGGCGCTTCACCAAGATGTTGCCTGCCGACACCCGTGCCGGCTGGTTCCGTGATGTGCCCCCGAGCCTGGTGCCCTCGTTCCGCGGAGTTTCGGTGAACGCGGTGGCGGCGCAGAACCCGGGTTCTCAGCCGGTCCAGGCCGGTATCTGCGACAAGGTGACCTTCGGCGCCCACGACGTGTTCCGCGGGATCGCCGTCGGCGGCGGATCGATGGTCAACGCGGCCATCGCGGCGGTGCCGACGCCCGAGCAGGTCCGCGCGGCGTTCCCCGATATCGACCCGGCCGAGTTCCTGGGCACCTACGTCGAGCGCGCCAGGACCGCGCTGCAGATCAGCTACCGGGACCCGGGTTGGTTCGAGCAGACCCCCTACTTCCAGTACGCCCGGGTGGGCCGTGCGTACGCCGAGTCGGCCGGGTACGGCGTCGACATCAACGGCAGTGCGTACTCGTTCGACTACATGATGCGTGAGGCCGCCGGCGAGGTGCCGCTCTCTGCGCTGGACTGGGAGTGCCAGTACGGCAACAACCACGGCCGCCTCGGCAGCGTCGACCAGACCTACGTCGCGGCGGCGCTGCAGACCGGCAAGGTCACCTTGCGGCCGCTGACGGAAGTGACCGGTATCCGTCAGGAGCCCTCGGGTGAGTACGTGGTGTCCATCCGTGAGATCGACCGCTGGGGCAACGAGGTCGCACGCGACGAGATCGGCTGCGAGCAGCTGTATCTGGCGGCCGGCGTGCTGGGCACCACGCACCTGCTGCTGCGCGCCAGGGAGAGCGGGGACCTGGCCGACCTGCCCGACGAGATCGGCAACGGCTACGGCAACAACGGCGACATCATGGTGTCGCACAACACCGCCGAACCGGTGGGTACCCAGCAGTCGCTGCTCGGCATGATCAACCTGGACGGCCGGGCCGATCCGGACAATCCGGTGTACGCCAGCATGTTCTCGCTACCGCTGCCGGTGGAGACGAACGCGCTGGGTTACTACGCCATGCTGCGCACCGGTGACCGGGCGACGATCAGCTATGACCGCCAGTCGGACTCGATCGGCATCGACTGGCCGCAGAGCCACACCGATCATCTCATCGAGCGGGCACGACTGGTGTTCGACCGTGTCACCCAGGCCAACGGGGTCGACTACCGCGATGACCTGTTCGAAGGAAAGGCATTTGCGCCCAACACCGTTCACCCATTGGGCGGCTGTGTGCGTGGGACGGCGACCGACCTGTTCGGGCGCGTCAACGGTCACGAGAAGCTGTACGTCAACGACGCGTCGCTGATCCCCGGCTATATCGGCTGCAACCCGTTCATGTCCATCACCGCGCTCGCCGAACGCAATATCGAGGCGATCCTGGCCGGGCGGCGCTGACCAGGACGGACGCTGACTAGGACGGACGCAGGGGGGCCGGGCTCCACAACCCGCTGCGGGTCGCGGTGCCGAGCTCGAGCTCGGCCGGTTTCGCATTCGGGTAGAACTGCCGAAGCTGTTGCAACGAACCCCAATCGCGGAACCAGTCGCCCTGCAGGTACGTCGGTACCGGTGTGGCACGCAGCAGCAACTCGGTGATGCCCAGCGGTCCGCCGCCCAGGTAGTCCATCACCGGCGAGTTCGCCTCGGCGCCGAACCGGTCGGGCAGGATGCGCCACTTGGGCACCTCGGTCACGCCGTAGCGGTGGAAGAACGGTCGCTGGCACGGGAAGGAAAGCCCGACAAGCCAATCCAGCATCACCGGATCGGTAGACCCGACGACATCCTGCAGGCTGCGCAGTTCCGGGATGCGGGGCGGGGTGACGGCGATCCAATGGTTCGGTGCCAGATCGTCATCGGTGGCGACCACGCGCACCTGAGTGGCCTCCTCCGGGATGGCCGACATCGGCGCCCGCAGGTTGCGCCAGGCCGGCACCGCGCCGACATCGGCGAAACCGATGGTGCCGCCCGGCTTTCCGCTGTCGGCCTGCTCATCGGTGGCCCATTGCACCAGCACCTCGCCCGCATCGAACCGGCCGGCGGCGGCCACCACCAGCAGCGGTCCGCGTGCGTCACGCGCAGGCAGGCGGTACCACGCCGAGCGCAGCTTGGCCGGCTGTTGCGGGCCGGAACGCCAACTGCCCAGCACCGGGGTGCGGGCCGGATCGAGGTTGTAGGGCAGCCGGGCCTGAGAGCCGTTCACCCCGGCCGCGGCGGTGGTGCCGCCCTCGGTGCCCGGTTCACTGCCGGTCTCGTCGCTGCTCTCGGAATCGGCGAAGTTGCTGTCGCCGGGTTGTTCGGACACCGGGTCGGCGGAGATGTCGGCCGGGATCCCGTCGGGGCGGAAGTTGTCGGCGGTGGCCGCACCCAGTGCGGTCCCCACCGGGGCGCTGACCGGTTGGAGCAACCCGACATTTGGGTCCTGTTCGACCATCACATCGGAGGCCAGCCCACAGGTCTTGCCGCGCAACGCATCCAGGTTGGAGCGTCCCACCGACCAGGCCGGGTACTGGATGACCAGGGCGATCGTCAGCGATGCGACCTCGAAGATCACCACCGCCCAGGCTGCGACGGCCAGCGGCGCACCGGTGAACCGTGACCAGGGCCGATCCGGTGCCGGGTAGGCGGAGAAATGCAGCCAGGCGGCGACCAGCAGGGCCAGCGCGGCGAGGCCCAGCAGGATGAGGGTGAAGCCGTAACCGAATGCGGGGAACTCGTTGGACCACGGAACACCGAAGTTCGACACGTACCACCACCCGTTCACGGTGGCGAAGGACAACGCCATCAAGAACAGCACGATTGCGGTCACGATGGTGCGGTTGCGTTTCGAACGCATCGCGGCCGCGGCGATCGCCACGGCGGCCAGCGCACCGATCGATCCGGCCAGCCCGGCGAACACCCCGAAGTGGTGTGTCCATTTGGTGGGGGTGAACATCAGCGACAGGAACGAGATGACGGTGATCCCGATCATCCGCTGTGCCGGGCCGATGGCCGTGCCGGGGATACGGCCCTTGCGCAGCGTCATGGCGATCGAAACGGCAAGCGCCAGGAGCAGTGTCAGCACCGCGAAACGTCGCGCCACCGACCCGTCGGGGCTGGTGGTGAACAGTCGCGAATACCGGATGTGCTCGTCGAACCAGGCCAGGCTGGGGCCGATGGTGGACTTGAAGGAGCTGGCCTGTAGCTCGCCGGCCAGGGTCTGGTCCCGGAAGATCAGGAAGATGGTGGCGGTGCCCGCCGCGGCGATCGGCGCCAACAGCGCGGCGTAGCCGAAGCGGGAAACATGGGCGGCCACAATCGTTCTCAGCGGACCGACGGCCACCAGCAGCGCGCCGACGGCGGCGATTCCGGTGGGGCCGGAGAACAGGGTCAGGGCACCGATGATGATGGCGACCGCGACGGGAAGCAACCGGCTGGTCGCCACCCCGCGCTCGACCGAGCACCAGGTCAGCAGGATGCCGACGGCGATGATCGGTTCGGGCCGCAGGCCGTTGTTCAGCGGCAGCCAGAACGCCAGGAACATCGCTGCCGCGGTCCATGCCGCCGCCCGGCTGCTCTTCACCGCCGCACCGAGCCGCGGTATCACCTCGCGGCTGATGATCCACCAGCACGCCAGGCCCATCAGCAGGGTGGGCAGCCGCACCCACACGCTGGCCGTGGAGACGTGGGCCCACAGCGCCAGCAGGTCGTAGTACCAGCCGAACGGTGCCTCCGGGGTGCCGAACCAGCGGTAGTAGTTGGCCATATAACCGGCGTGCTCGGACACCCGGGCCATCGTCAGGATGTAGCCGTCATCGGCGGTGTTGGCGCCCACGAAATGCCACCACACCAACAGCGCCGCCACCAGCGCGTCGAGTCTGGTCACCGACCACCAGCGCTGCGGCAGGAAACGGCGGTGCCGGACACCGTCGGCGACATCGAGGCGATGCAGTGCGACCAGCGAGGCGATCGTCATCGCCACACCCAGGATCATCACCAGGGTTTTGACCCACGTGGGTGAGCTGCTGTAGCGGGTGTCGATGGTGGCGGAGAGCTGCAGGCCGGGCGGCGCCGGGCCGGACAGGTCGGTGAACACGCCGACGATCTGGGGGCGGAAGTCGTAACCGCTGCGCTCACCGCGCAGCGGTGCGTCGGGATCGGCGCCGGGATCGTTGGACGCACCCTGGGTCAGCCCGACGAACTCGGCGGTCACCTTGTCGGCGTGCGCGGTGAAGGTGAGTTCCCGACACGCCGGACTGAGCACGTCGGCCAGTGGCGCGCTGACCACCGGGGTGTTGCGCACGATCACCAGCAACTCGTTGTTGACCCGCTCGATGAGCAGCCCACGGTCGACGGCTTTGGGTGCCTGCTTGGGCACCGTGGACAACAGGATGTTGCGCGCGCCGGTCAGTTCGGCGGCGGCGCTGCACGGGATGGTGATGTTCAGATCGGTCGCGACGTAGCCGATCAGGGGCGCGTCGACGCTGTCCAACGTCCCGTTCTGCGGCCAGTTCAGCGTCGCGGTCGTCTCGTTGACGGGCAGGAACGGGGTGGCGATGGCCAGGAGGGTGCCGAGCAACCCGGCGACGACGGCGACCAGTCTGGTGGTGCGGTGATTGGCCGGCTTGTCGTTCACGGAGGTAGATGCTAGTTGTCCGGCCATCAACCACCCGCCGGCGGTTTACGGATCGCCAGCACGAACGGCCCCTCGGTGGACACATCCCAGCGGGGATCGGAGAACAGCGCAGCGTTCAACTCGACCTGATAGCGCTTGACGTTGGGCTGGTTGGGATACACGTCCGAGGCCAGCCGCAGGGTGTAGCTGTCGGGGCCGCCGCGGCGCATCAGGAACACCGACGGGGGCTCCCAGGGCAGCTGGTCGAGTGCCGTGGCGAACTGGTCGGGTGAGCTGAGCAATGCCCAGCTCTCGATGGCTGCCGAGCGGGCTTCGAACTGTGCCAACGGGTTTGCGTAGTGCGAGGTCAGGCCCTGGAAGCCGTAGTACGGGTAATAGGACAGGAAGCTGTAGTCCGCGGTCATCACGACCGTCTCGGTGCGCGGACGGCCGGTCACCTCCAGG
This sequence comes from Mycobacterium sp., assembly GCA_051306235.1. Classification (GTDB taxonomy): domain Bacteria; phylum Actinomycetota; class Actinomycetes; order Mycobacteriales; family Mycobacteriaceae; genus Mycobacterium. Next base: position 9,284 of record JBPPMV010000438.1, on the reverse strand, counting down.
ATCCGTGCGTCGAGTGCACGGTAGTACTGCTCGGCGCCGGGCGGCCGCCGGTCGGCGCGTTCGCCGTAGCCGTCGGTATCGGTGTAGGCGACGGTGATGTCGGCGCGCAGCACATCGGGGATGTCCTGGCTGAAGGTCACCGCGCCGACGGCGCCGATAGTGGCGGCGATCGCCACGACGTGCCTGCCGGGGTGCTGATAGCGCGCCATCACGGCCTGGGCCACCCAGATGAAGCCGAACGTGCCCGCTGCTGTCAGCAGCACCGACAGCGTTGGCTGCAGGCGGAAGGACAGCAGCGTGGTGCCGACCAGCGTGGTGAGCATCGACAGCAGCGACCACGCGTAGACGGCCAGCACCCCGACGGCCAGTGCCGGAGCAGGATTCTCTTCGCGCAAGCGCTCATCGCCGGCACGGGTCGACGTACGCGCGTAGACCACCAGCCAGATGGTGCCCAGCATGCACAGCGCGCCCAGCAGGGTGAAGTCCAGCATCGGGAAGGTCAGTTCGGCGCCGTCGATGGGCAGGTAGTGCTGGGCGGTGCCGCTGTCGGCTGGTTCTCCGCGCGCAGCGGCCAGCAGATACGGGCCCCAGGTCAGCAGCGCCAGCGCCCCGGCGATGGCGCCCATCGCGGCCAGCTTCAGCAGTGGTGCCAGACTGCGCCGGGCGACGGCCAGCAGTACGGCCATCAGGGTGACGGTGAACGCCGCGTAGCCCAGCAGCAGGGTGTAGAACAGGGCGGCCAGGCCGAGGAAGAGCCCGACCCCGACGACGGCTGCCCACGCACCGGATCTCTTCAACGCCGACCATGCCAGCACGAAGATCGGCGGCAGCAGCACGGTGATCACCGCGGCGTAGGGCTCGGCGGAGGTGTAGGCCAGCGTCACGGCCGCGGTGGCGGTCGACACGGCGAGTGCAATTTCGAACCGCAGCATCGCCGACCACAGCACCAGGGCGATCGCGATCGCCGCGGTGATCGAGATGATGGCCCACGGTTTGAACATCTCCCACGCAGGCATACCGGTCAGCTCGGCGAGTCGGCCGCCGATCCAGAACCAGCCCGCCGGATAGAACGGCGGCAGGCCGATATAGGTCATATCGTGCAGGGCCGGGCTGTCCGCCAACCGGGTCAGGTACTCGGTGCGGAACTGCTGATCCACCGAGATGCCGAACAGGTAGAGCCTGGTCGCGCCCAGTGGCATCGCCAGGGTGACCACCGAGAACGCCGACAGGAACACCACCGAGGCGATCCGGGCAAGCAGCCGCCTGCCCGTGCGCCACAGCGCGCCGGCCACGAAAATGCCTGCCAGACAGGTGAACTGGCCGACGGTGGTGAGAGCGTGCAGCTGGTTCGAGGAGTTGTAGGCCGGCCATTCGACGCGGGCGATCGCCAGCAGCGCGATGACGCTGAGAACCGCGGCAGTGACGGCCGCGGCCACCATCTGGCCGGTGACGGCCAGACTGGTACGAGTCATTCCCCGGGTCGCTTCGCTCTCCCCCACCGGATCAGAGCGGCAGCTTGCGGAAGATTGGCCGCGGAATGTGACGCATCACGGCCATCAGATATTTCACCGGCCCCGGGGCCCAGATGAGTTCCTTACCCTTGGCAGCCGAGGCGACCGCCAATTCCGCGACGTCCTCCTTGTCGACGGTGAAGGGCGCCTCCTTGGCGCCGGTGGCCTTCCAGTGCTCCAGCGTGGTGGTGGTGCGCACCTGGCCGGGACGGATCACCAGCACGTGAACACCGAACTCGCTCAACGCTTCCCCGAGACCGAGGTAGAAGCCGTCCAGGCCGGCCTTGGTGGAGCCGTAGACGAAGTTGGAGCGACGCACCCGCTCGCCGGCCACCGAGGACATCGCGAAGATCTGGCCGAAGCCCTGGTTGCGCATCCGCTCACCGATCAGCACGCCGACCGATACTGCAGCGACGTAGTTGATCTGGGCGGTCAGCACCGCCTTGGCCTGGTTTTGCCACAACTCCTCGGCGTCACCGAGGATGCCGAATGCCACGATGGCGACGTCCACATCGCCGTTGGCCCAGGCGGCCTCGATGACGGCCGGATGCGAGGCCGTGTCGACGGCGTCGAAGTCCAGGTACTCCACCGACTTCGCACCGGCGGCCTGCAGTTGGGCGATCGCGGCTTCCCGGCGGGGGGCACCGGGCAGATCGGCCAGGATCACCCGGGCCTTGGCGTCGCGCAGGTACCGCTCGACGATGGCCAGGCCGATCTCGGAGGTACCGCCCAGCAGCAGGATCGTCTGGGGGTTTCCGGTTGCGTCAATCATGTAGGGGTAGAGCCTTTCTAGAGCAATTCAAGACGGCGAGCCATATCGGAGGCGAAGACGCCCTGCGGGTCTGCCTTGCGGCGCACCGCGATCCACTCGTCGATACGGGGGTACATCTTGTGGAACTTCTCCGCGCTGACCCGGGAGTCCTTGGCGGTGTAGACCCGGCCACCGAACTCCATGGCGCGGTTGTCCAGTTCGTTGAGGAACTCGTTGACCCCGGCCTTGACCGGGAAGTCCATCGCGACATTCCAGCCCGCCATCGGGAAGCTCAGTGGCGCACGGTTGCCGGGGCCGAACAGTTTGAAGACGTTGAGCGCCGAGTACTGGCCACTGGTCTGGATCCACCGGATGATCGAGGTGAACTCGTCCAGCGCATCCGGCGGGACCAGGAACTGATGCTGCGCGAAGCCCTTTGGCCCGTAGGCATTGTTCCATCCGCTGACCAGGTCGAGCATGTGATAGAACTGCGACAGATTCATGATCTTGTCTTGGTAGGTGCCGCCGAGTCGGTAGTACACCTCGCCGATGGCGGTGAACGACAGCTTGTTCATCGCGCTGACCGGGAAGATGTCGGGCACCTTCAGCAGCTGTGGCGCATCGAATTTCAGCGGGTTCTTGGCCAGTTTCGCCGGCAGCTGATCCAGCTTCGCCAGCGAGCCCCGGCTGACCGCCGCGCGGCCGAGCTTCGGCGGCGCGCTGATCAGATCGAACCACGCGCTGGAGTAGGTGTACTTGTCCTCGCTGCCGTCCAGGTGCACGGCGATCGTCTCGTCGAGGTCCGCGGTGGCGACCCCGTCGGCGATGAAATATGCCGTCTCCGTGCGGGTCATGGCGATCCGGGCGCGGATCACGATGCCGGTCAGACCGTTACCGCCGATGGTCGCCCAGAAGAGCTCGCTGGTATCGCCGTCGGGGGTGAGAGTGTGCACCTCCCCGTCGGCCATCAGCAGGTCCAGTGACAGCACGTGATTACCGAAGCTGCCGGCGCTGTGGTGGTTCTTGCCGTGGATATCGGAGCCGATGGCACCACCGATGGTGACCTGCCGGGTGCCGGGCAGCACCGGGACCCACAGCCCGAAGGGCAGGGCCGCCTTCATCAGTTGATCCAGGCTGACGCCACCGTCCACATCGGCGATCGCGGTGTCATGGGAGATGGAGTGGATGGAGTTCAACGGCGTCATGTCGACGACGATGCCGCCGCCGTTGCAGGCGTGATCGCCGTAGGACCGGCCGAGTCCGCGGGCGATGATGCCGCGGCGGAAATGCGACGGGTCGCCGGAGGAGGCGTCCGCCACCCGCCGGACGGCGGCAGCGATGACCTCGACATCGGGCGTCGAAAGCACGTGGGCCACGCTCGGCGCGGTCCGACCGAAGCCGGTCAGGGTGCGCGAGGTCAGCGGCAGGGTGGTGCCAGTTTCGGTAGACATATCAGTGATGAAGGGTACCGCTCGCGGTCACTTCAACCGGAATATCACCGCTCGTTGCACCACGAAGTTGATGATCGTGGCGGTGCCCTGGGCGATGACGAAGGCGACCGGGACCTGCCAGGATTCACCGGCGAATTGCAGGTAGAAGACGTAATTGATACCCACCTGGACGGCGTAGGTCAGTGCGTAGAGCGCCATCACCGCCACGAAGCGGGACCGACTGGGCGCCGCCTGGAAGGTCCACCGCCGGTTGATCAGGTACGCGGTGGTGGTGCCCGCGATGAAGCTCAGCGTCTTGGCCACGTTGACATGCAGGCCCAGCTTGAGTAGCAGGATGTACAGGCCGAAGTCGACGATCGCCGACAAACCGCCGGTGAGGATGAACCGCGCCGCCTGGGTTTTCAGGCTCAGGGGAGCGTTATCCGGGGTGTCGGTCACGCGGGCAGCATACGGGGCGAGAATGGGCGCGTGACCGATCTGCTGCAGGAGTGGGGTGCGTTGCTTACGCGCCACAGCACCTCGCCGGATATCGGCGCCGCGGGCGCCGCACTACTGGCCCGCTGGGCTGAGCCGCACCGCCGCTACCACGATGTGGGCCACCTCCAGGGTGTCCTGGAGGCCATCGATGAGCTGGCCGGATTCGCCGTGGACCCGGACGCGGTGCGGCTGGCCGCCTGGTATCACGATGCGGTGTACGCCGGTGCCCCGGACGATGAGGAGAACAGCGCCCTGCTGGCGGAGTCGGAGCTGGCGGCGCTTGCTGTCGACGCGCCGCTGGTGGCCGAGGTCGGCAGGCTGGTGCGGTTGACCGTCGAGCACAACCCGGAACCGGCCGACCGCAACGGGCAGGTGCTCTCCGATGCCGATCTGGCCGTCCTGGCGTTGGCGCCCGCGGAGTACCGCAGCAATACCGCGAAGGTGCGCGCCGAGTACGGCCATGTCTCGGACGCGGATTTCCGGGCCGGCCGGGCCCGGGTCATCGAGTCGCTGTTGGCCGGACCCGCGCTGTACCGCACGCCGGAGGGCCGGCGGTTGTGGGAGGACGCGGCCCGGCAGAACCTGACCGCCGAGTTGCGCACCCTCAGCGGGTGAGGCCCGCCAGCACCCCGCACAGTGCGTCGACGGCCCCACCGAAGGCATGATCGGCCGGGGTGCCGAAGCTGACGACGACACCGTCGACGTCGGGCACCTCGGGCCCCGCATCGGGGTGGCGCAGCAGGCGTAGGCCGGACAGCGCGATACCGGCCTCACCCGCGCGACGCATCACCTCCGCCTCGGTGCCCGCGGGCAGGGTGAGTTGCAGATGCAGGCCGGCCGACAGTCCCCGGATGCCGACGTCGAACGGTTCCAGTGCCTGGGCCAGCAGGTCGCGACGGCGACGATAATTGGTCCGCATCCGCCGGATCTGCTTGTCGTAGCTGCCTTTCGAGATGAAGTCCGCCATTGTCAGCTGCAACAGCGTGCTGACATAGAACTGTTGGCCACCCATCGTGGTCAGCACCCGGTCCACCAGGGCGGCGGGCAGCACCATCCAGCCCAGGCGCAGCGCCGGTGAGAGGCTCTTGCTCGCCGAGCCGAGGTAGGCGACCCGGTCGGGGTCCAGCCCTTGTACCGATCCGACCGGCTGGCGGTCGTAACGGAACTCGCCGTCGTAATCGTCTTCCAGCAGGTACCCGTCGGTGCGGTGCGCCCAGTCCAGCACCGCCTTTCGCCGGCCGGGATGCAGGGGCACCCCGTGCGGGAAGTGGTGGGCGGGGGTGAGCAGGGCGGCGGTGGCTTGCGTGCGGTTCAGGTCATCGATCACCGCGCCGTCATCGTCGACGTCGAGCGGGACCGTGCCGATACCGTGGGCGGCCAGAGCCTCCCGGAACAGGTACAGCCCGTAGGCCTCGACGGCTACGGGTTTGTCGGGTCCGCCCAGCACCCGGCCGAGGATTTCGACCGCGTGCCGGGTGCCCGCGCAGATGACGATCTCCTCCGGGGAGGTGCGCACACCGCGTACCCGTCCGAGGTACTCGGTGAGTGCCTCGCGTAATTCGATGCGGCCCAACGGGTCCCCCATCCGCAGCGCCTCGTTTGGCGCGTTCGTCAGCGCCCGCTTGGTCGAGGCCAGCCAGGCGGCGCGGGGGAACTGCGCGACATCGGGGGAGCCCGGCATCAGGTTGTGGGTCGCGGTGCCGGCGATACCGCGCGGCCGTGGGGGCAGTGGGGTCGCCCGGACGTTGACCACCCAGGTGCCCGCGCCCTGGCGCGAGGCCAGCCAGCCCTCGGCCACCAGATCCGCGTAGGCCTCGGCGACGGTGTTGCGGGCCAGTCCCAGATCGGCGGCCAAGGTCCGCGATGGCGGCAATATGGCACCCGGGGTCAGCCGACCCGAACGGACGGTATCGCGCAGCGCCTCGACCAGGGTGTCCCTGGCACCGCGCGCACCGGGGGTGATGGCCGCACGCAGGTCCAGGTGTAGATCCCTGGCGCCCGAATTGGCCCATGAAGTCACCCCTTGATTGAACCATCTGAGTGGTTGTTTGCGGGCTAGCGTTCATGTCATGACACAGACATTGGAGAACCCCACCGCAATCGACCGGCTCAACATCTACAAGGTGTCCCCGGAGCTCTACGACGCGATGATGAAACTGTCCACCGCCTCGGCCAAGGACATCGACCCGACCATCGGCGAGCTCGTCAAGATCCGCGCCTCGCTGATCAACCACTGCGCGTTCTGCCTCGACATGCACGTCGCCGACGCCCGCAAGCAGGGCGAAACCGAGCAGCGGCTGGCGCTCATCGCGGCCTGGGAGGAGGCCGGCACCCTGTTCACCGAGCAGGAGCGTGCCGCCCTGGAACTCACCGAGGCCATCACCGAACTGCACCACGGCCACGTCTCCGACGAGGTCTACGCCAAGGCCGCCGCGGTGTTCACCGAGAAGGAACTCGCCCAGGTGATCGCGATGGCCGTCACCATCAATGCATGGAACCGGTTCAACGTCGCCACCCGGATGCCCGCGCCGAGGCGGTGATGAGCGCTTGCGCGAAGAACAGATAGCACTGATCACCATCACGGGCGACGTCGTCACCAAGCTGCACCGACCGGGCACCGACCCGCAGAAGCTCGCCGAGCGACTGCGGGTCGCGGCTCGTCTGGACTGCCTGCTGTCGCCGATCGATCCGGAACCCGTCCTGACCGACGGCCGTTGGCGCACCCGCTGGCCACGCGTCGAGGTGGTGCGACAGGATCCGCAGGGGCTGCCGTGGGAGGCCGCGGGACGGGTGCTCGCCGAACTGCACCGGTCGCCGGTCGGCGGTCTGGTGGTTCCGCACGGCGCCCCCGACCGGTTGGCCCGCGCGCTGACCCGGCTGGATTCCGGTCCGGTCGCCGATGTCATCCGCCGCGCGGCGGGCCTGTTGGAGTTCCCGGCCGAGTCGATGACCGTCGTGCACGGGGATTTCCATCTCGGGCAGCTCGGCTGGGACGGGCGCCGCTGGGTGCTGATCGATGTCGACGACCTCGGCGTCGGCGATCCGCGCTGGGATCTGGGGCGGCCCGCCGGGTACTGGGCGGCGGGTCTGGTGCCCGATGCCGATTGGCATGCGTTTCTCGACGGGTACCGCGCCGCGCACGGGCCGGCGGTACCCGATGGTGATCCGTGGCAGGCGCTGGAATCCGCTGCCCGCGCGGCCGTGATCACCGCTGCGGCAAACCATCCCGAGGACGAGCTCTTGGTGGACGCCTGCGCCCGGATGGGCTGAGGGAACCGGAACGGAATTGTTCGAGTACTCAAACTTTCACTGTGGGTAGGTGAAAACTATTGATACGTAACGTCTTTCGCAGCACCTCGGCTTGCAATGCCGGTTCGGGTGTGTCAATCTTGGAGCGCGAAGGGGAGTAGCCCCCAAATCGGTCAATCGACATACTGGCAGCGCGAATATCGCGAAGCCCGGTTACCGAGCCGGCATCAGCCGGTGGGCGAGACCTTCGGCCGCAGTAGACCGTATTGGTTGCCGGCCGGAGGATTCTGTTGATCCCCCCGGGAGCCACCGATCGAGGGGTTGTCCGTGACATCCGCGCTCCTGTTGAGCTTCGCCGTCATCTTCGTGGCCGAGCTCGGCGACAAAACTCAGCTCGTGGCGATGACCTTTGCGCTGCGCTACCGCTGGTGGGTGGTGCTGGGCGCGATCACCGTCGCAACGACCCTGGTGCACGTGCTGTCGGTGGCCATCGGTCACTACCTCGGCGCGGCCCTGCCCGGGCATCTGCTGGGCATCATCGCCGGCGCCATGTTCGTCTTCTTCGGGCTGTGGACATTGCGCGGTGACAGCCTCAGCGATGAGGAGAAGAGCCGGGTGCAGCGTGCGTCCGGTATCGCGTTCTTCGTGGTCACCTCGGCGTTTTTTCTGGCCGAACTGGGCGACAAGACCATGCTCGCCACCATCACCCTGGCTGCCGACAACAACTGGTTGGGCGTCTGGATCGGATCGACGCTCGGCATGGTGGTCGCCGACGGTCTCGCCATCATCGTGGGTGCCGTCGCCGGTAAGCATCTTCCCGAGCGGGCCATTCAGATCGGCGCGGCGGCATTGTTCCTGCTGTTCGGTATCTTCATGCTGCTGGAGAACGTGTTCGTGGGTGCACCCTTCTGGGGCGTCGCCCTTGCCACCGCCGCAATTCTCGCCGCCGTGGCGCTGTGCCTGCGCTCTCTGCCCGAGCGGTACCGCCCGGCGGTGCTGAAGCCGGCTCAAGCCGACCCCGAGCCGGCAGTCCCGCAGTCCTAGCTGGAGAAGAACAGCCGGCCGAAGCCCTGCTTGCGGTAGTGCTTGTCACCGCGATGGCCCCAGCCCGGCCCGAAGCCGGGGTCCGGTCCGTAACCCGAGCCGTAACCCGGTCCGTAGCCCTGCTGTGGCGGCGGCGGTACCGCTTGCGCGAACCTGTTTTCCATCTGGGTGAGTGATTCCAGCTCGCCGAAGTCCAGGAAGATCCCGCGGCAGGAATCGCACTGCTCCAGGTGGATGCCGTTGCGTTCATAGGTCTTCATCACCCCCGCACACTTCGGACACAGCAGGGTGTTGCCCACACCGCCGGGGAACGGATCGGCAGGTTGCGGCGGTTCATATGGCGGGATGCTCATATCGCGATTAACGCACAACATCCCCCGGAAGTGCCGCCACCTAGTAGGGCGGCGGGTCGGCCTCGATATCGGCGCGGTTCAGTGCCCGCTCGTGGGCTATTCGATAGGCGCGGTTCTGCGCCCGGGTGCGCTTACGTTTGGGCGCGGCCAGCCTGCGCAGCGGATGCGGTGGCGGCGTGGTGATGCGTGCGAGTTCGGTTGTGGGGCCCGCGAGTTGTGGGAAGAAAAGCGAGCCGCCGGGCCGGGTGGTGTAGGTGCGGCCGTTGGGAGCGGTGAGGGTGACGGTGCCGTCGGGATGTTGCTGGTCTGTCCAGCCGGCGGGTCCGCAGTGGAAAGTCTTGATGATGTGGTGACACCAATTGGCAAAAGAACGTTTTGAGCGTGGCGATATCGAGGCGACGCGATAGCGTTGGTTCAGCTATTAACAGTTGATAGGTAGATACATGCA
>JBPPMV010000437.1:0-3865 GCA_051306235.1 Mycobacterium sp. | reverse complement strand
GGGCATGGTGACCGGCACCGGTGCCGCCGTCCTGCAGGGCACCGCGGGATCCACCGGAACACCGCGGACCGCGCAGCTGTCACCCGCCGCCGTCCTGGCCAATATCCGTGCCCTCATCGAACGGGTCGAGGTCACCGACGCCGACTGCGGGCATTCCTGGCTGCCGCTCTACCACGATATGGGCCTGTCCTTCGTGCTGACGATGGCGCTGTCGGGGGCCGAGCTGTGGCAGGCGCCCACCTCGGCGTTCTCCTCATCTCCCTTCGGCTGGCTCAAATGGCTCACCGAGAGCCGCGCCTCCCTCACCGCCGCACCGAATATGGCCTACAACATCGTCGGCAAGTACGCCGGTCTGGTCAGCGACGCCGACTTCTCGAATCTGCGCTTCGCCCTCAACGGTGGCGAGCCCGTCGACTGCGACGGCAGCACCCTGTTCGCCCGCGAGATGGCCAAGTTCGGCCTCGATCCGGGCGCGCTCGGCCCCTCCTACGGCCTGGCCGAGTCGAATTGTGCGGTGGCCATACCGCTTCCGGGTACGGGTCTGCAGGTCGACGAGATCCACATCGTCACCGATGACGGTGGCTATATCCGCAAACATGCCGTCCTGGGTGCGGCGATCCCCGGGATGGAGATCCGCATCGCGCCCAACGAGCGCTTCGCCGGCGATGTGTCCGACCGGGAGGTCGGCGAGGTCGAGATCCGCGGCACGTCGATGATGAGCGGGTACCTCGGCGAGGAACCGGTGGGCGGTGAGAACTGGTTTCCCACCGGGGATATCGGCTACTTCCTCGACGGCGGCCTGGTCATCTGCGGGCGCGCCAAGGAGATCATCACCGTCGCCGGACGCAATATCTTCCCCACCGAGATCGAGCAGGTGGCCGCCCAGGTCGAGGGTGTGCGGGCCGGCGCCGTTGTCGCCGTCGGCACCGACGGTCCGGCCAGCCGGCCGGGACTGGTGATCGCCGCCGAGTTCAAGGGCGCCGACGAACCCGCCGCCCGGACCGCACTCGTCGAGCTGATCGCCTCCGAATGTGGCGTCGTGCCCGCCGAAGTCGTGTTCCTGCGGCCCGGTTCGCTGCCCAGGACGTCATCGGGCAAGCTGCGCCGCCTCGAGGTCAAACGCAATCTGGAAGGCGCCGGTCAGTGACCGCCACCGTGCCCGCACCCACCTCCCTGCAGGATTTCCAGCAGCTGCTCGACCGGGTCTTCGACGACCGAGTCAGGGCCTGGACCGCCGAGGCCGAGCGCACCGAGAAGTTCCCCCGTGAACTCATCGAATACCTGGGCGCGGCAGGCGTTTTCACGGCGAAGTGGGGCGACTCGCAGCAACCCGATGTGGCGAAGGTGATCGCGCTGGCCCTGGAGCTGGGCAGGCTCGGCTCGGCCGGTATCGCCGTCGGGGTCAGTCTGCACGACTCGGCCATCGCGCTGCTGCGTCGCTTCGGCCGCAACGATCATCTGCGTGATATCACCGAGCGCGCCATTCGCGGCGAGCTGGTGCTGTGCGTCGGGGCCTCGGAGGAGTCCGGCGGATCGGACCTGCAGATCGTCGAGACCACGGTGCGGTCGGTGAACGGCGGATTCCAGGTCAGGGGCATCAAGAAGTTCGTCTCGCTGTCCCCCATCGCCGATTACGTGCTGGCCGTGGCCCGTAACGTCGCCAACGATCCGGACAGCAGGCACGGCAACGTCGTCGTCATCGCCGTCCCGCTACGCGACCCGGGCGTGCAGGTGCAGAAGCCCTACACCAAGGTCGGCGCCGGTCCGCTGGACACCGCCGCGGTGCACATCGACACCTGGGTCCCCGCCGATGCACTGGTGGCCCGGGCCGGCACCGGACTGGCCGCGATCTCCTGGGGACTGGCCCACGAACGCATGTCGGTCGCCGGCCAGATCGCCGGTAGCTGCCAGCGGGTATTGGGAATCACGTTGGCCCGCATGATGCATCGCAGTCAGTTCGGCCACACCCTGTACGAACATCAGGCGCTGCGGATGCGGATCGCCGATCTGCAGGCCCGGGTGGACATGCTTCGCCATGCGCTGACCGGTATCGCCGTCGGCGGGAATCTCGATCTGCGGACCGCGGCCGCGATGAAGGTGTGCGCCGCCCGACTCGGCGAAGAAGTGGTCTCCGAATGTATGCACATCTTCGGTGGCACGGGCTATCTCGTCGATGAGACACCGCTTGGCCAGTGGTGGCGGGATATGAAGCTGGCACGGGTCGGCGGCGGTACCGATGAGGTGCTGTGGGAGTTGGTCGCTGCGGCCATGAAACCGGACTACGACGGCTACGAAGAGATGATGGGCTTCGCGTCCTAGGCCCGCCTTCTCCGGGCTACGTGTGCGGCGGGATGTCCTCGGGCGTGCGCGGGAAGACGTACAGCGCCATCCTGCGATTGGCCATCTCGTGCTCGCCGAGGAAGGTGCACCCGACGTACTCGACGAGGCGGCGCGCACCGATGTTGCGATGGTCGGGGTCGAACATGATGCGCCGGCACTCGGGTTCGAGGGCGAACATGTCCTTCATCAGCCGGGGCAGCATCAGCGGCGCGATACCCCGGTTCACCAGTTTGGTGTCCGCGATCGCGGCGTGCATACCGAGGTCGTAGGGGTCGGCATCGTAGCGGGTGGCGATGGAATCCTTTGCCGCCCGGTACAGCTCGACATACCCGATGTCCTCACCCTTGCGGCTGGTGAGGAACGGGCGGGAAAAGGTGCCTGCCAGTTGAGCTTTGAGGTACAGGCGCCAGCGCTCGGGCGGCCAGTCGTACTCCCAGGCCGCCGCGAGGTGCGGAAGATTCATCCACTCCGAGATCAGCTCGGAGTCGGTGTCCGGGTTGGCAACCCGGGCAGCATAGGGAGCATCGATACGCGGGATCTGCGGTGGACCCACCGCGCGCACTGCGTCCGGGATGTCGGTCAGTTCACGCGGGAGAATCGGCAGAGCCTCGTCGATGTCGATCATTTGATACCGGAGCCTACCTAACGGCCAGAAGTTCGAGTGGTCTACGCCAGCTGGGTCGACCCCCTGCGCTGAGAACTTCTTCAGCGTGGATCAGCGGCCCTCACCTTTCGTCCTCCCCGACGCCGCGATTACCCCGCGACGACCGATGTGAAACTCTCAACTCGCAGCCGCAGCCGGGCGCAGCTAGCAATATAGGCACATGACCCGCGATCTCGTCGAGCAACTCCGCCGGTGGGAGGATGCCGGTGCGCACTGGCAGGTGATCGCCCGGACAGCGAATCGGTTGACCATCGCTCTGCTGCGCTGCGATGGCGGCGAGGAGGTCGACCGGCTCGTCTCGACGGATCCGGCCGTTCTGGCATTCGTCGGGTCACGGGATCGCTCCGGCGACTGAGTTCTTCCACTTAGAGTGTCTGACTGTGCAGATCCCGTTCGCCGACGCCGAGCCGGCCGACTCCGCCGAGGAGCAGGAGAATGCCGCGGCCCTCGGAGCCGAGCTGCCCTCGTCCGAGCCGGCGCTGGCCCTGCAGAAGATGGAGAACCGGCTGGTCCGCCTGAACCTGGCGCACCCCGATGTGCTCAGCGCCGAGCAGGTCCGCAAGCTGCGCTATCTGCTGAGTTTCGCCAAGCTCGCCGATTTCGAACCGGGGGCCGCGGGGCCTGGTGGAGCCCGCGGCCGCGGTGACGTGTCGGTCGGCGCCGAACAGGCCGGCTGGCAGTCCCGGGTGGCCGACGCGTTGCACGGGCCGTTGCGCAAGGAGCGCCACGGGGTGACGGCACTCACCGCCGCGCGTGAGGTGCTGGCCGCGCTGTCCGATGGCCAGGACGAGCAGCGACGGTCGCTCGCCGACCGCCACGGCGGCGACTTCTCGCTTGACGAACTGGATGCGGAGGTCGGCC
>JBPPMV010000436.1:0-12160 GCA_051306235.1 Mycobacterium sp. | reverse complement strand
GAACCCGGAAGCTAAGCCTACCAGCGCCAATGATACTACCCAAAAGGGTGGAAAAGTAGGACACCGCCGAACACACATTAAGCCCTCGGCCCTCCAAAAACACCATTTGGAGGGCCGAGGCATTTGTGCATCCAAGAGTTGTTATTCGTTTATCGGAACCGTTTTATCGAGAAATGAATTGGAATGCAGGTCAGTCGAACAGAGCCAATTCCGATCTGCTTTTCTCCATATCGAGCAATGCCCTTTTCCGGTTCAAGCCGCCGCCATAACCGGTCAAACTCCCATTGGCGCCGATCACGCGATGGCACGGCACGATAATCCCGATCGGATTGTGTCCGTTGGCCAGGCCGACGGCGCGGAATGCGGTCGGCGCACCGACCTGCTGGGCGATCTCGCCGTAGGTACGCGTCTCGCCGTAGGGGATGGTCAGAAGCGCTTCCCACACGCTGCGCTGGAACACCGTTCCGCCGAACTGCAGGTCCAACTCGAACTCGGTGAGACTGCCGGCGAAGTACGCCGTCAGCTGTTCCACCGCATCAGGGAACGCCGTGTCATCGGATTCCCAGCCGGCCCGGCTCGGTTCGTAGGTCTGGTCCTCCATCCGCAGATGCTGCAGACGGCCGTCAACGCCGGCCAGCGTGAGCAGCCCGACCGGGCTGTCCATGGAACGGAACTGCATGCCTGCCATCATCTCTCCTGCCGATTCGGACGGGGTGGCCACTCGTTGACTGCGTGGTCGAGAGCGGTCCACAGATGCTGCGTCGCGTAGGCCCGCCACGGTTTCCAGCGGGAGCTGTGCGCCAGAAGCGCATCCGACGTCTCGGGGAGGCCGACAGCCTTGGCCGCCGCTCGCACCCCGAGATCGGTCACCGGGAAGGCGTCCGGATCGCCGAACCCGCGCATCGCGATGACCTCGGTGGTCCATGGACCGATACCCGGTAGGGCGGTGAGCTGAGCTCGGGCCCTGTTCCAGTCCGCACCCGCGTCCACCTCCACCTCACCGCCCGCAAGCGCTGCCACCAATGCGATGACGGTGCGTCGCCGCGAGGCCGGCATCGCCAGGGCGTCCGGGTCCATGGCGGTCAACTGCTCGACGGCGGGAAAAACCCGGGTGAGGCCTCCGCCGGGGTCTTCGAACGGCGTTCCGTAGGCCTGCGCCAGCCGGCCTGCGTGGGTGCGGGCCGCCTTGACGGACACCTGCTGGCCGAGAACCACCCGCACAGCCAGCTCTGCCTCGTCCACCGTGCGCGGTATGCGTTGACCGGGAGCCTTGGCCACCACTGCTGCCAAGTGCGGATCCTGGCTTAGTGCGTCCACCACCGCGGCCGGGTCGGCATCAAGATCCAGCAGGCGCCGGCACCGGGCGATGGCGGCGGAGAGGTCACGGAAGTCGTCGATCGCGAGCTCGCACTGCACATGGTCGGGTTGCGGGGTCAGCGATACCACCCCGGTTCCGCGTGGTAGCCGCAGCGTGCGCCGGTAGGCGCCGTCGCGGACCTCCTCGACACCGGGCACTGCGCTGGCCGCCAGATGGCCGAAGAGGCCCTCATAGGAGAACGGTGTGCGGACCGGGAGCCGCAGCGACAGGACATCGGCACCGATCCGCTCATCGGCGGTCCGGGTGTGGGCCCGTCGGCGCAAAGCCGTCGGGGTGAGTGCACTGACGGCACGGATGGTGTCGTTGAACTGCCGGATGCTGCTGAACCCGGCCGCGAACGCGACATCGCCGAACGGAAGGTCGGTGGTCTCGATCAGCACCCGGGCGGTCTGGGTGCGTTGCGCCCGCGCCAGGGCCAGCGGGTTGGCGCCGACCTCGGCCTGCAGCAGCCGTTCCAGCTGACGGGTGGTGTATCCGAGCTTGGCTGCGAGACCGGTGACCCCGGATCGATCCACCGTGCCATCGGCGATCAGCCGCATCGCCCGGGCCACGACGTCACCGCGGACATTCCACTCCGGCGACCCGGGGGAGGCATCCGGGCGGCAACGCTTGCACGCCCGAAAACCGCCCCTCTGCGCCGCGGCGGCCGTCGGATAGAACCGAAGATTCCGCGCCAGTGGCGGGCGTGCCGGACAACTCGGCCGGCAATAGATCCCGGTGCTCAGCACAGCGGTGACGAACCAGCCGTCGAACCGGGCGTCCTTGGACTGAACGGCCCGGTAGCAGCTGTCGAAATCGTCGTGCATGCCTTCACCTTTACACCCGGTGACCGACAACACTGGCGGGAAACCGACATCGATGTGGTCACCCCACGACCGGTGGACTGCCATCCTGAGCGCCTCCTCAGCGGCCGTTGGACACACTGGAGGGCGGCGGGCACCCCGTTGCCCACCGATCCGGTTCGACCCAAGGAGTAGCTGCACCATGACCTCGCCCGATGAGGCCAACCAGCTCGACGGTGTGGCGGGATGGGCCGTCGACCTCATGGAGACGATGGGAGGCCCGGGCGCGGGCCTGGCCATTTTTGTCGAGAATCTGTTCCCGCCGATCCCGAGTGAGGTGATCCTGCCGATGGCGGGCTTCGCCGCTCGCCTCGGTGAACTGTCGGTGCTGAGCGCCATCGTCTGGACCACCGCGGGCTCGGTGCTCGGCGCCTGGATGCTGTACGCACTGGGTGCCTGGCTGGGCCATGACCGCATCCGTCACATCGTGTCCCGGATGCCATTGATGGACGGCGAGGACATCGACAAGACCAGGGCGTGGTTCGTGAAGCACGGTCACAAGGCCGTCTTTTTCGGCCGGATGCTGCCGCTCTTTCGCAGTTTCATCTCCATCCCGGCCGGTATCGAACGGATGAACTTCGCGGTGTTCACCGCGCTGACGTTGCTGGGCAGCCTGATCTGGAACTCGGTGTTCGTACTCGCCGGCTACCTGCTGGGGGCCAACTGGCACCGGGTCGATCCCTATGCGGCAACGCTGCAGTACGTCGTGCTCGCCGCCGTGATCATCGGCCTCGGCTGGTTCATCCGCTCGCGGCTGCAGCGCCGTGCCGGTTCGGATCGTGCTGGGGATTTTTCACCCGCGGAGTAGGCAGGCGCTGCTATAACCGTCATGGAGGTGCAGCGATGCCCGGTGGTGCGGTTTTCATAGGTCGGGTCGGCGCGCTGGCGGTGGCGCTCGGTATCGGCGCCACGGTCGCCTCCGGGGTCGCATCGGCGGACACTGGCGATCAGGGCTCGTCCTCGCGTGCTTCGAGCAGCCCGGATTCGGGCTCATCGCGCACGTCGTCACCCAAGCGGGGTGAAGCCAACACAGCGACACCGCAACGGAAGACGGATGTGCGGACATCCCGCACGGTCCGTGCACAGGCCACGTCCCGACGTGCCGAGCCCGAACAGGACCCGAAGCCGGCCGTCGGCGCGAGCACCGAACCCGAAACGGAGCTGAAGAAGGCTCCGGCGACGGCCGCCGCTGATACCCGGTCCTCGGACGGCCCGCAGGTGCCCGACGGGAACCCTGCTGCGCTGGCCGCACTCGGCGCCGCCCGCCGCGAGGTCGGTCACGATGTGAAAACCGCGCTGACGTCGGTCGCCGATGCTCAGACGACCAGTGCGGCCGCGGTGGCCCCGGTCAGCCCGCTGGGCACGCCGGATCAGCTGCGCGCCGAGAAGCTGGCCAACCGCATCGTCAACTCGCTGCCGGTCAAACTCGTGAAACTGGTGTTGCGTTCCGGGTTCACCTGGGCCGCCGAACGGCAGTTCGACCGCGTCGACGGTCCCGACCAGGAGAACCTGGACCGGCTCAACGCCGCGGTCGACGCCTACGCGATGGCGTCGGCGTTCCAGCAGCAGCTGTTGAACTCCAACAAGCCCACCGTCGTCATGCAGGTCGCCCCGCCCCACACCTGGTACGGCCAAAATGTCGGCGCCTCCCGGATCCTCTACGACAACCCGGACACCATCTACCGCTTCATGGGTGTCAACGGTGCGTCGTCGTATGTGATCACCGGCAAGTTCGCCGACCTGGCCAACCTGCCAGCCGACACCAGCTTCAGCGTGCTCACCGGACTGAACGGGAACACCGCGGCCGTGCTCACCAAGGACCAACTGGTCATCGGGGACGACGGCACCTTCACCATCACCCTCGACAGGACACCGGCCAACGGTCGGCAGAACCATCTCCAGCTGACCGCCGACACCACCATCGTCGCGACGCGGAACACGCTGTCGGACTGGGCGACTCAGCAACCGATGAGCCTGGAGATCACCCGGGTGGGTGGCCCACCCAACAGCCTGTTCAGCCAACTCGGTGGATTCGCCATCCCGGGTATCGGCCCGGCTGTGGTGCGCAGCAAGCTGCTGACCACGCTGGTCTCGCTGGTGCCCCCGCTGCCGTTCGTGCCGCCGGTACTGCGCGGTGCGGTGACCGCGATCGTCATGGCGCTCGGTGTCCAGCGTGAGGCAACGTACATGGCCGTCGCGACCACCGACCCGACCACCGGCGAACGCATCGAACCCAATGTGCTGAAGAACCCGACCCGCAATGCGGAATTCCTCGCCACTCAATTGCAGAGCGCGGGTTACTTCCAGCTCGCCGACGAGGAGGCGCTGGTCATCACCATCGACCGCGCCGGTGCCGGGTACTTCGTCGTCCCCGTCACCGACGACTGGACCATCACCAAGGACTACTGGAACCAGCAGACCAGCCTCAACAACGTCCAGTCGGTGGCCGACGATGCGGGCAACACCACCTACACGATCGTCATCTCGCCCAGCGATCCCGGCGTGGCGAACTGGGTGTCCACCGGTGGACTCAACCAGGGCACCATCTCGATCCGTTTCCAGGACATCGACCCCGCGGTGGCGCAACTGCCGACGGTGAGTGCGCAGGTGGTCCGGTTGAGTGAACTCGGCTCGGTACTGCCGCCCGGCACCCGGTATGTGACGGCGGCCGATCGTGCCGTTCAGATCGCCACCCGCAAAGCGGGATTCGACAACCGCTTCGCCCCGTATCCCCAGCCATAGATTTGCGCGCCTAGACTCTGCAGGCGTGTCGAATCAGGTGCAGCGCTACCTCGATCAGGTTCGTGACGAGTTCGCCGGGGTCCGGGACGGGGCGTTGGCCGACTACATCCCCGAGCTCACCCGGGTCGACCCCGACGGTTTCGGGGTGTCGCTGTCCTCGGCGGACGGCTTTGTCTATGAATCCGGCGATGCGGCAGTCGAATTCACCATCCAGTCGATCTCGAAGCCGTTCACCTACGCGCTGGCGCTGGACCGGTCGGGTCTGGATGCGGTGG
Source organism: Mycobacterium sp. (assembly GCA_051306235.1). Classification (GTDB taxonomy): domain Bacteria; phylum Actinomycetota; class Actinomycetes; order Mycobacteriales; family Mycobacteriaceae; genus Mycobacterium. Next base: position 6,923 of record JBPPMV010000436.1, on the reverse strand, counting down.
ATGCGAAGATCGGGGTGGAACCGTCCGGCGAGGCCTTCAACGAGATCAGTGTCGACAGGTCAACGAAGCGGCCGAAGAATCCGATGATCAATGCGGGTGCCATCGCGGCGGTCTCTCTGGTGCCGGCGTCCTCACCGGATGAGCGATTTGCCCTCATCCAGGACTACTACTCGGCCTTCGCCGGTCGCCGCCTGGAACTCGACCATGACGTGTACGCCTCGGAGAAGGCCACCGGCAACCGCAACCGGGCGATCGCCTACATGCTCGCGAGTTTCGGTGTGCTCGACGATGATCCCGACGATGTGCTCGATGTGTACTTCCGGCAGTGCTCGCTGAACGTGACGTCGACCGACCTGGCCCGGATGGCGGCCACGCTGGCACGCAACGGGGTGAACCCGCTGACGGGCCGGCGCGTCACCGATGCCGCGGTGGTGCGCCGCACGCTGTCGGTGATGGTGACCTGCGGTATGTACGACGCCGCGGGGGACTGGGTCAGCGCGGTCGGTATGCCTGCCAAGAGTGGGGTGGGCGGCGGCATCCTCGCGGTGCTACCCGGCCAACTCGGCATCGGGACGTACTCACCGCTGCTGGATGCCAAGGGCAACAGTGTCAGGTCAGTGCTGTTGTGCCGCAAGATCTCCGAGGAGCTCGGGTTGCACTTTCTGACCGTGTCGCGGGATTCGCGGGCCACCCTGCGGGCCATCTACGAGCCGCGGGACAACGTCCGGGTCTACGAGACGCACGGCGATCTGCTGTTCTGTGGGGCCGAGCAGGTGGTGCGCACGGTTGACCGCGGCTGTGATGATTTCGCGGTCGGCATCCTGGACGTCTCTCGGGTGGACGATATCGACGATGCGGCCAAGCGTCTGCTGTCCGGGATGAGCACAGCGTTGCATGACCGGGGTAAAGCCGGATTCATCGTCGACCCCGAACGCGCGGTGATCGGTGCGGGGTCGGAGTTCGAGAGCTTCCGCTACAACACCGTGGAGGACGCGGTGGACGCCGCCGCGGTGTTCATGCGCGACCAGGTCTCACCTCGGTAGCGCCAGCCTGGTCGGCTGATCGAGACCGCGCAACGCCACCTCGTCACCCAATGACCAATGGGCACTCTCGGATTCGCCCGCTCTGGCCAGGGTGTCCGACGAGGCCACCAGATGGCCGGGCACCAGTTTGGCGTGTTCACACAACCGGGCCGCCTCATTGACCGGCTCCCCGATCACGGTGTACTCGAAGCGTTCCTTGGCTCCGACATTGCCGGCCACCACCTGACCGGCCGCCACCCCGATACCGGCATCGAGTTCCGGCACGTCGGTGCGCAGCCGGGCCGCCATCGCGCGTGCCGCCGAGAGTGCCTCTTCGTCGGCATTGTCCAGCGACACCGGGGCGCCGAACACTGCGAGCACCGCATCGCCTTCGAACTTGTTGACGAACCCGTGGTGCTTGTCCACCTCATCGACGATGACGGCGAAGAACCGGTTCAGGAGCTCGACCACCTCGACAGCGGGCCTGCTCGACACCAACTGCGTGGAGCCGATGACATCGACGAAAATGACTGCGGCATGCCGTTCCTCGCCACCGAGTTCGGGCTGCTCCTTCTCGGCGAGCAGGGCGACCTCGCGGCCGACGTGGCGCCCGAACAGGTCGCGGACGCGTTCGCGTTCCCGCAGACCCGACACCATCGAGTTGAAACCCCGTTGCAGCTGGCCCAGTTCGGTGCCATCGAAGACCACCAGGTTGGTGTCCAGGTTGCCCTGTTCGACCCGATTGAGCGCCGAGCGCACCACCCGCACCGGGGTCGCGGTCAGCCACGCCAGGATCCACATCAGGATGAAGCCGAACGCGAGCGCGAACAGCGCGAGAATCATCACCGCGACCGCGAACTGGGTGGGCGAGACGATCGGCACGGTGAGCGTGATGATGGCGGCGAGCAGGATGCCGAGCACCGGCACGCCGGAGCCCAGCGCCCATACCGTCAGCGTCCGTCCCATGATCCCGGGGGCGAAGCGGCGCGGTGGCGGTCCGACCTCGAGTGCCTGGGCGGCGACCGGGCGCAGCGCGAACTCGGTGAACAGATAGCAGCTCGCCGACACGACGATGCCCGGAAAGCTGATGCCGAGCAGCACCTTTGGGATGTAGTTGGAATCCTGTAATCCGTAGAGCAGGGTCAGCACGATGGTGCCGCCGCCCCACAGGGCGAGCAGGACGCGGCTCAGCCGCCAGGGCGCGAAGAAGGTGTTGCGCTGGTCTTTGGGTGTCGGTTCGCGCTCCTCGAGCGCCCACCGGACGTTGTTGATGACCCGGTTGGTCGCCCAGATGACGCCGACCACGAAGGCCAGCCCGATATAGGCCGGGGCCACCGCAAAGGTGATCCACAAGACGTCCGAGTCGAACACGCTCGGCACCGGGAAGGTGACCGTGACGACCAGGCACGCGACGATGACACCGATCAGGTTCGCGCCGAGGACCACCGTCGTGAGGATCAGCTGGATGCGGACCCGGCGACGATGCTGGCTTTCCGAGACACGCCCCAGGATCCACGAGCCGTACTCCGGTGTCCCGGTGACGCGACCGGTCTGTCGCGTCATGCGTTCGAGGACCAGACCGAGACGTTGGGCCGCGCTCCTCTTGTCGGTCATCTTCTTGTCGGTCATCGTGGCGTCAGCCTAGTGAACCGGAGCGCGCAATCTATGGTGGTTCGGTGCGTCTCGTCATCGCCCAGTGCACTGTCGACTATGTCGGCCGGCTCACGGCACACCTCCCGTCCGCGCGGCGTCTGCTGCTGTTCAAGGCAGACGGGTCGGTGAGTGTGCATGCCGACGATCGCGCCTATAAGCCGCTGAACTGGATGACGCCGCCGTGCTGGACCACCGAGGAGCCGTCCGACGGAGGTCCCCAGGTGTGGGTGGTGGAGAACAAGGCCGGCGAACAGCTGCGCATCACCGTCGAGGACATCGAGCACGACTCCAGCCATGAGCTGGGGGTGGACCCCGGATTGGTGAAGGACGGTGTCGAGGCCCACCTGCAGGAGTTGCTCGCCGAGCATGTCGAGCTGCTGGGCACCGGATTCACCCTGGTGCGCCGGGAGTACATGACCGCGATCGGCCCGGTGGATCTGATGTGCCGGGACGAGACCGGCCGCTCGGTCGCGGTGGAGATCAAACGCCGCGGCGAGATCGACGGCGTCGAGCAGCTCACCCGTTATCTCGATCTGCTGAACCGGGACACCGTGCTGGCGCCGGTCAGTGGTGTCTTCGCCGCCCAGCAGATCAAGCCGCAGGCACGCACACTGGCCACCGATCGTGGGATCCGTTGCGTCATACTCGATTACGACAAGATGCGCGGGTTGGACAGCAACGAGTTCCGGCTGTTCTGATGGGCCCGGTTTCCTAGTGGGTGGGCGTTCCTAGTGGGAAGACGGCGACCCGACCGCCGCGCGGACCGGCCCGTCCCGGCGTGGCTGTCCCAGCGGCGCATCGAACCCGGTCCGGACGGTTATGACTACGAGGTGAAGGCCGTCCCGGCGGCACGGGCCACCAAGGCCTACCGGTGCCCGGGCTGTGACCACGAGATCCAACCGGGAGTTGCGCATGTGGTGGTGCTGCCGGTGGAGAACGGCGATATCGAAGACCGCAGGCACTGGCACACATCGTGCTGGAACAACCGGGCCAACCGCAGCCCGACCCGCCGCTGGTCTTAGTGCGCTGAGTCGGCCTTGGGCTCGACGAGTTCGATGAGCACGCCGCCGGCATCCTTGGGGTGGATGAAGTTGATCCGCGAATCGGCGGTACCGCGGCGCGGCGCGTCGTAGAGCAGCCGGACGCCGTCGGCGCGCAGACGCTCGGAGAGGGCGTCGATATCGCTGGTGCGGTAGGCGAGCTGCTGCAGTCCCGGTCCACGGGTGCTGATGAACTTGGCGATCGTCGAGGTCTCGTCCAGCGGAGCCAGCAGCTGGATCTGGGCGCTGTCCTTGGCCGAGCCGCGCACCGACAGCATGGCCTCGCGGACACCCTGGTCCTCGTTGACCTCCTCGTGCAGCACGATCATGCCGAGGTGGTCGTGGTACCACTTGATGGCCGCATCCAGATCGGGCACGGCGATACCCACGTGATCGATCGCGGTCACCAGCGCGCTTGCGAGCGCCGGGCGGGCATCGACGTGGTCGGTGGTCATAAAGTAAAAATAACCCGATACGGCGCATTTTGCGCCTGTGTGATGGGCCACACCCTGGCTTCTCAAGGCTTTACAAACTTCTTGGAGGATGAAATGACGACCTCGGTCATCGTTGCAGGCGCCCGAACCCCCATCGGCAAGCTGATGGGCTCGCTGAAGGACTTCTCCGGCAGCGACCTCGGCGCGATCGCGATCAAGGGCGCGCTGGAAAAAGCGCAGGTCCCGGCGTCGCTGGTGGACTACGTCATCATGGGTCAGGTGCTGACCGCCGGCGCCGGGCAGATGCCCGCCCGCCAGGCTGCCGTCGGCGCCGGTATCGGCTGGGATGTGCCGTCGCTGACCATCAACAAGATGTGCCTTTCCGGGATCGACGCCATCGCGCTGGCCGATCAGCTGATCCGCGCCGGTGAGTTCGAGGTCGTGGTCGCCGGTGGCCAGGAGTCGATGAGCCAGGCGCCACACCTGCTGCCCAAGAGCCGCGAGGGCTTCAAGTACGGCGACACCACCCTGGTGGACCACCTGGCTTACGACGGTCTGCACGACGTCTTCACCGATCAGCCCATGGGTGCGCTCACCGAACAGCGCAACGATGTCGACCAGTTCACCCGCGCAGAACAGGACGAACTGGCTGCCCAGTCGCACCAGAAGGCCGCGGCCGCATGGAAGGACGGCGTCTTCGCCGACGAAGTGGTGCCGGTGCAGATCCCGCAGCGCAAGGGTGACCCGATCGAGTTCAACGAGGACGAGGGCATCCGCGCCAACACCACCGCCGAGTCCCTTGGCGGATTGCGGCCGGCCTTCCGTAAAGACGGCACCATCACCGCCGGTTCGGCGTCGCAGATCTCCGACGGCGCCGCTGCCGTCGTGGTGATGAGCAAGGCCAAGGCCACCGAACTCGGGCTGAGCTGGCTCGTCGAGATCGGCGCGCACGGTGTCGTGGCCGGCCCGGACTCCACCCTGCAGAGTCAGCCGGCCAACGCGATCAAGAAGGCGATCGCGCGCGAGGGCATCACCGTCGATCAGCTCGATGTCGTCGAGATCAACGAGGCGTTCGCCGCGGTGTCGCTGGCCTCCACCAAGGAACTGGGTATCGACGCCGAGAGGGTGAACGTCAACGGCGGCGCGATCGCCATCGGCCACCCGATCGGGACGTCCGGTGCGCGAATCACCCTGCACGCGGCGCTGGAGCTGGCGCGTAAAGGCTCGGGCTACGCCGTCGCCGCGCTATGCGGTGCGGGCGGACAGGGCGACGCCCTGATCCTGCGCCGTCCCTGACCGCTGAGAATGCGCTCAGTTTGAGCAACGACGCAATGTAGTAGCTGGCCGCCCGCTGCGGCACAATATCGGTCATGGCAAACAACTATGACGTCCGCAGCGTGGCGGGCTGGTTCCGGCTGATCGCGATCGCGGAGGCCCTCAGCTGGGCCGGACTGCTGGTCGGGATGTACTTCAAGTACGCCGCGTCATCTCCGACCGAGATCGGCGTGAAGATCTTCGGACCGATCCACGGCGGTGTCTTCATGGCCTTCCTGGTCGCCGCCCTGCTGGTCGGCATCTCCCGGAAGTGGAGCCCGGTGACGTGGCTGCTCGCGTTGCTGGGCAGCATCGTGCCGCTCGGAAGTGTGATCTTCGTCATCTGGGCCGATCGGACCGGCCGGTTGGCTGGACGTACCGTCTCGGCTGCCGATGGCGACGACGTGCCAAACTTGGTGGCGTGACACGTCCACGCCCTTCCGTCGGGCCGGCTCTGGCCGGTGCCTTCGATCTGTCCGTCCTCAAGCAACCGCCGCCGGCACCCGGCGGCGCCGCGGCCCCTGCTGAGGTAGCGGGCGCGGTCCAGGTGACCGAAGCCAATCTGGAAGCCGAGGTCCTGGTCCGTTCCAGCGACGTCCCGGTCGTCGTCCTGCTGTGGACGCCGCGCAGTGATCCCAGCGTTCAACTCGGCGATGCGCTCGGTGCGCTCGCGCAGGCCGACGGTGGCACCTGGGCGCTGGCGATGGTCAACGTCGACACCACGCCCCGGGTCGCGCAGATGTTCGGTGTGCAGGCCGTGCCGACGGTGGTGGCGCTGGCCGGCGGCCAGCCGATTTCCAGCTTCCAGGGCCCGCAGGCGCCCGATCAGTTGCGACAGTGGATCGATTCGCTGATCAGTGCGACGGCGGGCAAGCTCAGCGGTGTCCCCGAACAGCCCGAGGAGTCCGATCCCGAGCTGGAACAGGCCCGGGCGTACCTGGACGATGGCGACTTCGCTGCGGCGCTGACCGCCTACGAGGCCATCCTGGCGGTCAAGCCGAACGATGCCGAGGCTGCCGGAGCGGTCCGTCAGATCACCTTCCTCCAGCGTGCAACGACGCACCCCGCCGATGCGCCGGCGCTGGCCGACGCGGCCCCGGCCGATGCCGAGGCGACGTTCGCCGCCGCCGATGTCGAGATCCTGCAGCAGAACATCGAAGCCGCCTTCGACCGGCTGATCGGCCTGATCAAACGCACCGCAGGCGACGAGCGGACCGCCGCGCGCACGCGGCTGATCGAGTTGTTCGAGCTGTTCGACGCCGCCGACCCCGAGGTGCTCGCGGCCCGGCGCAAGCTCGCCAACGCGCTTTACTGAATTTCCCTGCGCGAGCAGTCACGAATGGCCGCTATCTCCTAGTGGTTTGTCCCGTAATTAGCTGACAGTGTTCAGTGTGGCGCGTGCTCGCGCGACTTTGGCGAGGATCGATTCGGCGGTGGCCGTCCACACGTAGGGTTTGGGG
>JBPPMV010000435.1:0-14534 GCA_051306235.1 Mycobacterium sp. | reverse complement strand
ATGGCCGTCGCCGATGCTGCCCGCCTTGCACAGCATCCGCGATGACACCGGCGGCGACATCCACGTGGTCGCCAGCGGCGATCCGATGCTGCACGGTATCGGCGCCACCCTGATCCGGGTCTGCGGCGCGGATCGGGTCCGCGTACTGCCGCACGTGTCATCGGTGACGCTGGCGTGCGCCCGGCTCGGTTGGAACGTGCAGGACACCGAGGTCATCAGCCTCGTCACCGCACCCGTCCCGACGGCGGTGCGACGGGGCGGGCAGGCGGTGGTGCTGTCGCGCGACGGGACCAGCCCGGCGGCACTCGCCCGGCTGCTCGCCGACACCGGTCGCGGTGACTCCGAGTTCATCGTGCTCGAGGAACTGGGCGGCCCCGGCGAGCGGGTCCATCGCTCGACGGCCGCCGACTGGCGCGGCGAGGTGGCCGATCTCAACGTCGTGGCGGTCCGGTATCTGCCCGAGGAGCGCCGCCAGCACGCGCTGCCCGATGACGCATTCGCCCACGACGGGCAGATCACCAAGCAGACCATCCGGGCGGTCACGCTGGCCGCGCTCGGCCCGCGGCCGGGCGAACGGTTGTGGGATGTCGGTTCCGGGTCGGGCAGCATCGCCGTGGAGTGGTGCCGGAGCGGATCGGGTTGTACCGCGGTCGCCTTCGAACGTGACGAGCAGCGACGCGGCCGGATTGCCGCCAATGCCAATGCTTTCGGGGTGAACGTCGAGGTCCGCGGTGCGGCTCCGGCCGATTTCGACGGTGTCGGCGAGCCCACGGTGATCTTCATCGGCGGCGGGATCACCGTGCCGGGCCTGCTCGACGCGTGCTGGGAGCGGCTTCCGAGCGGGGGCCGGTTGGTGGCCAATGTCGTCACGGCAGAATCGGAGGCCGCAGCCACCGACGGCTACACGACGCGAGGAGGCCAGTTGCGCCGGTTCCAGCATTACCACGGCGAACCGATCGGCGGATTCACCGGATTCCGCGCGGCATATCCGGTCACCCAGTGGCTGGTGACCAAGCCGTGACGGTCTACTTCATCGGCGCGGGCCCGGGTGCCGCCGACCTCATCACCGTGCGCGGACAGCGACTGCTGGAGCGCTGCCAGGTGTGCCTGTACGCGGGTTCCATCATGCCCGAGGACCTGTTGGCCTACTGTCCCGAAGGGGCCCGGGTCATCGATACCGGGCCGCTGAATCTGGAACAGATCATCGACGAGCTGGCGACCGCCGACGCCGCGGGCCTCGATGTGGCACGCCTGCATTCCGGGGATCCGTCGATCTACAGCGCGCTGGCCGAACAGTGCCGACGACTCGACGCCCTGGGTATCGGCTACGAGATCGTGCCGGGTGTGCCGGCATTCGCCGCGGCGGCCGCGGCGGTGGGCCGTGAACTCACGGTGCCAGGGGTCTCGCAGACCATCACCCTGAGCCGTGTCGCGACCCTGTCCACGGCCATGCCGGCCGGGGAGGACCTTCTGACGCTCTCGGCACCCGGTAACACCCTGGTGCTGCATCTGGCGGCCGCGCAGATCGACACCATCGTCGAGCAGCTCACCGCCGGTGGCTATACCGCCGATACCCCCTGTGCCGTGGTCGCTTTCGCGAGCTGGCCGAAGGAGCAGGTGCTGCGCAGCACGCTGGGGGAGATCGCCGCGCAGATGCACGCCGCGGGTATCACCCGCACGGCAGTCATCATCGTGGGCGATGTTCTTGCCGCCGAAGGGTTCACCGACAGCTATCTGTACTCATCGGACCGGCGACGCGGAAGCCGGCACTAGTGCGGGTTCTGCTGCTCGGTGGCACCGGGGAGGCGCGGGCCCTGGCCGCGCGTCTGCACCCGGAGATCCCGGTGATCAGCTCGCTGGCCGGCCGGGTACCCGATCCCGCGTTACCGGTCGGAGAGGTGCGAATCGGTGGCTTCGGTGGCGCCGAGGGGCTGGCGGAATGGTTGCGCGCCAACGACATCACCACGGTGGTGGACGCCACCCACCCGTTCGCCGCCACCATCACCGCCAATGCCGCGCGAGCCGCCGCACTGGTCGGCCTGCCGCATGTCGTGCTGGCCCGCCCGGCCTGGCCCGACGGTGACGCCATCGTGGTGGGCTCCGATACCGAGGCCGCGCAGGTGGTGGTCCGCGACGGCTATCGCCGGGTGTTCCTCACCACTGGGCGGTCCGGCACCGCGGCGTTCCGGGGCACCGACGCGTGGTACCTGATCCGCGCCGTCACCGCGCCGGCGGACGAGTTGCTACCGGCCCGCCATGAGGTGCTGCTCTCGCGCGGCCCCTATCGGGTCGAGAGCGAGCAGGAACTGTTGCGCGAGTACGGTATCGATGCGCTGGTCACCAAGAACAGCGGTGGGGACATGACCCGGGCGAAGCTCGTGGCCGCCGCCGCACTCGGGGTGCCGGTGATCATGGTGAGTCGGCCGGGCCTGCCCGCCGGCGTACAGGTGGTCGACACCGTGCAGGGCGCGGTGGACTGGGTCGGCGCCCGGTCTTAGATGAGCTGGAGGGTCTCCAGTTCGCGGATCGCGCGGCAGGACCGCTCGGCCATCACCAGCATCATATCGTCGCCGCGGTCGGTGGAGTTCGCGAACGCGACGCCGAACGCGATGATCAGCGGCGCCTGCAGCATGCCCAGACGATAATCCCGCCAACAGGTTTCGCCGTCGTAGTCCTGTACGCCCAGGGCCACCAGACCGGCGTGGTATTCGTCGACCAGATCCCGTTCGGCCGCCGCCCGGGTGACCGGGTCCAGGCTGGTGCCGGTGAAGTACGCCAGATCCCGGGCGGGTAGCCCCGCACCCAGTGTCTGCCAGTCGACGACGGTGATCTGCGTCCGGTCCGGGTCGAACAGCATGTTGTCCAGGCGATAGTCACCGTGCAGCAGCGCAAACCGGTCCGGTTCGGTGAGCAGCCACGGGGTGACCAGCGCCATGGCAGCCGCCAGCGTGGCCCGGTCGTCGGCGGTCATCCGATCGCCGAGCTTCTCCAGGGTGATCTCGGTGGCTATCTTGGCCACATCGCCCATCCCCGAGGCCATCCCGGCATCGGCCTTCGGCATGGCGATCCCGGGAAAATCGGCCCACTTCGCGTCGCACCAACTGGGTGCGTGCAGCCCGGCCAGCGCACGAACGGCCAACTGCGCCTCGGCGACGCTGCAGCCGGCGATCTGGTCACCCTGCTCGGCGGGCGCCATATCGGCCAGGAGCAGCACGAATTCAGCTCCCTCGCCGCCGATTTCGCAGTGATAGTTTCGCGGGATGGGGATCTGGACCAGGTCCGCGATTCCGTTGTAGAACGCATGCTCGGACCGGTAGCCGATGGCGACCCGGTCGCGGACCGTATCGTCCTGCGATGGCAGCTTGACGGCGAAACTGCCCGGGAGCGTGGTCTCGGTGCCGTACTGCACCGTCAGCCGATACGTGGCTCCGGTCTGCCCGGTGCCGATCGGGGCGGTGTCGACGCTGCGCACGTCGGCGCCGAGCACACCGCTCAGCCACTGCGGTGTCACATCCTCGGGACTGCGGGGAATCGCGGTGGTCATGACGTCTCACGCATTTCATCTGCTCCGTTCACAGTGCCGTAAATGGTGTGCAGCCAGATGGTTTCCGCGCCGGTGACGAGTTCAGCACGGGACCGCGGGCCACCGAGGGTGAAGCGCTCCAGAATCCGGTCGTTGAGCTCGAGCAGGAGGCCGGCCAGCACGTGCGCCGACGGCCCGGCCGGCGCACGGCCGGCGGCCCGCTCGGCATCGATCATCGCCGCAATGGTCGGGACGAACGCCTCCCGGGAGGTGTCCCAGATGGCGCGGATGGCGCTGCTTGCGGAGCGGGCGTCGAGCATGGCGGCGAACAGGTACCGGTGGGCGGTGCCGGTGTCCATCATCGCCTCCAGCATCGACCGGATCCGCTGTCGCGGTGAGCCGGTTGTCGTCGCGGTGACGATATCGCTGGCGGCGAAGACATCGTCGTACATCGGCTCCAGCAGAGCGGCTACCGCAGCGGCCTTGTTCTCGAAATAGAAGTAGAACGCCGAGCGGCTGACCCCGGCCGTGGCGGCGACCTCGGCGATATTGAGGGCATCGAAGCCAGTGGCGCGCAGTGCGGTGTCGAAGGCGGTCAGGATGGCGGCGCGACGTTCATCGCTGCGCTGCGGCTGGCGGCGGTCGGTCTCCGAGCGCCGCAGCAGGTGCGTCGGGCCCGATGGCTCGGCGATGTCTGGACCCGGCTGCACGAGCGGGACATTATCCGCGCCTCTGACAACTGTCAACGATTCTCGACAGTTGTCAGCCAGGGTAGGTGCGCGGGGTGAACACCCGGTCACCGCGCCACTGGGTCTGTGAGGACCCGATGATCAGCAGGCAGCGCATGTCCACCTCGGCCGGATCCAGATCTCCGAGCGCCACCACTCTGACGTTCTCGTTCGGGCCGGCGACATCGCGCCCGATCACCACCGGGGTCGTGGTGTCGCGATGCTCCAGCAGCAGCTTCTTCATCGCGCCCACCTGCCACGTCCGGGTCTTGGACGCCGGGTTGTAGATGGCGATCGCCATATCGGCGGAGGCGGCCGCGCTGATCCGGGCCGCGATGATGTCCCACGGTTTGAGCCGGTCCGACAGTGAGATGACCGCGTAGTCGTGGCCGAGCGGGGCGCCGACCCGGCTGGCCACGGCCTGCGCCGCCGTCATCGCCGGAATCACCCGGACCTCGACATCGGGCCAGTCGACGGCCTCCTCGAGCACGGCGGTGGCCATCGCGAAGACACCGGGATCACCGGAGGACACCACCACCACCGACCGGCCCTCTCGCGCCAGCCCGCAGGCCAGTTTGGCGCGCGCCGGCTCGTCGGTGTTGTCACTGGGGTGCCGGGTCTGACCGGCACGGGCGCCGACCCTGTCCAGATAGGGGAAGTAGCCGATCAGATCGGTGGCGGCGGCCAGTTCGCGGCGCGCCTGCGGGGTGATCCAGTCCAGGTCGCCGGGACCCAATCCGACCACCGCGACACTGCCACCGCGCCGTGCCACGGCGACCTCGCCGGGCACCATCACGATCGAGAAGTACGGCACCGAGTTCTCGTCGACGTCCGCAGCGGACATCACCCGCTGTTGCGGGGTGCTGGCCCGTTCCACATAGAACGCCCGATCCAGCCGGTGGGTCTCCGAAAGCGATTGCCGCACTTCGGAATATGATTTGCCGAGCTTCATGATGACGGCGGCGTCGGTATCGGCAAGACGGCGGGTGAGCTCCGCGGCGGGCAACGTCCCGGGCAGGATGGTCAATACTTCGTCGCCCTGCACCAGCGGGGTTCCGGTGGCCGCCGAGGCGGCGCTCACCGAGGTCACCCCCGGGACGATGACGGCGTCGAACCGTTCGGTCAGCCGGGTGTGCATGTGCATATAGGAGCTGTAGAACAGCGGGTCACCCTCGGCCAGCAGCGCGACATTGCGCCCGGCCTCCAGATGCGCGGCGATGCGGTCGGCGGATTCGGCGTAGAAATCCTCCATCGCGCCGGCATAGCCGCCGGGATGCTCGGTGGTCTCGGTGGTGACCGGATAGACCAGATGCTCTTCGATCTGACCGTCCCGCAGGTACTGCTCGGCGATCCGGCGGGCAATGCTGCGGCCGTGCCGCGCGCTGTGATAGGCGACCACATCGCTCTCACCGATCAGCCGGGCAGCCTTGACCGTCACCAGTTCCGGGTCGCCGGGCCCGAGGCCGACACCGTAGAGGGTGCCGCTGAGCTCAGGCCGTTCGTTCATTCGGCGAGCCTCATTCATGCTCGCTCGCAATCGCATTGACCGCCGCCGCGGCCATCGCACTGCCACCGCGCCGGCCCTTGACGACCAAATAGGACATACCCCGCGGGCGGGCGATGAGTTCGTCCTTGGACTGCGCGGAACCGACGAAGCCGACCGGCCCACCCAGCACCGCGGCGGGGACCGGCGCACCCTCGTCGATCAGTTCCAGCAGCCGGAAGAGCGCGGTGGGCGCGTTACCGATCGCCAGCACCGCGCCGCCCAGCCGATCGGCCCAGATGTCCACCCCGGCGGCCGAGCGCGTGCTGCCCAGGGTGGGCGCCAACTCGGCGGCGCGTGGGTCGGCCACCAGTGAGACGACCTCGTTGTCGGCGGGCAGCCGGGAGCGGGTGATGCCCGCGGCGACCATCGACGAATCGCAGAGCACCGGGGCACCGGCGGCCAGTGCCGCGTGCGCCCTGGCAACCACATCGGCGGTGAAGGCGACGTGGTCGGTGACATCGACCTGACCGCACGTGTGGATCAGTCGAACCACCACGCGGGACACGTCATCGGGGAAGGGGGTCAGGTCCGCTTCATCCCGGATGGTCGCAAAAGACTGCCGGTAGATCTCCGCAGCGTCGCGGGTGTAATCGAGCACGGGACAACCCTACGGGTGGCGCCCCTGGTAGCCGTCTTCGGTGGCGACCAGCACTTCGGCGCCCAGCGGGCTGCCGCAGGCCCGTGGGCAGCCAACAAAATGGCGGTGGACTCCCGGCGGGCCGCCGTGCAGGGCCGCGGTCGCGTCACCGCGGACATCGGAGAGAGATTTGTCACAGCCAGGACTGCCCGCACAGGCACTCAGCGTCAGCCACGGCGAGCTTTCGTCGAAGACCAGGCCCAGGGGCGCCAGCACCCGCAGGGAAGCGTCTGCGACGTCCTCGCTCAGATCGCACACCACGATCGACCGCCACGGTGTCACCACGATCGGGGCCTCGATGGCGGCCAGGAACTGCGCCGTCCGCGCCGGCAGCACCCCCAGCGGGACCGCCGCACCGAGCGCCACCCGGTCCCCGGCCGGATCCGCCGTCTGCGTAATCCAGCCGACCGGCGGAGGCCCGGTGTCGTGCGGATAGCGGTAGCCCGCCGCTGCGGTGACGGCAAACCCTTCCAGCAGTGCGTCAGGATTGTCGAGTTCGTTCACACGCCAGCGCTTTTCGCGTATCGACTGGAACCGGCGGGCGATCTCCACCATGGCATCGACCGCCTCGTCGGCGGGCAACCGGACACCGGTGTCCACACCGGCCAGGATCAGCGCCACGCCGCCATCGCCGACCTGTACCCCGACATCGGCGTGCAGTCCGGCCACATCGCCGCGACCGTCGTCGATGGAGAACCAGAACCGTCCGGGCAGGGCGGCCAGTGCCGGGTCATCCTGCAGGGCGCGGTCGAGGTCGCCCACCCAGCCGCGCACATCGGCCAGTCCGCCGGCGCGACCCGACAGCGGCGAGGACACGATGTTGCGGACCCGCTCGTGGGTCGGCGACGGCAGCAGGCCGGCGTGGGCCAGCGCCTCGGCCACGCGCGCCGGGTCGGTGATGCCGCGGATCTGCAGGCTGCCACGCGATGTCAGTTCCAGCGCGTCGCCGCCGCACTCGGCGGCGAGATGGGCCAGCGTCTCCAGGCCGGTCGGCGAGATGACGCCGCCGGGCAGCCGGACCCGCATCAGGGCGCCATCGGCTGCCTGATGGACCTGAAGGGCGCCGGGGCAGGCGTCCTGGTCGCGGGTGCGGCTCACGTGTCCACGGTACCCAGCCGGTGGCCTCTGGGGCAGGCGGGAAACGAGGAGCCGGTCAGCTCGCTTTGGCGTGCCTGCTCGGCAGTGGGTCGACCACGGCCGAATAACTCGTCGCATCACCGCGCACGGTGCGGCTGGCCTGCCCGCTGACGTCGAGGGGGATGTCACCGGCCAATGTCACCCGGCTGAGCCGGCGGAACTGGTCGTCGTAATCGGCCACGGCGTAATGCTGGGTGGCGCGGTTGTCCCAGATTGCCAGGTCTCCAGGCTTCCAGTTCCAGCGAACGGTGTTCTCCAGCTTGGTGATCCGTGCCTGCAGCAGGCCGAACAGGGCAGCCGACTCGGTCGCTCCGAGTCCGGCGAAACGCTTCACGAAATGGCCGAGCAGCAACACCCGCTCGCCGGTCTCGGGATGCACCCGCACCACCGGATGCTCGGTTTCGAAGTACTGGGACTCGAACTCCCGGCGGTGTTCGCGGACGGTGTCGGCCACCTGTTCGTGCCTGCCGTCATAGTCGGCGGCGTAATCGTAGGTGTTGGTGTGCACGGCCCACAGATTCTCGGCCAGCGCCCGCAGCGCCGGTGGTAGCTGCGCGTAGGCCGTCTCGGTGTTCGCCCAGACCGTGGTGCCGCCGTACTCGGGCAGTGCGACGGCACGCAGCAGCGAGGCCTTGGGGATGCGATCGACGAAGGTGACGTCGGTGTGCCAGCTGTTGGCCTTGTCGTAGCGCGAGTCGATGGGCAGCACGCGGGTGCCCCGGGAGAGCACGGTCGGATGCGCGGCCGTCGTGGTGCCGAGCCGTTGCGCGAACGCCAGCTGGGACTCGTCGTCGAGATGGTCCTGATGGCGGAAGAAGATCACCTTGTGTGCCAGCAGCGCGGCGTTGATGGCGGTCACCGTCGAATCGTCGAGATGAGGACTCAGGCGCACACCGTCGACGCGGGCGCCGATGTTCGCGCCCAGCTTGACGACGTCCAGGAAGTTGCGAGGGCTCATGGGTCCATTGCGCCAGCTGCCGGGCCGGACGTAAACAGTTTGAACAGTCCAGATTTGAACTGGCAAAAGCCCAGTTCATAAGGGGTTCGCCGATGCGGAAGTGAAATGCATCACGTATTGACGCGACGTGTCTGCTGCGGCACAGAATGCCGTCACCGGGGTATTGGGCGGCTAGGTTTCGAACATTGACCCGGTACCGCCGGTACCCCTAAGAAAGGAGGCCATCACATGGCCTCACTCATCGCCATCGCCGTGGGCGTGACCCTCGTGGTCGCCGCCATCTCCATGCCCTACCAGGACTCCTGGTACGGCCGCTGGAGCCGCTCCGAACGCTGACCGGCAGACCACTGGGCGCGGGTGGTGAGGCAGGATTGAGTAGTGCCGACTGTGCTGCTGCTTTCCACCTCCGATACCGACCTGATCACCGCCCGCGCCAGTGGCGCCAGTTATCGATGGGCCAATCCGTCCCGTCTGCTCGAGGACGATCTGCACCGCGAGCTCACCGAGTTGCTCGACGGAGCCGATATCGCCGTCGTCCGGATCCTCGGCAGCTACCGCGCCTGGCAGGACGGGATCGACGCGCTGGTGGCCAGCGGAGTGCCCACCGTCGTGCTGTCCGGTGAACAGGCCCCCGACGCCGAGCTCATGCGCCATTCCACCGTGCCCGGCGGTGTCGCGCTGCAGGCACACATCTACCTCGCCCAGGGCGGCACCGAAAACCTGCGCGGTCTGCACGCCTTCCTGAGCGACACCCTGCTGATGACCGGTGAGGGCTTCGACCCGCCCGTCTCGATCCCCGGCTGGGGCACGCTGGAACGGCCTGCCGCCACCGAGGACGACCGGCCGACCGTCGCGGTGCTCTATTACCGCGCCCAGCACCTTGCCGGTAACACCGGCTACATCCACGCGCTCTGCGATGCCATCGACAGCGCCGGCGGCCGGGGGCTGCCGGTGTACTGCGCGTCGCTGCGCACCGCCGAACCCGAACTGCTCAAGCTGTTGGGCACCGCGGACGCCCTCATCACCACGGTGCTCGCCGCCGGCGGCGCGACACCTGCGGCCGTGGGGGCGGGCGGTACCGATGACAGCTGGAACGTCGCACACCTGGCCGCCCTGGACGTCCCGATCCTGCAAGGGCTGTGCCTGACCAGCTCACGCTCCAAGTGGTCGGAGAACGACGACGGCCTGTCCCCGCTGGACGTCGCGACCCAGGTCGCCGTCCCGGAGTTCGACGGCCGCATCATCACGGTCCCGTTCTCCTTCAAGGAGATCGACGACGAGGGACTGATCACCTACAGCGCCGACCCCGAGCGTTGTGCCCGGGTGGCCGGGCTGGCCGTGCGGCACGCCCGGCTGCGGCATGTGCCTGCGGCCGACAAGCAGATCGCGCTGGTGTTCTCGGCCTATCCGACCAAGCACGCCCGCATCGGCAACGCGGTCGGCCTGGACACCCCGGCCAGCGCAGTGGCCCTGTTGCGGGCCATGCGCGAGCACGGCATCGACATCGGCGATGTGCCCGGCGTCGAGGCCGAGGATGGCGACGCGCTCATCCACGCCCTGATCGAACGCGGGGGACAGGACCCTGACTGGCTGACCGAAGAGACGTTGGCCCGCAACCCGATTCGGGTGTCGGCGGCCGACTACCGGCGCTGGTTCGCGACCGTCCCGAAGGATCTGGCCGATGCGATGGTCAAGCACTGGGGTCCGCCGCCGGGCGACCTGTTCGTGGACCGCAGCCACGACCCCGAGGGCGAAATCGTCATTGCGGCAATGAAATCCGGCAATGTCGTACTGCTGGTGCAGCCACCCCGCGGGTTCGGGGAGAACCCCGTCGCCATCTACCACGACCCCGATCTGCCACCCAGCCATCACTATCTGGCCGCCTACCGGTGGCTGGACGGTACCTTCGGTGACGGCTCCCTGGGATTCAAGGCCGACGCCGTCATCCACCTGGGTAAGCACGGAAACCTCGAATGGCTGCCGGGTAAGACGCTGGGCATGAGCTCGAACTGCGGTACCGACGCCGCCCTGGGTGACATGCCGCTGATCTACCCGTTCCTGGTCAACGATCCCGGCGAGGGCACGCAGGCCAAACGGCGTGCGCACGCCACACTCGTCGACCACCTCATCCCGCCGATGGCCCGGGCCGAGAGTTACGGCGATATCGCCCGCCTCGAGCAGTTGCTCGACGAACACGCCAACGTCTCGGCGTTGGATCCCGCGAAACTGCCCGCCATCCGTCAGCAGATCTGGACCCTGATGCGCGCGGCGAAGATGGACCACGATCTCGGGCTGGAGGACCGTCCCGACGAGGATTCCTTCGACGACATGCTGCTGCACGTCGACGGCTGGCTCTGCGAGATCAAGGACGTCCAGATCCGCGACGGCCTGCACATCCTCGGCCAGGCACCCGTCGGGGAGTCCGAACTGGATCTGGTGCTGGCGATCCTGCGGGCCCGCCAGCTCTTCGGTGGCGAGCACACGGTGCCCGGCCTGCGGCAGGCGCTCGGACTGACCGAGGACGGCACCGACAACCGCGTGAAGGTCGATATTGCCGAGGAGACGGCCCGGGCGCTGGTGGCCGGCCTGCAGGACAGCGGCTGGGATGCCGCCGCCGTCGACGGGTTGACCGACGATCCCGTCGTCCGCCAGATCCTGCACTTCGCCGCCACCGAGGTGGTGCCACGGCTGCGCGGTACCGCGGGGGAGATCGAGGCGGTGCTGCGGGCGGTCGACGGGCACTACATCCCGGCGGGTCCGTCCGGTTCGCCACTGCGCGGGCTGGTCAACGTGTTGCCCACCGGACGCAACTTCTACTCGGTGGACCCCAAGGCGGTGCCGTCCCGGCTGGCCTGGGAAACCGGTGTCGCCATGGCCGATTCGCTGCTGGCCCGGTACCGCGAGGACTACGGCAACTGGCCGCCCTCGGTCGGTCTGTCGGTGTGGGGGACCTCGGCGATGCGGACCTCCGGCGATGACATCGCCGAGGTTCTCGCTCTGCTCGGCGTGCGCCCGATCTGGGATGACGCATCGCGGCGGGTGGTGAACCTGGAGGCCATTCCGCTCGACGAATTGGGCAGACCGCGTATCGATGTGACTGTTCGCATCTCCGGTTTCTTCCGGGACGCCTTCCCGCATGTCGTGACGATGCTCGACGATGCCGTTGCGCTGGTGGCCG
The DNA here is from genome assembly GCA_051306235.1 of Mycobacterium sp. Lineage (GTDB taxonomy): Bacteria > Actinomycetota > Actinomycetes > Mycobacteriales > Mycobacteriaceae > Mycobacterium. The sequence goes on along the minus strand of JBPPMV010000435.1, from coordinate 2,827 downwards.
CCCTCGACGAGAGCCCCGAAGACAACTACGTGCGCGCCCACGCGCAGGCCGACATGGCCGAGCACGGCGACGAACGTCGGAGCACCACAAGGATTTTCGGGTCGAAGCCGGGAACGTACGGCGCCGGCCTGCTCCAGCTCATCGACAGCCGAAACTGGCGCGACGATCAAGACCTGGCCGAGGTGTATACCGCCTGGGGTGGCTTCGCCTACGGCCGCGGACTCGACGGTGCGGCGGCCTCCGACGATATGAACCGTCAGTACCGGCGGATCGCGGTCGCGGCGAAGAACACCGACACCCGTGAGCACGATATCGCCGACTCCGACGACTATTTCCAGTACCACGGCGGCATGATCGCCACCGTCCGTGCGCTCACCGGCAAGGATCCGGCCGCCTATATCGGCGACAACACCCGCCCGGACGCGGTGCGCACCCGGACCCTGAGTGAAGAGACCACCCGCGTCTTCCGGGCCCGCGTGGTCAATCCGCGCTGGATCAATGCCATGCGGCGGCACGGTTACAAGGGCGCGTTCGAGATGGCCGCCACCGTCGACTATCTGTTCGGTTACGACGCCACCGCGCATGTGATGGCGGACTGGATGTACGAACAACTCAGCCAGAGCTACGTGCTGGACGACGAGAACCGCAAGTTCATGAACGAGTCGAACCCGTGGGCGCTGCACGGGATGGCCGAGCGCCTGCTCGAGGCGGCCGGGCGCGGCATGTGGGCGGCACCGGATGCCGCCACCCTCGACGGTCTGCGTCAGGTGCTGCTGGAGACCGAAGGCGAACTGGAAGGCTGATCCGCCGATCTGACCGCACCGGGGTGAGCAACATAGGATTACGCCATGGCTCTCACCTTCGCCGACGTCGCCAAGGCCGAATACGTCCTGCTCACCACGTTCACCAAGGACGGCAGGCCCAAACCCACCGCGGTGTGGGCGGTGCCCGAGGGGGACCGGCTGCTCGTGCTCACCCAGGCCAGTGCCTGGAAGGTCAAGCGGATCCGGAACACCCCGCGGGTGACGTTGGCGGCCTGTGACCGGCGCGGTAACCCCAAGAGTGAACAGGTCGACGCGGTGGCCGCCATCCTCGACCAGGCCGCGCTGGCCCGGACCTACGAGGGCATCGGCAAGCGGTACGGGCTGTTCGGCAAGGTCTTCAATCTGTTCTCGAAACTGCGTGGCGGCATGAAGAACAACCTCGCGCTGGAGCTTCGCGCGGCCGCGTAGATGACCGGCAGCCACCCGGCGGGATCGCCGAAGACCGCTCGCTACAAGGACATCGGCCGGTTGCTGCTGCGCTGCCCGGACCGGTCCGGCATCGTTGCCGCGGTGTCGACCTTCCTCACCGGCGCCGGCGCGAACATCATCTCGCTGGACCAGCATTCGACGCAGCCCGAGGGCGGAGTGTTCCTGCAGCGCACGGTGTTCCACCTACCCGGGTTGGCTGCCGCGGGCCCCGAACTGGAACGCGGGTTCGGCACCTCCATCGCCCCGGAGTTCGGCATCGACTACCGGTTCACCGACGCGGCCAGGCCCAAACGGGTGGCGATCCTGGCGTCCACTGCCGATCACTGCCTGCTCGATCTGCTGTGGCGCAACCGCCGTGGTGAATTGGACATGACCGTGGTGATGGTGATCGCCAACCATGCCGAGCTGGCCGAACAGGTGCGGCCCTTCGGCGTCCCGTTCGTGCACATCCCGGCGACCCGGGACACCCGGGCACAGGCCGAGGCCCGCCAACTCGAACTGCTGCGCGGCAACGTCGATCTGGTGGTGCTGGCCCGCTACATGCAAATCGTCACCCCGGATTTCCTGGCGGCCGTCGACGCACCGCTGATCAACATCCACCATTCGTTCCTGCCGGCCTTCGTCGGGGCGAACACCTATCGGCGGGCCAAGGAGCGCGGGGTCAAACTGGTCGGCGCGACCGCGCACTATGTGACCGAGAACCTCGACGAGGGACCGATCATCGAACAGGACGTGGTGCGCGTCGATCACACCCACACGGTCGAGGATCTGGTGCGGCTGGGTGCCGATGTGGAGCGGGCGGTGCTGTCGCGGGCCGTGCTCTGGCACTGCCAGGACCGTGTCGTCCGGCACGACAACGAGACCGTCATCTTCTGAGCAGGTTGCCTTCTGGGCACCGTATCCTCCGGCGTGGTGAACTTGTCCCATGGCCCCGACGTTCGATGATGTCTATCGCGAGAAGTATTTGCTGCTGACCACCTTCACCAAGGACGGTCGCCCGAAGCCCACCCCGGTGTGGGCGGTGCCCCACGAAGGCAAGTTGTTGATCAGCACCGACGACGGTTCCTGGAAGACCAAGCGCATCAACAACACCCCGCGGGTCACCATCCAGAAGTGCGGTGTGCTGGGCAAGGTCAAGGGCGAACCCGTGGAGGCCGTCGCACGGAACCTGCCGAAGTCCGAGACGCGGCGGGTGTTCGACATGGTCACCAGACGCTACTGGTGGCATGCGTGGTGGTGGATCCCGCAGGCCAAGATCCGTGGCGGTGTCGACAAGGTGCACGCCGCGGTCGAGATCGAGCCCGTCCCCGGGGCCTGAGAGCGCGTGTGGAACTGGTTCGACGCCTCGGGCGTTGTTCTTACATGATCAAGCGGTTGTTCCTGGTGTACCTGCTGGTCGAACTGGCAGTGCTGGTCGGCCTGGTGTACACCATCGGGTTCGGTTGGACGCTGCTGGCGGTGCTCGCGACGTTCCTGTTCGGCCTGGCATTGGCCGGTCGTCAGCTCACCCGGCACCTCGGCCGGCTGCAGTCCGCGATGAACTCCCGCGCGGCCTCCACCGAGGTTGCCACCGA
>JBPPMV010000434.1:0-3632 GCA_051306235.1 Mycobacterium sp. | reverse complement strand
GCCATCTGCGGTCCGTATGCCATTCGGCGACAGGGTCGCGATCGGCCATGAGACGAGCTTGCAGTTGTCGCGTTGAAGAGCCGGGTAGTAATCGCTGCTCATCAGCATCCGTTTGCAGCCGGCGCGGAAGTTCGGCGTCAGCTGGCGCCTGAGCCAGCTATCCGAAACCTGCCTCCGCAAATTCGCCTTCGCCACCAGCTGGATGCCAGTGGTGACAGGAGTATCCCAGACCATCCCGACGGCCATCAGCTCGTGCACCCAGAACCACGCCTGCCGTGCGGCATTCTGTAATAGAGGCACTCGCCGAAACGCCGTGCGCGCCCACTGCGGATGGGAGAAGTCGGGCCGAGGCAGGACCCACCCGGGGGTGCGTTGGAACACCTTCACCGAGCGTGCAGTGTTCACCAGTTCAGGGATGATCTGAACCGCGCTGGCGCCGGTTCCGACCACGGCGACACGTTTACCGCTCATGTCGTAGTCGTGATCCCAACGCGCACTGTGGATCTTGTGACCAAGGTAGGTATCCAGTCCGCGGATGTCGGGAAAGCTCGCGTTCGCCAGCGGTCCGCTGGCCATCACTGCAATGCGCGCCTTGAACTGCGGGCCGTCAGCTGTCTGCGCTGTCCATAATGCGGTTTCGTCGTCGAACTCCAGATCGGTGACGCTCACTCCGAAGCGGATGAAACGCGACAGCGAGTACTTATCCACCATCGTCTTGATGTAGTCCAGTATCTCGGCGCTGCCGGAATACGCGCGGGACCAGTTCGGATTCTGCTCGAACCCGTACGAATAGAGTAGCGACGGGATATCGCAAGCCGCGCCAGGATATGTGTTGTCGCGCCAGGTGCCACCCACCTCGTCGGCGCGTTCAAGTATGACGAAATCGTCAATACCTTGCTGTAGCAGCCGAATTGCGGTTCCCAGGCCGGCGAAACCAGCACCGACGATCAAAATGGCCGTGTTGTCGCTCATTTGGCCACCGGTTCGTACGTCAGCTCTTCTGTCCACGTCGGTGACTTACCGAGCACTTCGGTGGGGAAGCGGTCGATCGCGGTGCCCAGCCGCTGCGAAATGTAATGCAATGGCTGAGAACGCTTGATGCTCGCAGACATGTGAGCCTTCAGAATGTGGTAGCCGGGAACGCGGCGCGTGAACTCACTACGATCGCCTACGTTTTCGTATCGCATCACCGCGTTGTACAGCTTCTCCTCCGACAACCCCATGGCGTTGAGGTTGGTCAGCATCCTGGTGAGCAACGGCACGTAGAGGACTCCGCCGAGAAGGATTCTCGGGTCGATAAGCGCCCCCATCGTCTGCGTCGCGTGAATTCGCATCGGGCTGGCGCCGAGGTCGTTCAGAACCTGGAATCCGACTGCCAGGTGCCGCGATTCGTCGTTGTTGACCTTATTGAAGACCTCGGCACACAGTGGATCCTGCACCTCGTCGAGAAGAAACTTGAGCAATGCCCCGTCAAGCGCAGTCTCCAAGGCGGGGATCGCCGCTCCGATCACCGTCAGCGGAAGGGCCTCGGCGTATCGATCGATCCACTCGATAACCAGCCGAATATTTTTGTTCGGCACCGGGATTTCCCCTTCTTCGAGCATTCCCCACCGCTGCATGAGCGCCAGCTCCGCGTTGGCGTGCCGCTGCTCCTCGGCATGGAAATACCGGTAGATCTCACCTAGAGCTTCGAACGGCGCCTTCGGCGCCATGGCGGCGAAGGCGCGCGCCCCAACGTGTTCTATCCACACCACGTCCGCCATGAACTGTTTCAGTTCGGGTCGCTGCTCATCAGTGATTTTATCGGCGCCCGGCGCATCCCAATCGATGTCGGCCAGCGCCCACTGCCGATTCTTGATCGTCTCGAGCATATCGCTGTATTTGAATGCCATTGGAGTCTCCTTTTGTCCTTTTGTCTGAAGTGACTTAGCGCGCGATTCGCTCAACCAAACCGAGCGCACGGGTATACGTGGCAGGCACCGCGCGCTTAACGAGCCAGAGAATCTTCGCGTCTACTTGAGGTAAGACGTGCAACTGGCCGCGGTCGTTCGCATCCAATGTTTTGCGCGCAACCGATTCCGCCGACACGCCCGTCCACTTCATCAAGTTTGTCGCCAGCTTAGCGGCCGACTCCTCTATACCCGGATTATCGACGATGTTCGTCTTAACAAATGTCGGGCACAGCACTGTCACCCCCACATCGGTACCACTCAGTTCGGCCGACAAAGTCTCGGACAGCGAGAGCACGCCAGCCTTGCTGACGTTATAGGCACCCATCCGGGGCGCCGCTCCGAAACTTGCAGCCGACGCGACGTTGATTATTCCCCCGCTGCCCCTCGCGCGAAGCCGAGGTACGAAGATCTCGCAGCCGTAGATCACTCCCCACAAGTTGATTGAGAGCGTCGTCTCCCAGTCGCGCCTGGACGTCGCTCCGATGACATTGCCGCCGACTCCGATGCCCGCGTTGTTGATCACCAGGCTGGGTGGCTCCCCCAACCACTCCTCCGCGCCGTCGGCAAGTTCGCGGACCTGTCCTTCTTCAGAGACATCGCACACGATGTCGAGGCCCTCACCGCCCGCTTGGACGACGAGACCGACCGTCTCCTTAGCACGCACCGGGTCGATGTCGGCACATACCACCCGTCCACCTCTGCGGGCGAGTTCTACCGCAAAGGCGCGCCCAATTCCGCTGCCCGCCCCCGTAACAACCGCGTTCGCGCGGTGACTTCTGCGGGGCGAGTTACCAAACCACAGGAAAACCATCAGTACCGAGTCCTTTGCAGATTGGGCCACGCTGAACCGGTGAGCCAAGCCAATCTGCTGCCGCTTGGTGGCAGTGGACACAATTGTGGTCGCATGCCACCAGTTTGGCGGGGGTGGCTAGTCTTTGTCAAGATGTATGCGTGCGGACGAAGGCAGCAAGGTGGGGCGGGCGTACAGGCGCCGAACGACGGGCTGACCGGCGGCAGCGCCTAGTCGCCGCGGCAACAGATATCTGGACGGAGAGCGGATGGGCTGCGGTGACCATGCGTGGGGTCTGCTCCAGAGCCGCGTTGAACGATCGCTATTACTATGAGGAGTTCAAGACCCGCGATGAGTTACTGGTGGCGGCGTGGGACGGTGTCCGAAACGAGATGCTCGGCGAGGTTTCGGCAACATTTGCCGAACGCGTCGGTCAACCACCTGTCGAGACAATTCGTGCCGCGATCTCGATCGTCGTTCTCCGCATCGCGCAAGATGCCGGCCGAGCCCAGATTCTGCTGACGCAACACGTCGGCAGTTCAACATTGCAAGATCGTCGTGGGGCGGCCTTGCAGGAAGCCACCCAACTCGTCATGGCGGCCAGCCGACCACATTTGAGGCCCGACGCAGACGAAATGGCCTTGCGCATGGACACTTTCGTAGCGGTCGGCGGCTTCGTCGAACTGATCAGCGCCTGGCACGCAGGACTACTTGTCGACGTAAGTCAAGTCGACATCGTCGAACATACGAGCAGACTTGCTGAAACACTGGCTCGCCGCTACGTGGTTGATACGTCTCACTAGCTTCGATTTTCATTGAGGGTGGTAGCGGTCGGGCTTTGCGGCCGGGTTGCGTCATGAGCAGGGTTCTGGGGTGGTAGGCGCGCTGGG